>URGK01000001.1 GCA_900547295.1 uncultured Eubacteriales bacterium
ACAGCATTAGAATTGGAACTGGCATAGATATTATGAATAAGTTCTTTGATAAGTACGGTTTTACCTACTCCCGCGCCTCCAAACAATCCAACCTTACCGCCCTTGGTGTATGGTGCAATAAGGTCGATTACCTTAATACCTGTTTCAAATATCTGCGCAGATGTATCCTGCTCCTCGAAGCTTGGCGCAGGTTTGTGTATGGAGCTTCTGGTTTCCGTAACAACCGGCTCCTTGCCGTCTATGGTTTCACCTATTACATTAAACAGTCTGCCCAAAACCTCAGGGCCTACAGGCACACTGATAGGACCGCCCGTATCCGATGCCTCCATACCTCTTCTTAGTCCGTCTGTAGAAGATAACGCAACGCATCTTACAATATCATCACCTATATGCTGCGCAACCTCTGCAACAATAGTCCTGTCGTCAATTTCAATATTAATCGCATTGAGCAGATCAGGCAGATGCTCCGGCTCAAATTTAATATCTATAACCGGCCCTATAATCTGATGTATTATTCCTTTGCTCAAAGTATGTTACCTCCTGTTATTTCTGTGCCTCTGCGCCGGCAACAATCTCGATTATCTCATCGGTGATTTCTGCCTGTCTTGCACGATTGTAGTACTGGGACAGGCTGCCGAGCATATCAGAAGCATTATCTGTAGCGTTTTCCATAGCAAGTCTTCTTGCCGCGTGCTCGCAGGTCGCAGACTCTACTACAGCCGCATATATCATCATTTCAACGTATTTAGGCACCAGATAGTTGAAAACCTCCTCAACCGACGGTTCGTATTCAACCTCCTGATCATGTATGAGGATATCGGGGTCGGGCTGTATATCAAATGGAAGCAGGATAACGTTTTTGACCTCCTGCTCGATGGAATTCTTAAAGCCCGTATAAATCAGAACTATCTCGTCTATCTCCCCTCTGTCATACATATCTATGATGGGTTTTGAAATTTCTCTGGTTTCAAGGAAGGATATATCCTCAGGAGGCGCCAGATATTCCTTGTATATCTCATAGCCTCTCTTCTCAAAATACTCCTTGCCCTTGGTGCCTATGGCCACAATTACAGGCTTCTCCCAGTCCTCGTGGAAATCCTTTTCGGCCTCTTTAATTATGTTATTGTTAAAGCCGCCGCAAAGTCCTCTGCAGCTTGTAACCACTATATAACAGGTGTTTTTGATTTCCCTGTTGCCTGCCAGATATTCAGGAGGAACTTCACTGTTATTGTTGAATATTTCTTCAATGGTATGTGTAATGAAGTTAAAATATTCAGTGGTCTTTTCAAAGGTCGCCCTGGCCTTGCGGAGCTTTGCCGCAGACACCAGCTTCATAGCATTTGTTATCTGCATTGTGCTCGACACGCTCTTGATACGCCTTTTGATGTCCTGCATATTTTCGCCCATTAAACATTCCTCCTTTCACTACCTGCTATTTGTCTGTAAACAGTTTTTTGAATTCTTCTATTGCATCTTTGAGGAATTCTTCCGTTTCCTCGTCCAGCCTGCCGCTGTCCTTAATTCTTCTCTGAACCTGAGGATAGTGAGTATCCACAAATTCAGTAAACTGTTTTTCAAATTCTTTTATTCTGTCGTGCGGGATATCCTCAAGATAGTAGTTGATTGCAGCATACAAAATCATTACCTGGTTTTCAACCTCTACAGGCGAATACTGTCCCTGCTTAAGCACTTCCATCAGAACTGCGCCGTGATCAAGTCTTGCCTTTGTCTCCTTGTCTACATCCGAGCCGAACTGCGCAAAGCTTGCAAGCTCTGTGTACTGGGCAAGCTCAAGCTTGATTTTGCTTGCAACCTGCTTCATTGCCTTTATCTGCGCATTGCCTCCTACTCTGGATACTGAAATGCCCGCATTTACCGCAGGTCTCTGCCCTGAGAAGAACAGCTCTGTTTCGAGGAATATCTGTCCGTCTGTAATTGAAATTACGTTTGTAGGTATATATGCCGATACGTCGCCCGCCTGCGTCTCTATAATCGGGAGCGCAGTAATGGAACCTCCGCCAAGCTCGTCTGAAAGCCTTGCGGCTCTTTCAAGAAGTCTTGAGTGAAGATAGAATACATCTCCCGGATATGCTTCTCTTCCCGGCGGTCTTCTAAGCAGCAGCGACATTGCACGATATGCCACCGCATGCTTTGATAAATCGTCATATATAATCAGGACGTCTTTGCCCTGATACATAAAATGCTCTGCCATGGCGCAGCCTGCATACGGCGCTATATACTGCAGCGGCGCAACCTCACTTGCAGTTGCGGACACTACAATAGTGTAGTCCATGGCGCCTTTGTTCTCAAGGTTCTGAACAAGCTGTGCAACCGTTGATTTCTTCTGTCCTATGGCAACATATATACAGATTACGTCTTTGCCTTTCTGATTGATTATTGTATCTATGGCAATAGCTGTTTTGCCTGTCTGTCTGTCGCCTATGATAAGCTCTCTCTGGCCCTTGCCTATAGGTATCATCGAGTCTATGGCCTTGATACCTGTCTGCAGCGGCTGATTTACTGATTTTCTCTGCAGTACGCCGGGCGCAGGGTATTCAACAGGTCTGTGATCCTCTGCTTTAATCTCACCCTTGCCGTCTATAGGCTGGCCCAGAGGATTTACTACTCTGCCTATTAAATCCTCTCCTACAGGTACCTCTACGACTGTGCCTGTAGGCTTGACAATATCGCCCTCTTTGATGCCTGTGTCGGGACCCATGACTACGGCTCCGACATTGTCTTCTTCAAGGTTTAAAGCCATACCGTAGACCTCTCCCGGAAACTCCAGAAGCTCTCCCGACATACAGTTTTCGAGTCCGTATACTCTGGCTATGCCGTCGCCCACCTGAATTACTGTTCCAAAATCAGAAACCTCAAGCGTATTTTTGTAGTTAAGTATCTGCTGTTTTATGACAGCGCTTATTTCTTCAGGACGTAAATTCATATTTTACCTCCCTCCTTTATACTCTGATTTCCGAAGCTATTTTGTTTAGCCTGTTTCTGATACTTGCATCAATTATTTTGCCGTTTACAAGTATCTTAACTCCGCCTATGAGAGATTTGTCCGTGCGGTTTTCGAGAACAACATTTCCTCCCATAAGCTTTCCTGTCTGTTTTTCAAATTCGGCGAGTCTGCCCTCGTCAAGCGGCTCCACCGAATATATTGTTCCTTTGATTATGCCTTCTCTGCTGTCGTAGAGCCTACCGTACTCCCTGATAATTCTCTCAAAATGAGTAAATCTGCCCTTGTCTATAAGTATGCACAGGAAATTTACAAGCTCCTGCGTCAGCCTGCCGGAAAACACATTGCACAAAACAGTCTTTTTTTCCTCTGCCGAAATGGCAGGACTTCTCAGCACAGCCTCAAATTCCGGCTCCGCCTTTAAAATCCCGGCAACTGCTCTGCCCTCTTCAAGTATCTGTTTTTCTTTGTTTATCTCGGCTGCCGCCTGATACAGTGCCGTACCGTAAGTCAGATCCACTGTTAATTCTGCCATTGTGATGTCCCTGCCTTTTCAAGTACTCTGTCTATGATTTCTTCCTGACCCTCTGCTGCAACTTCCTTTTCGAGTATCTGCTCTGCCGCCAGTATTGCAAGCTGACCGATCTGCTCTCTGACCTCTCTGAGCGCCTTTTCTTTTTCTCTTACGGCCTCTTTTTCGGCTTGGAGTTTGATTCTTGCAGCCTCAGCCTTTGCCTCCTCGACAATCATATTAGCATGATCGTCTGCCTTCAGTCTGGCATTTTTGATGATTTCTCTGCTTTCGGCCTCCGCTCTTGCAAGCTTTTTGGTATAGGCCTCATATTTCTCATCGGCCTTGCGGTTGGTGGCCTCTGCATTTGTAAAAGCATCTTCTATTGTCTGCTTTCTTTTTTCGAGTATGCCCAGAAACGGTTTGTACAGGAACTTGCCTAAAATCAGTACAAGGATAAGAAAGTTTGCGACAGCAAATATAAGGTCTTTAAGGTTTATGCCTAATGCGTCTAACATTAAAACCCCTCCTTGCTTTACTTTTTGTTACATCTTACCTATAAGTATGAATGCTATTACAAGACCGTAAATAGTAAGTGACTCCATGAATGCAAACGCAAGAATCATATTGGTACGAAGCGTACTCATCATCTCCGGCTGACGCGCCATTCCCTCAAGTGCTTTACCTGCTGCGATACCCTGACCGATTCCGGGGCCTATGGCAGCTAAACCGATAGCAAGTGCTGCTGCAACTGCGATTAATTCCATTGTAGTTCTCCTTTCGATATATGTGCTTAGTTAAAAGCGTATTAAAAATCATTTTTATATATATAAACAAATTAATTGTTCATATCTAATCCACCACAGGAAGCTGCTCCTCGTGCTCCGCCGCCTCGCTGATATATATTGCGGCAAGAAGTGAGAATACAAGCGCCTGTATAAGTCCCATCAGTACCGACAGAGCCTGCATTATAATCGGAAGTCCCAGAGGAAGTATGTCAAAGAATGAGTTGATTACAGCCTCTTCTCCGTATATATTGCCGTAAAGTCGGAATGTGAGGGAGATAGGTCTTACAAACTCCTCTATAACCATAAGCGGAAATATAAAGGCCACCGGCTTGAAAAGATGTTTGTAGAACCTGATGCCTCTGTGCTCTGCAAGCCCTATAATCTGGACTGCAAAGAACACGATTATTGCCATGCCGGCAGGGAAATTGACATTGCTTGTCGGAGCCTGAAAGCCCGGCGCCTCTCCTGCCAGCGGGATAAGTCCCGAATAGTTGCAGAACAGAATGTATATGAACAGCGTGGCTATAAGGGGGAAGTATTTGTCACAGGCGTATTTGCCCATTATTCCCTCAAAGAAGCCGTGAAGCTTCTCGATGCCAAGTTCGACCATATTCTGAAACCCTGACGGTATCATTTCTATTCTGCGGCCCGCTATTATTGCAAGAACACAGATTATAGCCGTAATAACCGTACTGGTTATCATCGCATCTGATATTCCTATTGCATTCAGTTTTTCTATCATATTGTCATCACTCCTCCCGGACGTGTGCCGTTATTTTTTTCATCGGGGCAAGCTTGCCTGCAAGAGAAAGTCCCACGGCAGCTCCCAGCAGCGCCGTTGCAAAATCAAAAGGCAGATGCTTTCTCAGTATAAACACCACCGCCAGCACTGCCACATTGACAACATTGCTGATTATCATTTTAGTGTACACAGATGACGGCTTGATACCCCTGTCCTCCGGTGCATTTAAAGTCCTGTGCCACAGCGCAAAATATTTGATTATCCCTGCAAGCCCGCCAAAAGCAAGACCTGCCAGCACTCCCCATATGTAGTCCAAAATGTTTCTCCTAAAAAATATTGATATTGCATAAGCTTAAGGAAACTTAACAATATCAGCTGATTTAATCATATATTTTAACAACAGTTATTCTCTTTTACCTATTATGTTATTCCCTTAAGATGCTGTATTTAATTATACTCTTATACCGAAAAAAAGTAAAGTATCCTCAATATTTTTATCTTTACAAAAAAGCGCAAATGTCGCAAAATAATGATTATGCCGTCTTTTTTTAGTGCTGTTTTGCACCTTAATTTAACTTGTTTGCTATAACCGCTATTTTGAGCATATATTACTGTATGTTTGTTTTATGAAAATTCTTGTAATTATTGATGCTCTATCTTACAATATATAATATATATGAAAAAACAGCCAGAGGTGCATTATGAGCTATGTAAAATTTGAAGATGTCAAAAAGGTCTATCATATGGGCGAGGTTTCAATAGAAGCCCTGCGCGATGCGACCTTTGAAATAGAAAAAGGTGAAATCTGCGTTATAACCGGAGCTTCGGGCGCAGGCAAAACGACTCTGCTCAATATACTCGGAGGTATGGATACTCTGACAGAGGGCAGGGTGTTTCTTGATGGCAGAGAAATCTCCGCGCTTTCTGAGCGGGATTTAACCTCCTACAGGCGCTATGACATAGGATTTGTCTTTCAGTTCTACAACCTTGTACAGAACCTGACGGCCCTCGAAAACGTATCCCTTGCAGCTCAGATCTGCAAGGAGCCTTTAGACAGCGCTCAGGTTCTAAAGCAGGTAGGTCTCGAAAACCGTATGGATAACTTCCCGGCCCAGCTTTCGGGCGGTGAGCAGCAGAGAGTTGCGATAGCAAGAGCTCTTGCCAAAAATCCAAAGCTGCTTCTTTGTGATGAGCCTACGGGAGCTCTCGACTACAACACAGGCAAGGCAATACTAAGGCTGCTTCAGAACACCAGTAGACAAACCGGTATGACCGTGGTTATCATTACTCACAATCTGGCTTTAACTCCTATGGCAGACAGAGTTATCCGTGTCAAAAACGGCACCGTTTATTCCGTTGAAAAAAACGAAAACCCTGTTTCTGTAGACTTGATAGAATGGTAAAACAATGCTTACAAAAATAACTTTAAGAGAAATAAAAAACAGTCTGGGCAGATATCTTGCCATTCTCATAATCGTCGCGCTGGGCGTAGGTCTTTTTGCAGGTCTCAAGGTCACAAGAGATGCCATGGTTGATACTCTTGATGAGTATCTGGCCGAAAGAAATCTTTACGACTTCCAGCTCATATCCACTCTGGGATATGAAGCGGCAGACGTTGAGCATATATCGTCTTTAGACAATGTCAGCGCCGCCGAGGGCAGCATTTCCTACGATGTGCTCTGCAATGCAGGAGAAATGGATCAGGTTCTCAAGGCCTATTCTATTACCGAATCTGTAAACAAAGTCAAGCTCCTTGAGGGCAGAATGCCGGAAGCCTCTGATGAATGTGTTGCAGACGGCAGGGTATACAGCAAAGAGGATATAGGCAAAGCAATTGAGCTTTCGGCTGATAATTCCAAGGATACACTGGACGCTTTTGCTCATCGCAAATACACGATAACAGGTCTTGTGTACTCACCGCTTTATCTCAATTACGAGAGAGGCTCCACTTCTCTTGGCAACGGCATAATCGAAGCCTACTTCTATATTCTTCCCGAGGGTTTTGACTCGGATATATACACTGAAATATATCTTACTCTTGACAAAAACGAGCATATATATTCAGATGAATACGAAAACAGAATAACAAAAGCGGAGGCTGCAGTTACCACTGCGGCAGAAGCTGCCTCACAGAGAAGATATGATGAAATAAAAAAAGAGGCCGACGATAAAATAAAGGACGCGCAGGAAAAATATGATGACGGCTACAGCAGCTATCTCAAGGAAAAAAGCGATGCGTATTCAAAGCTTGATACCTCGTATGACAAGCTTACTTCCGGGCAGAGCAAAATAGACTCCTCGGAAAAGAAGCTTAACAAAACAATCAGCGAATTAAACAGTTCAAAAAAACAGCTCGACGCAGGAATTGCCCAGATAGACCAGAAGCTGTCGCAGCTTGAGGCCGGCAAAGAATATATGTCAGACGAGGAATATCAGGCATCGAAGCAGCAGCTTGACAATAAGAAATCAGAGCTTACGGCTTCTTTGGCAAAAGTAAATTCAGGACTTAAACAGGCCAAATCCGGCAAGGCAAAGCTGGAAAAGGAAAAGCAGACTCTTGCAGACGGCTGGAGTGAATACCGAAAGGGCAAAAGCGAAGCTGACTCCTCATTTGCAGACGCAGAAAAAAAGCTTGAGGATGCAAAGGCCAAAATAGATGACGGCAAAAAAGATATAGCGGATATAAAGGAGCCTGAAACCTTTGTATTTACAAGAGATATAAATACAGGCTATGTTGGCTTTGAAAACGATGCAAATATCGTCAATGAAGTCGCAAAGGTTTTCCCTGTGTTCTTCTTCCTTGTAGCTGCGCTGGTATGTATCACCACAATGACAAGAATGGTTAACGAGCAGCGTACACAGATAGGAGTCCTCAAGGCTCTCGGCTACAGCAGCCGCTCCGTTATTTCCGGCTATCTGTTTTATTCGGGCAGCGCCGGTTTTCTCGGCACTTTAATCGGATATTTCAGCTGCTGCATCATATTCCCGGCTATAATATGGCGGGCCTACGGCATTATGTATGACTTCGGCTGCGACCTGTCCTACAGCTTCAATATTCCACTCCTGCTTTACTCTCTTGCAGGAGCGCTGATATGCTCTATGGGAGCCTGTCTTGCGGCAGGAATGAAGGATTTCAAAACAGCCCCGTCACAGCTTATGAGGCCTAAGGCGCCGTCTGCGGGCAAGAGGATACTTCTTGAAAGAATCACTCCGCTGTGGAGCAGAGTAAGCTTTTTATACAAGGTAACACTTCGAAATCTGTTCAGATACAAGAAGCGTTTCTTTATGATGATACTGGGGATAAGCGGCTGTACCGCGCTTCTTATCGCAGGCTTTGGAATAAATGATACGGTTAAAAACATTGTAGGCTTTCAATACAACGAAATTATAAAATACGATTACAGCGTGCATTTTGACAGCGCAATGAACAGTAAGGAGCAGCAGGCCTTTAAAGCTGAAACGGCTTCCTATGTTTCCGACCTTATATTTGCTCACGAGGAAGAGGTTTTCTTTACTTCGGGAGAAGATGAAACAGCCCTTACCCTCATTGCCTGCAAAGATGACAATTTCAGAGACTTCATTGACCTGCACGACAGCAGCGCCATTGAATTTCCTCAGACAGGAAACGCCGTTATCTGTATGAAGCTGGCTGACAGTTACGATATAACCGAGGGTGATAAAATAAGGCTGGCAGATGACAGCGGAAATGAAATCGAAGTGACAGTATCGGGCATGTGCAAGAACTACGTTAACAACTATGTATATATTTCCGAGGAAACATATCGGGAGGGCTTTGGAACAGCGCCGGAATATGCCGCTGCCTATGCGGTTTCTTCAGACAGTTCCGAGGACGGCATATATAAATCCGCCGCCGCGGTTTCAGATAATGACAATGTGCTAGGCACCTCGATATGTCTTGATATGGAAAACAGAATATGCAATATGATGGACAGCCTGAACGCAGTTATAATCCTGATAGTTGCAGCAGCCGGCGCTTTGGCATTTATCGTGCTTTACAACCTTACCAATATAAATATAACCGAGAGAGTCAGAGAAATAGCCACAATCAAAGTTCTGGGATTTTATCCGAAAGAAACATCTGCATATGTGTTCAGAGAGAATTTCATCCTGACAGGCATCAGCGCAGCAGTCGGGCTTCTTCTCGGCAAGGTGCTGCTGGAATTTATAATCGGACAGATAAATGTATCTATGATTACCTTTGATGCAAGGATAACGCCTCTAAGCTACATATTGTCGGTAATTCTGACGTTTGCATTTGCCGTAATAGTAAATATTGTCATGTACTACAGATTAAAAAAGATAGATATGATAGAATCACTTAAATCAGTGGAATAACAGGATTAGTGAACAGGTTATCGCTTACCGGCAGTCGATAGCCTGTTTTTATGTACGCTTATGCAGGGAATATAACTCAGATGCCGGAATTTCCGCACATAAAAAACAGAGTATGCAAGCTCATGTATGCTGTACATACTCTGTTCCAGTTTTTGCTAAATTCTGTCCGCTTTACCGGAGCAGCTTACCTTTCTGAATATCATCTTCTGTGCCTTTTTGTTTGTTTCCGGCACTTCAGATAACATTCCTGTCAGTGATTCTTATTTAATCTTTTTTGATGTGATATTTGACCACTTCGTGTAATACTTATTTCCATCAACAGTTCTGACACCTCTTACTTTGTAATAGTAAGTCTTTCCGGATTTCAGTTTTTTGCTGTTTGTCCAGCTGAGGGATACCGGTTTCTTTGTTGTAAATACTTTTGTATATTTACCTGATTTTGAAGTTTTGCGATAAACCTCATACGCATCCACCTTGTATCCTTTTGACTTCTTCCATGAAAGCTTTATTTTTTTCTTTGAAGCTGTTGATGACAGTTTTACAGTAGTTTTCTTCACTCCCGAAATAAGCTTCTGGTTTTTCTGGGTTTTTTCATACTCGTCTACCGTAGACTTTTCAGCCAGCGCATAAACGGAGAAATGATCTGTTTCAAAGCTGTAGTACTTTGTTTCAGTTTCTTTGCCGTTTTTATCAGCAGATTTCTTTGTGATAATCTTTCCGTCGAATCTCTCAATTCTGTCTTTTTCTCCGATGTATACTGCAACCAGTTCTCTGCCTAACAGAGTATTAGGGATTTCAAGAGTAATTTCCACTCTGCCATCACCAAAGTCAGTTATAGCTTCTTTGTCTGCAAGCAGTTTTACTGAGATTACATAAGCTGTCTTTCCTATGATGTGGCTGTAGTCCTTATCCTTTTCGATTTTTAACTGAAGCTTCAGCGACTTGGCCTTGCCCTGCTGTTTTTCAACAGCCTTCAGCGCATCTTTATTAAATTTCACAAAGCCAACCGGAGTTTCAACAGCAACCGTTGCATTTGTTTTGCTTATAATCTCGTTTAGAAGCTTAACATCAAGGTTAACATTGATTATATCCGAAAGCTTTTCGGTTTCGTCATTCAGCTCGTCATTGGTAATGATAATAGTGTCAGCGTTTTTGTCAATTGCTTTCTCTATCAAAGCTTTCTTCTGTTCATCGCTGAGCTGAAGTTCAACTGACTTCTCATCCTTGCTCTTGAGAGTCTCTGCTTTTGCAATAATCTGTGTGATTTTCTGACCATCGCTGTCAACAGTGTCCTCTACAATAATCTTATTGTCATCCTCTTCCGGCTTCTGTTCAGGTGGTACAGGTGCTGCGCCGCCGCCTCCTCCACCGCTTGGAATTGGTGCAAACAGATCAGCTGCAGTTGTAACGTTTGCCTTGATATCCTTGATTTCAACATCCACTGACTTGTCATTATTCACCGTAAAGCTTGCATCTGTGCATGCACTGTTCTTGACGTCAGCAATCCATGCCTGAAGTTTCGCTTCATCCGGCTGATATCCTCCGTTTGGCGTCAGTTTGAAGCTTATATTGCTGCCCTCTCTGACAAAACCAACAGCCGCTCCGTCGGCAACCTTATTGGTTTTGATAGCGCTTGCAGTGTAATTCTTGCCGCTAGCTTCTACCTTCACGAGTTTATTAACAAGACTATTAACGTCCACAGCCTTACCTTCTGTGATACCCTTCAGAACGATTGCATACACACCATCTTTGTAATCCACTTTTACAGGCTGGCTGCATCCGCTGAACTCTGCCTTAACATCATCTAGCGAAGTTGCATAATTTGAGTTAGGAGTCAATGTCAGCTTAACAGTTCCACCTTTTCTTGCAGATACTGATGTGGTTGTTGGTTTTGTTTCATCGCCATTCTTGATTGGGGTTACATATGTAATATCGACTGTTGCATTGTTTCCACTTACGTTAATTGCTTTTGTTTCAAGGTTCTTGAAGTAAACTCTTACGGTCTGGTTACCTTTGTATCCGTCAACGCGGTATACAGGATCTACCATAATGTCACCGTCGCTATCTGTTACCTTAATTGTGTTTTCTTCTGTTGGTTTAACGCTTGCTGCTCCCTTAGTTATAGTCCAGTAGTCAACCATCTTGCCTTCTACCGGTTCTGCAGTGAATACTACGTCTGCACCGCCTGGGATTGTTTCACCAGTCTGAATTGATGCTCCGTCTGAGGTTGCAGTCACCGTACCATCATTGGAATTATCTGCGTGGAAGTACAGGTCGTATGAAGTGCTAGAAACCATTATAGCCCGGATTTCTATATCGCTGTCCTTCATAGTAATCTTGCCGTTAGGGTACTTCTTTGAGGATGATACGAATTTCTTTTCGCCAGCACCTTCGTCAATTACCCACTGTTCTACCATGCTTCCAGATGCAGGTGCTACTGAAATGTCGATGGATTCGCCCTTGTACATTTCTAAAGCTTCAGTGTATTCCTGATTTTCTTCAAGCACATTGCCATAGATGTCATATAGGGTGTAAACAAGTTTTCCGCGGCTTTCTGGAGAAACGATGCCTGTTAAGGTATTCTTGCTGTTTTCCTTGAATACTGCTTTTACTGTAGTTGCTTCGCCAATTTCATCTATAACGTATTCGTCTGCAGTCCTGCTTGCACCGTCGCCGATTGCCCAGTGATCAAATACGTAGCCTCTGTCTGCAACGGCCTTGAATACAACCTTGCTTCCGCCATCTACATTGTTGCCTGATTCGACTTCAGATCCATCGGCTGTAATGACAACCTTGCCGCCTGCTACGCCTTCTGTTCCAGTTCCTGCAGTGGCCTCTACTTTGTAGCTTTCTCTTACAGTGTCAAGGCTGATTACAGTGTTCTCTTTAAGTTTAAATTTGTATGAGGAAGCTTCCTGTGTATCTGCTCCGTTAATAGTTATGAAAGCATTTTCTGCTGCAACATATCCGGTCTTAGGTGCTACGTAAATCATCGTATCGCCTTTTACCGATTTACCGCTTGTGATGTAAATCTTTTCGTTTGCATTAGCCAGATCATTGCTTTCCTTCAAGTAGTAAGCTTCTACGTTACCTTCTAGGTTAACAGTGTAGCTGTCTCTTACGAAGGTTGCCTGTAGGCCGATATCGTTAGTGCCCATTTTAATATTAATGGAGCTTGTGCCGTCCTCTGCCACAGTTCCCTTGTTGTAGACTGAGCTGAATCCTGTTTCGCTGATAATCCACTGGCCAAATGTGTAGCCAGCCTTTGGCGTTGCCTTAAATGTAAGCTCTGCGCCGCGGCTTACTTTTGCTCCTGATTCAAAGTATTCATCCGATGTGCAGGAAATGTCGCCTCCGGTGGTTTTGATAAGGTTAAGGCGTGTTTCCTTCACCTTGAAGTAAACCTTGACCGTTGTTGCGCCTGGATTCATAGTCAGGTTCAGTCTGTTTGGATTCTGTCCGCCAGACTTCATCGACTCTGCCGTGTAAGTTACGGTATCAAAACCAACTGAGGATACAACCCACTTTTCTACTTCATAGCCTTCATCAGGTGTTGCATATAGCTGAACAGTGGTGCCCTTTGTGTAATTTCCTGTTGTCAGGCCGTTTTCGCTAATTGCTGCAGTACCTACATTCTTAGAAACATTGTTCTTGTCTGTGTACTTTTCTGCAGAAACGTTAAGTGCGTAAATCTGACCGATTACAGTGTACACTGCGCTTTGGAAGCTTACATCATAGTTTGCACGTTTTGCTTCTGATGCTTCAATTTCTGCTTCTGTGTTGTAGTGCTTGAAGCACGGCATAATTGTGTAATTACCCGGGTCATCGTTGCTAAGCTTTGTCTCATTGCCCGCTGAGTTATATGCCTTATACTCTACATCTAGATCTGCTGCTGTCACGCCTGCAACATCTGTTTTCAGTTGTGGAGGATCTTTTTTAATATCAGAAACATTGTCCTTAGCAACAGCTGATACTAACAAAGCCTTCTTCTCTACAGTGAACTCTGCTGATGCAACTGCGTCGGTTTTGTTCTTTGTGTATGCGTACATGGTGTACTTGCCAGCGTCGAGCTTCTTTCCTTTGGAGAATTCCTTCAATGTAGAATCTGAAGATGCCTTGTACTTGTAAGTAACAGCGTCCTTTACTTCTGTTGTGTCGGATGTTCCGGCAGCTACCGTGTATAGTGTAGGAACTATTTCATCGCCGTATGTGAACTTAGTTACAGTGTGATTATCTGCATTCTTCATGTTCATCATGTAGCCTTCTGAGCTTCCTACTGCAACGATCTGGCCGATTTCCTGAGTTTTGTCCTTGAAGACATTGTCTCCACTGTAGTAGTATTTCACAGTGTAGGTACCTTCTGCCAGGTTTTGGAAGTCTATGCTTGCTGTTGAGTAGTACTTGTTTTCTGTATTGCCATTACCCATATCGAAGGACTTTGTGCTTGAACTTGGGGTAAGTGAAGCAACCTTTGTATTTTCATAGTCCTTGCCTTCAATAGTAAAGGTTACAGTTCCCTTAGGTGCAGTAGTATTATTTTTGTTTGCAGAGTGAAGTTCAACTTCTGCGTGTATTCCGTTAATGTCTTTGCTATTGCCGTATTTTTCTGCCTTAGCGGTCAAAACTACCTCTGGCGTTCTCTTTGTGTATACGGTTTCAAAGGCATCTGTATAAGCGGAAATCGAGAATTCCTTCTGAGAAGTTTCATCGAAGTAAATCGCATTTACTCTACATCTGTAGGTTCCCTTGTCTGCTGCCGATGCGTTGGCAATGGTGAGTTCTTTTGTTTTGTACGCCGGCATATTTTTCCATTCGCCACCGTCCAGTTTCTGCCACTGATATGAGAGACTCTTATACTGATTCTCATCTGCTACAGTAACTGTCGCCTTCCCTTCAGCATCTGGATAGATTGCTAGCTTGCCCTTGTCCTTGCCATCTTCAACAAGTCCGAATACAGTTATCTGCGGATATCCTACGGTCGTCTTAGTTCTGCAGGAAATAGGTTCGCTATAGATACTTACCTTAGGGTTGTATGTGGATTCTGTCTGAATCTGATACTTGTATTCCGTATATGGGCTAAGGCCCTTATCTGTGTATGTGAACTCGTATTTGTCTCCTTTTTTCACACCCTTGGAGAAAGGTACGTATTCCAAGCGATAGCTTCCGCTACCATCTGGGAATTCGTAATATCTGTATAGCTGGAATCCTGATACGAATTTATCGTATGTCCAGGTCAAAGTTACTGAATCGTCAGTAGTTTCTGCCACATTCTGTTCAAAGTCTTCCGGCAGTGATGCAGGCTGCTGCACGTCTGTTACCAGATAGCTTACTACAGGGAATTCCATGTCGGCACCCTTGTATTTGTAGCAGAATATCTTCCAGTTCATGTTGTAACCATAAGGTTTCGCTTCTGCCGGCATTGCCTGAAGTTCTCCAGAGAATGAGCTGCCTTCGGTGGTAATGTGTACCGTTCCGCCCGTTCCCTCAAAACCAGCAATGACTCCTACGGTCACGCCTCCAGCGCCAGCACCTGCTTTCGCTTCCACATTACCGACATAAGAGTAACTGTTACTGTTGCTCTTAGACATTGCGATTTCCTGAGTGATAGTATCTCCTCCACCCTTGGAAGTGAAGCCTACGGAAGCAGGAGTGCCATTGTACTGAGCAATTACGCTGTAGCCCGCTGTACTTGACGGATAGCTTGATGGATCGCCGATTTCATGGCGAAGTACGCTTTCCGCAATAGTAGGGAGAATGCTGTAATCTTCAGCAATAGTCTCGTATTCACTTAAGTCAAGAAGTTTGACACAAGCTTCATGTGGAAGGTTAACTTCCGTCATTACCTTTTCATATTTTCCGTTGTCATCAGGAACATAGGACTCGTACTGATAAACCTCCATAGGAATTGAGTACAGAGCCACCTTATCTTCTCCTGATGTTGCACTGTAGGAAACAGTCTGCTCCAAGCTGGAGGTTTTTTCAGTCTCCCAAGTAAAGCCTGATGTAACAACAGCCTCAGCCTCAGTCTGTCCTATCTTTACACCAAATACGGAAATTTCCTGTTCGTAGGATACGTAAGCTCCTACGGAAATTGTGGTTCCACCTGTAGATCCACTTTCGGAACCTGTTGTGCTGGAGTAACTAGTAGTTGACTCAGCATAGTTTCCTGAAAGGTCGTCTCTATCTAACAGATCCTTAAAGTATGGAGGTGAAGCAAGAACTGCCAGAACCTTCGGGTCTGTGTAGCGATAGTAATGCTTTCCGGCATAGTTCATATAGCTGGAATCATTATCTGTATTTGCCAGGCAAAGCGAGAAAGAGCTGTTGACCTTTTGTACGTTGCTGTAGTTGGTTTCCGAAGGACACGCAATAACCATATTAGTGTCTCCCCAGGTAGTTTTAGTGTATTTCTGCTCTATTTCATTGCTTCCTGTTTTAGTCACGAACTTGTCAAAAACCCATTTGTATGATTTCTTTTTAAATAGTTTATAGAACCAGTTCTTGTAATAAGCAACCTTCTTATATGTAGCAACCTGCATAGGTCCTTCTTCTGTGTACTTGACTGATGGTTCTACTGTATTAGACATGGTCTGAGTCACTGTCATCAAAGCTCCTGCGCCTGTCTGACCAGTCATATCGCCAGCAGTACCGTCATATTCTACGTATTCTTTATTGCCCTTGCCCGGCATAAAGCTTGCAATATCCCATGCCTCTGAAAGTTCCAGGCCGTTATTTGTATATGTGAAAATCAGTGAGTCGAAGTAAAGCTTATTGCCGCCTTCGTCCTTGATCCCCTTATTTATAATCGCTGTGTTTGCAGGGCAAAGCGGCAGTGAATAGAACATTTCTTTTCCTTTATCACCATGTCCACTCATTTTTGCATTAACTAGATTGTCATCTTTATCCCTCTCGAACAGGTTAAAATTCTTCTCCATATTTGCAGAGAATTTCTTTCCGTCCCATACATACATTGCAACGTATCTGCTGTATGTATTCCCTGCTTTCAGATCAGCGTCTGCCTGTCCGCAAAGAATCAGAGAATCTTCACCTGTTCCGATATCTCCGAATACAAAAGATGCTCTGACAATATTACTTGAGCCATAGCTGATGTCAAACTGCTGTGAACGTTTAAGGATTTCCTTATCCTTTCCACCGAACATAACAACAGCCTTGGATCCCTTGTTCTGCGTAGGACCGTAGTAATATCCCCATGTACAAGACAGGTCATCGATACCGTCTCTGTCCACATCTCCGCTTGTCAGTGAAATCATGTTCGATACAACGTTGTCTTCCTTCAGATAATATGTCCACGCAAGAGACCAGTTGGAAGGCTTCTTGTATGCGCCTTCTTCTGTTCTCTGAAGTGCATAAACTGCAATTCTTGAGTTATTTTCTTCCGGAATATATACTGCAACTTCATCTACGCCGTCGCCATTCCAGTCTCCTGTTGCAACCTGCAGGTAGTTCTTCAGCTGATATGGATTTTCGGCAAAGTTCTCTGCCTTCTTATCGGATGCGCTTCCGTCCTCATTTTCCAATTTCAGATCAGGGTTACCCAGCTTCTTGGACTGTGAAAGCAGTTCAATTGAGCCACCGTATGCATTAGTGTTTGTTCCATTGGCGTCGCCGAACTTCAGATACAGTCCGCCTGTAGCAGAATATCCCTTTGTGTATACCATGGCAACTTGCGCAGACTTACCCTCAATATTCTTATCGAAATTACCTGCAGCGACATCAGACATTACGCCCTGATCCGAAGTTGCATTATTCAAGCCTGTAAGGTAATTCTTATGGGTATACTGTCCGTATGTTTGCGTAGCCTCGAAATACTTATGTGTGCCAGTGTTCAACTTGGCATAGTTACCAGTTGCCACTACCTTGCCGCTAGAAACAGCGCCTGTTGAATTTTTATTTAGGGCTGCCGTTATAGTTTTTAATCCGCTGCCGTCGCCATAAAGAGTTGCATTCAAAGATACATTCGTCTTGCTATCCTCTATCGGAGAAATTTCCCCTTTTGCGCTGTCATCTGATTTGCCAACATCTTTCTCCGCTTTGTTAATTTTGCTGACATCCTCACTTAATCCCACCGTATACAGTTCCGATACAGTGTTTACCTTAATCGTAGATCTTCCATACGGGTTGTCGATGCTGTCTGCATCGTAACCGTCGGGAGCTACGCTGGTGTCAATGCCTATTGCCGAAAAAGCATCTCCGCCCGCTGCAGAGCTGCCTCCTGCTGCAAACACAGAGGCTGCAGGCACCATCGTAATTACCAGCGCCGCCGTCAGCAACAGCGCCAGCCCTTTCTTAATAATCTTCATATTCTCTCCTCCTGAATATACGGATTCATATGAGAATCCTTAACTGTTTCACCTTGTGATATGAAAATCGCCGTACCTTTGTATTCAGGCAGGAAACCTCGCGCGCCTTATAATTGTTTTTTTCATAATCTCTCTCCTTCTTTTCTGTGTTTATTACAAAACAACGAATAATCCGGTATAATACCGGCTGCAAAATCTGTGATTATAGTTATTTTATCACGATATCATAAATCGAACGGCATTTGTTTACGCTATATAACTGCCGTTTACGCTATGCATGGATTTTAACTCAAGTTTTTCTTGTCAAAGGCGGTACTATGAAATAAAATAGACTCGACTATAATCGGAATATACCATAATGATAAACTTAAAAGGTATGTGTATTTCATATATGCAGATAAAGGAGGGGCTCTACTGAAATGAAGAAACTTTTGCTATGGATATGTCTTGCAGTATTTCTGTTTCTTTGTGTCTGTACAATGTGGTTTTTACAGCTTTTTACCGAAGCCGACATGTCAGCGCAGTATATTGACTGGCAGTCATCCGTCAAAATCAATGCAGACAATTCAGAGACCGAACCGGATTATTCCAAACCACCGGAAAAAGGCGACAGATTTCGTCTTGAAACAATCATCCCTGAAAATGATGAATACGGCAATCTGATCTTTGAAACTGCAGGGCTTGCGCTTACTGTCAGTATAAACGGTGAAAAGGTATGGGAATCTGTGGCTTCTGTTCCAAAGGATGCAGCAAATCAGACACAGGCTGTCATTCCTCTGCCTCCTGATACCGAGTGCCATCTGACAATGCTTTGTCAGATCACGAATACCGAAGCCCTCGTTTTTCCACCGCTTCCAAGGTTCGTGCCGGTTGATGCGGCTATGATTGACAGCTACGCTTATGCCAACTACTACGGCATACCTGCGGGCGCCACCGCGTTTATTTCTCTGATGATAGCCGGGCTTTTCCTTATAACTCTGCTGCGCAGGAACCCGAATATGAGTCTGATACCCCTGTTTATTACAGCGGCAGGGCTGACAATGCAATGGATTACCAAAGGAATGGGACACTTTTTCATTAACGATAGTTTTGTTGATATTCTGAACCGGCAGGAGTTCAGTTTTCTGTTCATTGCTTTACTTGTTGTCTATGTTATTATGAACAGACGGCGCAGATTCCTGAAACATTTCGGTATGTTTTCTGCTGCAAGCGCTGCCGCACTTCTGATTGCCTGTTTCATATCAGCAGTCTCAGACGGATATCTTTCGGCATATGTCAGAGAGCTGTTTACAGATATTGCAGAGTACGGGCTTTATGATAATCTTGTATACTGGATTACAGTATGGTTCACTACAATATGCGCCGCAATTTCTCTATACTCCATCATGGACTCCTTTATTGCGCAGCAGCTCAAGGCAAAGGAGCTGCAGCTGCATAATAAAATGGTTATGGACAGCTATCTTGCCATCAAAAGCAAAATGATCAAAAACGCTGCAATCCGCCATGAAGCAAACCACAGACTTATTGCGCTTGATTCTCTGTACAAAAAACAGGACTATGATGCGCTAGGCAAAATGCTGGAGGAAATGAAACAGCAAAGCATCTGTTTTGCAAAAACGCAGTTTACCGAAAACTTCACAGTCAATGCCATATTACAGGATGCTTCTCATCGCGCAGCGCAGGCAGATATACGTTTTGACGCCTATGCTGCCGTCCCTGCCTCGCTTGCCGTAACCGAACAGGATCTGTGCGAGCTTCTGATGAATATGCTGGACAATGCGATTGAAGCTGCGACAGCTTGTGAGCCGGCAGACAGATTTATCCGTTTTCATATTGAAGAAAAGAATGACTTTGTCGCTATAAAATGCGAAAACTCCTGCACAGGAGATTTAAAACAGGACAGATACGGTAAATTTATTACCACAAAAGAAGAACCTGAAACACACGGCTTCGGCTTAAAGATTATGAACAGCATTGCGCAGAAGCATAACAGCATTCTTGATATAAGTATCTCTGACAACTGTATATTTACTGTGCAGACAGCTCTTAAACTGCCAAAACACAACTAGCCGCTGCAAAAGGGACACCGGCTTAACGATGTCCCTTTTTTACTGGTTGATATATCGTACAAATGCACTTTGAAACGCCTGATAATATGCTCTCCCTACAGGTACAACTTCACCGCTTTTAAGGTGCAGTTCCTTGCGTTCTATTTTTTGTACTTCATTTAAATTCACAATATAACTGTTGTGACAGCGGGCAAAGTACCCTGAAGGCAGCTGTTTTTCAAGCTCTGTCAGAGAGATATAGTATGAATCGTTTCTCCTGCTCTGATGAATAACAACATTGTGATTGTAGCTCTCTGCATATTTAATATCCGCAATCGGCAGATGCAGTATTTTGTTCCCTATACGCAGTACCGCAGTCTTAGGTAAATGATTCAGTTTTAAATCAGTATGCATCGCATCGGCAAGCATCTCTTTTCGAACAGGTTTCAGCAGAAAGTGAACCGGCTGAACACTGTACCCGTCGGGAAGATAATCCTCATAAGCTGTAACGAAGATTATAGAAACCCTATTGTTTCTGGCTCTCAGGGAACGGGCAAGTTCTATTCCTGTCATACCGTCCATCTTAATATCCAGAATCAGCAAATCAAACGGGCATCTGTCTGCATTAAGCTGTTCTTCAAGCTCTCCGGCGGCTGCAAACTCTGTCAGTTCATATTCAATATTATCTTCTGTCAGGATCTGGCGGCAAAGAGCAGAAAGCTCCTCCCTCATTGTATCATTGTCATCACAGACAGCTACACGATATATTCTCATAATTTCACCCACTGTTTAAATTTATCAAAACATAAATAATTTATTTTTTTCTCTCTGCCAGCTGTCTTTGAATTTCTTCAAATCTGGCTCTGGTTATAGGGTATTTTTTCATACAGACAAGCGCAAAAATCAGAAATACTGCCGGAAGAACAGTTACCGAAAGCTCTACGGCTTTAAGGGCTGTTTCTGTCTGTACTGCCGCGTTTCCGTCAAAGCCTGCAAGCTGCAGAATAATACCAAGAAGCTGCGCGCCTATACCTGCCGCAAGAGCTTCTACCAGTCCCTGCAGGGAAACTATTACGCCCTGTCTCTGATGACCTGTTTCCAGCTCATCGTATTCGCATACATCATAGATAATTGCCGGCATAAGCTGCCAGTATATTGATGTGGATATACTAACAAACAGCATAAATACAAAAAGCAATACCGGGGTATCAGCTCCGACAAAAAACATAAGGGTTATACCTGCCGCTCCGACAATAAAATCCAGCATCAGCGCAGTACGCTTGTCTGTTTTGCGGCTTACCTGCTTAACCACCAGAATAAGCAGTATTGCAATCACCGTCTTGTAGAGAAACATCATCGAAATCTCTTTTGCGTCCATCTTCTGGTTATATGTAAAATAGTACATTAGATCTGATGACAGCATGGCATTGCATATAAGCGTGAACAGGCTGGTAAGCATCAGATATATGACCGGTTTAAGTTTAATAACCTCCAGATACTCGCCAAACAGCTCTTTCATACGAAGCTTAGGCAATACACTTCGATCCTCCCGCGCGCAGGGGAGGTCTCTTCCCTTTGAGGCGCGCACTGTGATTAATATGGATACAGTTGAGGTAATACCCACAAGAGCTCCTGTGCACGACCACGCAGCCTCAAGGCTAAGCCCTCTTTCAACAAAGAAGTCTGCCATTAAAGAAGGCAGCACCATACCGACTAGGGTTCCTGTCATATTAAGAATTGAGGCATATGAACGCAGGTCTGTCCTCTCATGATAATCCTGTGTATACTCTGCTCCAAGCGCAAGATGCGGGACAAAAAATCCTGTAAATGCAGTCCAGAAAATCATCAGAACTGCACCATAATAAAGTGGTTTAATTGCCGGGATAATATCAAGCGCCGTAAAAAGCAGGAATATAGACGCTCCCAGAGCAGGAGCCATAGCTGCCAGAAATGGTCTGCGCCGTCCCCATCTGCTGGCGCAGTTGTCACTCAGATATCCGATTATCGGATTGATTATTGTGTTCCATACCGAGCCCACGATTATGATTGTTCCTGCCGCTGCCGGTTCAATCCCCGCAACAGTAGTCAGAAAAAACAGCAGAAACGTATTAACAAAGGAATATGTTGCCGAATCCCCAAAGGACGCGGAAGCATATCCCAGTTTTACTGCCAGTGTCATTTTGTTTGTCTTCATAAATCTCCTTAGCTACTATTAAAATATCATATAATCTATTCTATACTTATATAACAATCTTTTCAAACTTTTTTTATAGTTTTTGTTTCAATTTGTTCCATCATCATTTTCTATAAAAATACCGAGGAACAAGTCCCTGGTGTTTTTATATATTAAACAAAATGTCAACAGTCTCTGCAGAAATTTATTCACTGATTTTTTGCAGTTTTACAGGAGAAGGAAATCTGTTCAGGTATTTTTGCATATAAAAAAAGTGGAAATGTACGGAATTGAAATTCCTATTTCCACATATCGCACGCAAGGTGCGATAACATTCAAGGTACTTTCTTTGAAACATACGGAAATATCTGCAAGTCGATATTTCCTATGTTATAAAAAAGGGTCCTGCCCGGACCCTTTTTTATATATATGTAATTACATGTTAGCTACGATAGCATCTTCAAATATCTTAAGACCTGCTTCCATCTGCTCATCAGTTACGCAAAGCGGGCAAAGGAATCTGATTACGTTGTTGTATGTTCCTGCTGCTTCGAGTAATAAACCGTTGTTCATAGCAGTCTGTACGATCTTTCCTACTAATTCAGCGTTAGGTTCTTTAGTTTCCTTGCTCTTAACGAATTCAACACCCATCATAGCGCCAAGACCTCTAACGTCGCCTACTACTTCGTACTTGTCTTTCCATTCGTTGAATCTCTTCATGCCAACTTCTGCAATGTGCATAGCTTTTGCAGGATAGTCATCTCTCTGCATTACTTCTGCAACCTTTAATGCTGATGCTGCTGATAATGCGTTAGCACCGAAAGTACCGCCGATTGTGCCGCCTGTTACAGCGTCCATAACCTCTGCTCTTGCAGTTACTGCTGATAATGGTAATCCAGCGCCGATTGACTTAGCTGTAGTCATAATATCAGGAGCTGCGCCTGCTTCTGCGAAATACTGTGAAGCAAACATCTTACCTGATCTTGCCCAACCGCACTGTACTTCGTCACAAATCATTAAGATACCGTGTTCGTCACAGATTTTTCTAACTGCCTTAACCCATTCGATTGGAGCAGGAACAAATCCGCCTTCGCCCTGTACAGGTTCGAATACGATTGCTGCGCATGCATCATAAGGAGTAGCTTCGATAAATACGTCTTCTAATTTCTTTACATAGTAGTTGATAGCTTCTGCTTCTGTCATATTGCCGGGAGCTCTGTAAAGGTTAGGGAATTCTGCTCTGTATACGCCATCAGGGAAAGGTCCCATGCCTACTGCATATGCCTTCTTAGCAGTCATTGTCATTGTTAATGATGTTCTGCCGTGGAATGCACCTGTGAATACGATGATGTTAGGTCTGCCAGTGTAGTTTCTTGCAATCTTAACAGCGTTTTCGTCTGCTTCTGAACCTGAGCATACGAACATTGTCTTTTTCTGGTCACCCTTAACAGGAACGATTTCGTTCATCTTCTCTGCTAATGCAACATAACCTTCGTGAGTTGTGATGTTGAACATTGAGTGGAAGAACTTATCAGCCTGTTCTTTAACAGCTTCGATACATTCAGGGTTGCTGTATCCGATGTTTAATACGCCTACGCCGCCAATCCAGTCAAGGAAGATGTTGCCGTCAACGTCTTCGAACATAGCGCCTTCGCCTCTTTTGATTACTGCTTTGTAAGCAGTTCCGATACCGTTAGGAACAGCCTTTGCTCTTCTGTCCATGATTTCCTGGCCTTTTGGTCCCGGAAGTGTGCCGGTTACGATTTTAGGTAATGCTTCTCTTAATGACATTTTAATTTCCTCCTGATTATTATATATTTAAACTTAACGTTTTAATATTACTGTACCTTAGTTCATTATATCCTTTTATATATATCTTTTCAAATGACAAACTTGCTGACTTTATCTTATTAGTATGACAAATTAGTCATTATCGCTGGTTATGACTGAGCCCAGGTTCAAAGAGTCCTTCTGAAGCGCCAGAACCAGATCATTTATTCTCGACATTTTTTCAGGTGAAATCTTCTCGCCCATAACAAGTCCCGTGTTGTAAAGCAGGTTTTCAATCTGATCGTGTATCTCTATAATTCTCTGCTTTGTCGCCTCAACAGCTTCATTATCTATGGCATCCTCGTAGATTTCCTCTTTGCTTACAATCTCAGTCTTTTTGAGTTCAAATTCGGAAACGCCTGTAACCACCACAGGGTCGTAACCGAGTCTTTCTCTGATTGAAGCTGCAAGGGCTTCCTTTGACTCCAGCTCGCCGTGGACTAAAAACAGCTGCTTAGGCTTAACCTTAAATCCGGAAAGCCAGCCTAAAAGGCCCTCTTTGTCCGCATGTCCCGAAAAGCCTTCAAGGTTATATATTTCGGCATTGACGTGAACTGCCTCACCGAAAAGCACAACGTCCTTCTGGCCCTCTGTAAGCATTCTGCCTAAGGTTCCCTCCGCCTGATATCCTACAAATATTACGCTTGATTTAGGGTCCCACAGATTGTGCTTCAGATGATGTCTGATTCTGCCCGCTTCGCACATGCCGCTGGCGGATATGATTATCTTAGGCTTTCTGTCCATATTGAGAGCCTGAGACTCTGCCGTAGATCTGGTAAATCTCAGATTAGGGAAATCCAGCGGATTGTCACCCTTTAATATATATGCTTTGGTTTCCTCGTCAAACACCTGCGCGTTTCTTCTGAACACCTCTGTTGCACTGGTTGCCATAGGGCTGTCTATATACACGGTAAGCTTTTCGAGCTCGTCCTTGTATTCAGGTCTTTCGAGATAAAACCTGTTGAATTCATAGATAAGCTCCTGCGTCCTGCCTACCGCAAATGACGGTATGACAACGGTGCCGCCTCTTCTGGTTGTTTTGATTACTATATCCAGAAGCTGCTCTATGCTTGTGGCATTCTCAGGGTGAAGTCTGTTGCCGTAGGTGGATTCCATAATTACATAATCGGCTTTTTTGATTATTGTAGGGTCTCTTAATATCGGTCTGTCCAGTACACCTAAGTCCCCTGAAAATACTGTCTTGTAAACGTTGTCATCTTCGGCTGTCCAAAGCTCTATTATTGCTGAGCCGAGAATATGTCCCGCATCATTGAAAACAACTTTCATTTCGTCATTTATCTCAAAGAGCTGGTCATACATAACCGGTCTGACATATTTGAGGGTTTCTTCGGAATCTTTTACTGTATACAGCGGTTCAACGGGTTTCCTGCCGGCTCTTTCGTTTTTGCGGCTCTGCCATTCGGCTTCTTTTTCGTGTATAAATCCGCTGTCTTTGAGCATTACCTCAAGCAGATCCGCCGTAGCGTCTGTACAGTAAATAGCTCCTTTAAATCCTCTCTTTACCAGTAGCGGCAGTCTGCCGCAGTGGTCTATATGCGCATGACTCAGTACCACGCACTCGATTTCTGCCGGATCAAACGGAAACGGCTCCTCATTTAATGCGTCCTGCGCTTTTCCTCCCTGAAACTGGCCGCAGTCAAGAAGTATCTTGTGGTTCTCTGTCGAAAGCAGATGACACGAACCTGTTACTCCCGCTGCAGCTCCGCAAAACTTAATCTTCATAACTCAATCTTCTCCTTAAATTAGAAAGTATGCTCGCTTATTATACGGTTTTTCATTTCCCATAAATCCTGTGACAGATCCACATAGTATGTCTGCGGATTGTCAAATCTCAGCATTTCATCCCACAGTGTGTCAATCTGTTCTGCACAGTAGGTTCTGATTTCGTCAACTGACGGGCTTTCGTATACCTTAACCCCCTTGTCAAACAGCTTGACTCTGAGATTTTTCACATAGAAATTGCACAGCTTTTTCTTTTTCCATACTGCCTTAGGGTCAAATATTTCATATCCGTCCTCTTCAGGAATTGTTTCTCCGTCTAAGGTTATAACGTCGGCAAGCGCCTTGTTGGTTGTCTTGTCGTAAATTCTGAAAACGCTCTTGAAACCCGGATTTGTAATCTTCTCAACGTTTTCGCTTATCTTCATTTTAGGTGTCATTACGCCGTCTTTCTCGAGCGCCGCCAGCTTGTATACGCCGCCGAAAACAGGCTCCGATTTGGCAGTAATAAGTCTTTCGCCTACGCCAAAGGAATTGATACAGGCGCCTTCAAGCAGCACATCTCTGATTATATACTCGTCAAGAGAATTTGATACAACTATGCTGCACTCTTCAAACCCTGCATCATCCAGCATTTTTCTCGCCTGCTTGGTCAGGTAAGTCACATCGCCTGAGTCTATTCTTATTCCCATCTTTGACGGTTTCATTTCCTTAAAGACTCTGATTGCTGCCGGAACTCCCGATTTGAGTACATTGTAGGTATCTACAAGCAGTACGCAGTTGTCCGGATATATCTCTGCATATTTTTTAAATGCCTCATATTCGTTTTCGTACATCTGCACCCAGCTGTGAGCCATTGTTCCCAGCGCCGCAATACCGTCGTCTCTGTCGGAAATTGTACAGGCTGTACCTATGCAGCCGCCTATATATGCCGCTCTGGCACCGTAAACTGCCGCCGCCGTACCGTGTGCTCTTCTTGTGCCGAATTCCATCACGCCTCTGCCCTTTGCGGATCTTACAATTCTGTTTGCTTTAGTTGCAATAAGGCTCTGATGATTTATAAGAAGGAGAATCATTGATTCTACAAACTGCGCCTGAATGATAGGGCCTTTTACTGTAACTATAGGCTCCTGCGGGAATATCGGCGTGCCTTCGGGAACCGCCCATACGTCACAGGAGAATTTGAAGTTTCTGAGATATTCAAGGAATTCCTCGCAGAACATCCCCTTGCTTCTTAAAAAGTCTATGTCTTTGTCTGTAAACTTCAGGTTGTCCAGATAGTCTATCATCTGCTCTACGCCTGCCATTACGGCAAATCCGCCGCCATCGGGAACGGATCTGAAGAACATATCAAAATATGCGATATCATCTGCCATACCTGTTTCAAAATAACCATTGGCCATAGTAAGCTCATAAAAATCTGTCAGCATGGTTAGATTGATTTTTTCATTGTCACCCATTGGATTCTTCCTCTGCTTTCATTATTTACAATTACTTTGACTGTGCAAACAAGTACTGTAATTGTTTTAAAGTGTATAGTTATGTAATTTACATTATAACACTAAATCACCCCGATGTAAAAGACTTTAAGACCCTTGAAAATGTATCACAAAACAGCAAATATGTACATATTTCTCCCCATAAAAACAACCGCCGGGGTAGATATTGAAATTTCAATATCCGCTGTTTACATATGATGCCGGTCGCAAAAAACACAAATAGAGCCGGCCCGCAACCGTCTCTGTGTTTGGCACTATATTTTAACCTCCTTAATTATGCCACTTCTTCCTTAAGCTCATAAAGGTGAATTTCCAGCTTACCATTCTGCATCCTGCTGTGAAGCCATCTCAGATTATGCGCCATTGCAAATATATGTCATATGTGAAATCATTCCCTGAGAATACTTTGCAAAATGCTCTGTGCGAAATCTTGCAATAGTAGCATGATCAGGAACAGAAGCGCCTTCGAGAAGATACATGTAATTGATATCACGTCTGCAGTTTTTTCGATAACCCTTGGGATATCTCCTTTCTTTCGTGATATGCATAAAGAAGTATTTTCAGAAAGACTGCGGGAGAAGCATATTTTTCTGAGGGCATTCTTTCATAGGCGCCGTACAGAGCAGTCAGGTTCATTTTCTCCACAAACTGACTGATCAGTCTCACACAGTCATTATCAGGTATTAATACCTCGAATTTAATAGGAAGTTTAAGTTGATAATCTCTGTCATTAAGTGTATGCTGTTTTGCAGAATATTACGGTTTTTCATATTAATGTTTTACTGCAAAATCCTGAAGTTTTATTGCTTTGGGATTTTGTTGTTTTTTCAGTACATAAGCACACAGAAAAAGGGCTTATCGCCCTAACGGTTTGTTTCCGTTAATGCGGCAGCCCTATTTTCATAATGCCGCAGGCTGCTGATACTGATATGCAACAGCTTCGATACCTCCTCCATTGGGAAAAGTGTTGCCGGAAACAGCTGTGAGGTCATGTAAACGTCATGGACACGCACAAACGCAATAGCGAGAATATTATGCAGGAACGACAGCCCGCAGTTCATTTGTTATTCTTCAAGCTGTTTTGTACCTTGTTCCAGCTTTTTCTCTGTCTGTTCCAGGCTGTCAATCTTTCCTTTTTCCTTGATTACTATGTAACCTGCTGCAATAACCACAGCGCCTCCCAGCATCTGAAGCGGCGACAGGCTTTCTCTGAGAAATATCCAGCCGAATACAGCTGTTGATACCGGCAGGAAATCGGAATACAGAGCTGAGGTCGTAGGTCCCAGTTTTTTGAGTCCGTATACCATGATTAAAAATCCGAACCCTGCTGAACCCATTCCAAGATAGATAAGGCCTGCTATCAGCGTCGGCTGAAGCTGTGTGAAATCAGGCATGTTTCGCAGCGCAATCGGCGCCATTATGCAAAGTGAACACAGCATCTGAGTGCATGCAAGGGTAAAGCTGTCATAATCCTTGAGATACGAGGTTATATAGTTATATACATTCCAGCAGAACACTGCGCCAAGAGCCAGCAGATATCCCAAAGCCCTTCCCTGAAACAGCTCGCTGAAATCCGCGCCGATTACAAGCACCACTCCGCAAAGGCACAAAACCATACCGATAATAATTCTTCTGTTTGCCCTTCGTTTGAATATAACTCTCTCTGCAATTATCGAAATCACAGGTACAAATGCAAGTACTATTGTAACCAGCGATGCCGGAATATAGCTTAATGCATTGTATTCACAGTTGAAATACAGCACCTCTCCGCACAGGGAGCAGAGCAGAAATACGGGTATGTCCTTTGGCCTTATTAAATTAAAATTGCCTCTTAGCAGTTTGATTGTCAGTATTGTAACAAAGCCTATGGAATACTTACAGAAAAGCAGGCTCATAGGCTTGAACACCTCAAGTCCTGTTTTGGCTACAACATAATCAAATCCCCATAACATTACAAGAACTGTCATAAGGATATACGCGGGTTTCTTATTAATCTTCTCTTCCAATTTGTTCTCCTTTTTTCGCTAAATTTATCAACTCAACCATTTTAAAGTATACAGTAACTGTATAGTCAAGAGTTTTAAAAAGAAAAAGGGCATATTAAAACACCCCATTTTCCAGTATTTCAATTATTCACAGCGGTTGTAGCTTACACGCTCTTCAAACGGTTTTCTTGAGTTCTGAACAACATCTTCCTCCGGAATACCCATCGGCATAATTGTTCTTACTGTTTTCCCTGCGGGAAGATTGAGCATCTCCCTGATTTTATCATTGTTGCCGTCGGTGTTTGTATCGCCGTCCATCCACACTGTAGCATACCCCATTGCTGTAGCCGCAAGCCATAAGGTCTGAGCTGCCGCACCGTAATCTACAATTTCAAAACAGAAGCCGTCTGCCTCTATTCTCTCAGATACCACCACGATTATAGCCGGCGCTGTTTCTGTCGCCTCTGACGGCATAAGCTCTGCAATCTGTTTCCTGAGCTTTTCATCTGTAACAACTACAAAACTTGTGCTCTGCAGATTATAAGCCTGACGGGGCTTTCAATGCAGCTCCCAGAATCTTTCTGATGTCTTCATCAGGTATTGCAATGTCTTTAAATCTGCTGCGATAGCTGCCTCTCTTATTAACTGTTTCAAAAAAATCCATTTAAAAACCTCCTTTTGCTCAGCATTTATGCCTTTAAAGTCATCATATTCCCGCAGATACTGATTTTCAAGAGCAGTTTTACGTTTTTTTCTGTCAGCGGCAACTAAAACACATTTTGGAATTTATGTATGTTTTATGCAAAAAATCGTATCTATGCGAACGGGGATTTGAGATATACTGCTTATATATAACCGCCAATTATAAACGCAGACACTCAGAGCAACACAGTTTAAGTGCTGCTCCAAGTGCCTGTTTTTCATTGGTTTCTATCCGTTATTTGTTCCACGCCAGAACTTTTTTAAGGAACTGTCCCGTATATGAGCTTTCTACCTCTGCAACATCTTCAGGAGTCCCCTCTGCGACTATAGTGCCGCCTCTGATGCCTCCATCAGGTCCCAGGTCAATTATATGGTCCGCTTTTTTGATGACATCGAGGTTGTGCTCGATTACAACTACAGTGTTGCCCGCATCAACCAGCCTGTCAAGCACCTCAAGCAGCTTGTCCACATCTGCAAAATGAAGTCCGGTTGTAGGCTCATCAAGGATATATAAAGTCCTGCCGGTGCTTTTTCTGGAAAGCTCAGAAGCAAGCTTAACTCTCTGCGCCTCGCCTCCTGAAAGCTGTGTTGACGGCTGTCCTATCTTAATATATCCGAGTCCTACCTCTTCAAGAGTACGCAGGTGTCTTTCTATTGACGGTATATTGCCGAAAAACTCCAGACCCTCTGAAACGGTCATATCAAGTACATCGAATATGCTCTTATCCTTGTATTTGACTTCAAGGGTTTCCCTGTTGTATCTCTTGCCCTTGCAGACCTCACAAGGCACATATACATCCGGCAGGAAGTGCATTTCGATTTTGATTATGCCGTCGCCCTTGCAGGCCTCACATCTGCCCCCGCTTATATTAAAGCTGAACCTGCCTTTTTCGTAGCCTCTGAGCTTGGCTTCGGGAAGCTGACTGAACAGATCTCTGATATTGGTGAAAACTCCGGTATATGTTGCAGGGTTTGACCTTGGAGTTCTGCCTATAGGCGACTGATCTATATTTATAACCTTGTCAATATTCTCAAGTCCTGTTATCTCATTGTGCTTTCCCGGTTTTTCTCTGAGCTTGTTGGTTACAGAAGCCGCTCCCTTGTAGAGAATTTCATTTACAAGAGTGGATTTGCCGGACCCTGACACGCCTGTAACACATACAAGCTTGCCTAGAGGTATCTTTACGTCTATATCTTTGAGGTTGTTTTCGGCAGCGCCTTTAACTGTCAGGAATTTGCCGTTTCCCTCGCGTCTTGTCTCCGGTACTTTGATTTCTTTTTTGCCGGACAGATACTGGCCTGTAATTGATCTGTCGCACGCCATTATCTCTTCTACTGTTCCCTGGCACACCACTTCTCCGCCGTTTGTGCCGGCGCCGGGACCTATATCTACAATATGGTCTGCCGCAAACATTGTTTCTCCGTCATGCTCAACGACAATAAGGGTATTGCCCAGGTCCGTAAGGTGCCTTAGGGTTGCAAGAAGCTTCTCGTTGTCTTTCTGGTGAAGCCCTATGCTTGGCTCATCGAGAATATACAGCACTCCTACAAGGCTTGAGCCTATCTGTGTCGCAAGCCTTATTCTCTGCGCCTCTCCTCCCGACAGGGTTCCCGCTGACCTTGACAGGGTCAGATAATCAAGTCCCACGTCAATCAGGAATGACAGTCTTTCTCTTATTTCTTTTAATATCTGTTTTGCGATTGCCGCTTCTTTTTCTGTAAGCTCCAGAGAATTTATAAAGTTGAGAGCGTCTGTAACAGACATATCAGAAAGCTCCGCTATGTTTTTGCCTCCGACCGTAACTGCCAGAACCTCAGGCTTCAGCCTCATACCGTTACAGTCCGGGCAGGCGCTGATGCTCATACAGGTTTCCATCTTCTCCCTGAACACCTCGGAAGCGCCCTCTCTGTATCTTCGTTCAAGTATGCCCACAATCCCCTCAAACGGTTCATCGCGGTATGATACCGCCTTGGTGTATTTGCTGGTATATACAAATTTAACAGGCCGTCCCATAGTTCCGTACATAAGCTCCTTTCGGAACTTCTTAGGAAGCTCTTTGTACGGCGTGTTAAGATCCACATTATGCTCCGCCGCCAGCGCCTCAACCATAGAGCGATACCAGCCGCCCTCGTTTTCGAGGCTCTTGAAAGCTGCCACAAAGCATCCGTCAAGCACTGATCTGTCGCTGTCCGCAACTATAAGGTTGGGGTCCATATACTGTGTAAATCCAAGTCCCTTGCAGGTAGGGCAAGCTCCAAAGGGGCTGTTGAAAGAGAACATTCTCGGCTCCAGTTCTTCTATGCTTATGCCGTGCTCAGGGCAGGCAAGCTTGGTACTGAATGTTCTGATTTCTTCTCCTGCAAGAATGTTCACAAGACCGTCGCCGTGACTTATGGCAAGCTCTACAGCCTCTGCAAGTCTTGACTCTATGCCTTCCTTTACAACCAGTCTGTCCACTACGATTTCTATGGTATGCTTTATCTGCTTTTCGAGTTTGATTTCATCCTCGTTGATATTGACAATTTCACCGTCTATCCTTGCTCTGATGAAGCCCTCTTTGCGTATTCTTTCGATTATTTTTTCGTGTTCACCTTTTCGCTGGCGTATTACAGGCGCAAGCACATACAGCTTGGTGCCTGCTTCCATGGCCATTATCCTGTCTACAATCTGGTCTACCGACTGACTTGAGATTTCTCTGCCGCATACAGGGCAGTGAGGTATGCCTATTCTGGCATACATAAGTCTCAGATAGTCGTGTATTTCTGTTACCGTACCTACTGTTGATCTCGGATTTTTGCTTGTTGTCTTCTGGTCTATGGATATTGCCGGGGAAAGGCCCTCAATATATTCTACGTCCGGTTTTTCCATCTGACCGAGGAACTGCCTTGCATATGCCGAAAGACTCTCCACATATCTTCTCTGTCCCTCTGCATATATGGTGTCAAACGCCAGAGAGGATTTGCCCGAGCCTGAAAGCCCTGTAAATACCACAAGCTTATCTCTGGGTATTGTGATATCTATATTTTTGAGGTTGTTCTCATTTGCACCCTTTATGATTATATCCTTTGACATCTCTATCTCTACTCCTATAATTTTGCTTTGTATTCAAATATACGGTCACGAAGCATTGCTGCTCTTTCAAACTGCCAGTCTGCAGCCGCCTGCTTCATTTCCTTTTCCATCTTTTTGATGTATTCTGCAAGTTCTTTTTTGGTCAGTTCAAGAGGTGATTTGCCCTCATAGCTGTCATCTTCGGCAGGCTTGGTTGCCTCTATTACCTCTCTTACCGACTTCTTGATAGTCTGCGGTGTGATACCGTTTTCTTCGTTGTATTTCTGCTGTATTTCCCTACGTCTGCGGGTTTCGGATATAGCCGCCTCCATAGCCCTGCTGATACCGTCGGCATACATTATAACTCTGCCGTCTGCATTTCTTGCAGCTCTGCCTATGGTCTGTATCAGTGAGGTTTCTGTTCTGAGGAAGCCCTCCTTGTCAGCATCAAGTATGGCAACAAGAGAAACCTCAGGAATGTCAAGACCCTCTCTGAGCAGGTTGATACCTACCAGCACATCAAATCTGTCGAGTCTTAAATCTCTGATAATCTCCATTCTCTCCAGCGTATCTATCTCTGAATGAAGATATCTTACTCTGATGCCTGCATTTTTGAGGTAGTCCGTCAGACTCTCCGCCATTTTTTTGGTAAGGGTCGTAACAAAGACCTTCTCGCCCTTTTCGGTGGTTTTGTTTATCTCTCCTATCAGGTGGTCAATCTGACCCTCGCTTGGAACAATGGTTATTTCAGGGTCAAGAAGTCCCGTCGGCCTTATTATCTGCTGGGCTGTAATGCCTCCGCTCTTTTCTTTTTCGTAGGCTGCCGGTGTGGCGCTTACATATATGGCCTGATTGACTATGTTTTCAAATTCCTCGAATTTGAGAGGTCTGTTATCCAGTGCCGACGGCAATCTGAAGCCGTAGTCCACAAGCGAGGATTTCCTTGATCTGTCACCTGCATACATGGCCCGAAGCTGCGGCAGCATTACATGTGACTCGTCAATTATGATAAGAAAGTCATCAGGGAAATAGTCTATAAGGGTGTACGGTCTTGTCCCTGCCGGCAGATTGTTGATATGCCTTGAGTAATTCTCAATACCCTTGCACCTGCCTATTTCTCTGAGCATCTCTATATCGTATCTGGTCCTCTGCTCTATTCTCTGCGCCTCAAGGAGCTTGCCTCTGTCCTTGAACCACCTTATCCGCTCCTGCAACTCCTCGTCAATAGTGACAAGGGCTCTGTTCATTTTTTCTTCCGATGCCACATAATGCGAAGCCGGAAATATGGATACGTGGTTTCTGAGTCCCAGAATCTCTCCTGTGACAGGATTTATCTCTTTGATTGTGTCTATTTCATCACCGAACAGCTCAACTCTTACTGCGCTTTCGGAGCCTGCGGGATATATGTCTATAACATCGCCTCTGACTCTGAACGTGCCTCTGACAAATCCGAGGTCGTTTCGGGTATACTGGATTTCAATAAGCTTGCGGAGCAGCTCTGTACGCTCTTTTTCCATACCGGGTCTGAGTGATATTACCTGATTTTCGTAATCCACAGGGGAACCCAGTCCGTATATGCAGGATACCGATGCAACGATAATTACATCTCTGCGCTCTGCAAGGGCTGCCGTTGCAGAGTGGCGGAGCTTCTCTATCTCATCATTGATATCCGAGTCTTTCTCAATATATGTGTCAGTTGAGGCCACATATGCCTCAGGCTGATAGTAGTCATAGTAGGAAACAAAGTATTCAACCGCATTGTCCGGGAAAAATTCCTTGAACTCTCCGTGAAGCTGCGCTGCCAGTGTCTTGTTGTGGGATATTACAAGTGTCGGCTTCTGGACTCTTTCGATGATATTTGCCATAGTAAAGGTCTTGCCGGAGCCTGTAACTCCCATAAGGGTCTGATGCTTCCTGCCGTCTAAAACGCCGCGGGCAAGTATATCTATTGCATGTTGCTGATCGCCGGTCGGATTATATTCAGATGATATTTTAAAACGCTCCATAAATACTCTCCGTAAATTGATTTATATCTGATTATATCACACCTGCAAGCGGTTGTAAACACACGTTCGTCATATGCACACGCCTGTGTCTTCACAAAAACAGCCCCCTATGATAACTTATTCTTACCACAGGAAGCTGTAATATTTCATATAATGTTTTCTGCTCCGTCAACAGCAGCCTTTATACTTTCAAAACCTGATGCCTGTCCGTACTCCTCGACCTCTTTCTTCTGCGACTCGCCTGTATGGGTCAGGCAGCCCGCTCCGCCTACACATCCGCCGCTGCATATCATTCCCTCAATAAAATTATTAGGCAGCAGTCCCTTTTTGGCGCGCATAAGCACCGGTTTGCATTTGTCGGCGCCCTCGCACACTACAGGATTGAGTTCAAAATCCTCCGGTGCAAGCTCTTTTACCGCTTCTTCCACCGCCGCCGTAAGACCTCCGGTCCTTGCAAATATACGTCCGTAATATGACGCCTCGTCCAGCTCTGTAGGCTCAAGTTCCTCCACGATTATATCCTTGCTGTCAATAAGCGCCTGTAATTCCTCAAAGGTAAGCACATAGTCCACAAAATCCTTTACTTTATCCTGCCTTACCTCCATCTTTTTAGAAGTGCACGGTCCTATGAACACAACCTTTGCATCCGGGTCTTTCTCCTTGATAAATCTGCCCAGCGTTGCCATAGGCGACAGGTTATGGGAAATATGCTCCTCAAGCTCCGGAAATTTTGTTTTTATGTATTTTACAAAAGCGGGACAGCACGAAGATGTAAGGAAGCCCTTGTCTATGAGCTCCTGCGCCTCAGACCACGCAACCATATCAGCTCCCAGCGCAACCTCATGCACCTTGTAAAAGCCCAGCTCTCTGATTGCCGTAATCACCTGACCTGTCTGCGCATAGTTAAACTGACTGGCAATAGCAGGTGCAACCATCGCATATATCCTGTATCTGCTGTTGTTTTCGCTGTCCATAATCATATTTACAACATCTACAATACTTGAAGTATCTACGGTAGCCCCAAAAGGACAAGTATATACACAGGCTCCGCAGGCAACGCATTTGTCATTGTTTATCTTAGCCTCACCGCCATCTGCCATACTTATTGCATCAAACTTGCAGGCTCTCTCACAGGGCCTTTTGAAATTGGCGATTGCGCCATACGGACACTCTTTGGCACATTTGCCGCATTCCACACATTTATTCTTGTCAATATGCGCCTGTCCCTCTTCATCAAAGTGAATAGCTCCCAGCCTGCACACATCTGCGCATCTGTGAGCGATGCACCCTCTGCACAGGTCAGTCACCGTATGCCCCGCCTCAGGACATTCATCACATGCAATATCAATAACCTGAATAACATTAGGATTGTTTTTGTTACCGCCCAGCGCCAGCCTTATTCGCTCTGCGACAATAGCCCTGTCCTTGTAGATACAGCAGCTCATAGGAGGCTTGTCTTTCTTGACTATTTCATTGGCTATCTCATTAAATACTGCAAAGGAGTCATTGCCAAGCCACGTCTGATATGCCACCTCCATCAGAACCGTATACTTTAACTGCTGCACATTCGTATCAAAAATTCTCATATATCCTTCCCTCTTTAAATTTACTATATCAGCTGACTGTATTTTACCATATTCGCCCTGCAAAGTGCAATATTGTTTGGTTTTTATTCAAATTACAGCAAACCAGTACATGTTGCCTATTCAAGCCTGCTTTTTCGTCTGTACTCTAAAGGTGAAACCCCGAACTGCTTCTTAAACACTGCGGCAAACTTGCTCTGGTTTGTATAGCCTGCTGCTGCGGCTGCATCAGCCACCGAAATTTTACTTCCGGTCAGAAGCTCTGCCGCTTTGTTCATTCGCATCTCTCGCACACTAAAAAAGCGTGAAGGTTGTCCTCTTCATAGTATTTATGCGGAAGCTGTGATATAAAGGCGGCGGCTTCCTCTGTGCCTGCAAGCTCCTTTGCCAGCTTTCGCAGCGCCGGAGTTCTGACCCCTATAACCTTCTCCTTTGGTATATCCGGCATAAGACGTCTCTGAAAATCTCTGTAACCTGTATCCTGCATTTCAAATAGTCTGTCTGTTATCATAATCTCTGTTCCTTTTACTTATTTTCATCAGACATTGTATCAAATTGCCGGCGCGATAGCCAGTATGCCGCTCTAAATATTTTTCAAAAAAGAATGGCGGTTTTTGAAATTATGATGTATTGTTAAGTTACCACCACCAAACAATTCCTCTTTCAAAAAACCACCATCACACACATGCTTATGATATCACGAATTTTTATCCGTCCCTCTCACCTGTACCTGCAGGTTTGTTCGATACAGCTTTGCATTTTTGAGCATAAAAACAAAAAATCTCAAACTCATTTTCAAAATCCAGAACGGACAGTGCTTTAAACAGCGTTATGCAGGCATGCCCACTGCGCAGCTGCTGAAAGCTGTATGAAATATTGATATGTCCCGCTACTGTCAGTTCTCCGGTTCCTGATGTTTCAGGTTTATACCCTTGATTTATTTAACTGTTATTTTCTTTACCGCTGAAAATCCACCATAAAGCTTTTTGCCGTTCACTTTGCTGTAGGCTCTCACTTTATAGTAACAGGTTTTACCTCTTTTAAGCTTTTTATCAGTACATGTATTTGACGAAACACTCTTAACCTTAATATATCTGCCTGATTTTTTTGAGGCCCTGTAAACATCATAACCATCTGCTGTTTTTACCTTGTTCCAGTTTAGTTTTACAGTCTTCTTTGAGGCCCTTCCGGCTGTAATCTTTATCTTCTGTTCAAGCATGCTGCTGATATATTCGGGGAAATCCACAACAGCAAGTCCTGCGCTTGTTCCTATATATATCTTATCGCCTATTTTATCAAGACTGTAGACATTGTTCATGCTTTTTTCGGTCCACATGCCTGTTTCACTGCTAAGCTCTGCCGTAACTGTCATTTTTCCGTTTCTGACAGCAGGTTTCTTGATATACAGAACTCCGTCTGCTGATGTTCCAAACCACAGACTGCCGTCTGCTGATGCCATAACCATTCTGACCTCGGCATTTGTCGCTCCGTCAAGAGCTTTGCCGAAAAGTCTGTCTCCTGTATATTTAACAGCCTCTGCTCCCGGCTCTGAAACATACCATACTGTACCGCCTGTGTTTTCCATATTTGCATATGACCCTGATGCCACTATCCATGCTCCGCCATTTTTGTCTATTGCAATGTCACGAATCCATACCTGTGCAAGCTTTGATGAGCCTGCAGCTTTGTCAAAGTCAGCAGTGTAGCTGTACTTTGTTATTTTACCTGATGCATCAATATAGGCAAATCCGCCTGTAAACGGATCTTCTTGCGTTCCTTTGCCATCAGGGTAAAATCCGCACCACGCTCCACCGTTTCCGTCTAACGTTATATTATCTACAGACATTGCAGGGAAACCGTCATTTTTGTCATATGTTGTCCATTTGTTTTCCTTTGGCTGATATTTTGTAAGTCCGCCAAAGGATCCTATCCATACAGTTCCGTCATTATCAATCTGAATTTCCTGAACATAGTTGTTCGGAATAGTTGCAGGCTTATCCGTTTCAAGAAAATATTCAGCCTTTCCGCCTTTCATATATATAAGGCCTCTGTTGTTTGCCGGGTCTGTATAGCTTGCATTCTGGGACAGCCATACACCTCCGTCGCCATCTGCTGCTATTGCCGATACAAATGTGGTTTCAAGTGCAGGTGTGCTGTTCTTGTTATATCTTGAAAAAGTCTCTGCATCCGATGCTCTGTATGCTGCGCCGCCGCCATAGGTTCCTACCCAGAGCCCTCCGTTTTTATCTGCAGATACCGAGCGGATTCCTGCCAGAGGGAGGTTTCCTTCAGAGCCGTCAGCAGGTATAATTTCAATTTTTTCCTTTGCAGCCTCTGTCTTTAGAGGTACAGCGGCAAAGCTTGAAAGCTTTGCCGCTGTGTTAACTGTAACTCCTTTTACACAGTCAATTCTGTTATATCTTGCGCTGCCGTCATCATAGTTTCTGTACAGTCTGACAGTTGCTGATGTTTTACCGTCCTTTGATGTATCTTTAATTGCAGTCCAGCTTTTACCGCCGTCGCTGCTTTCATCGTAAGCTACAAGGTATTTCTGCTCTTTTATTTCTTTGAGCGTAATCCCCTTATAGTCTTCCGGCGCAAAACCGTCTGTTGTAGTAATATCAATTACTGCAGCTTCATCTGTTATACCGCTTGCATTAAGAAGTTCTGCAAGATAGATGCCTCTCACATGGCTTGTGCCCTGTCTTGATGTATATGTTCCCTCTACTACTCCTGAGGCTGCCCCTGAATTCTTAAGACCTCTTATATCGAACGTCTTTGTTTTATCCATTCCATAGATATTAAAGTCTTTTTCCGTATTGTCATCTTCAATTACGCTTCCGTTTCCGACTTTAATTACAATCTGAGTCACTTCTGAAACGGACGCGCCCTGACTGTTGTGTGTAACAAGTCGGATTGGTCCTCCTTCATTTCCTACTACGGAATCATACCCGGGACCCTTTGGTGTTGATTTGCCTCCTGCAGCCAGAGGATATCCGTCCATACCGTAGGCAAGTATAATAGGGACTCTTCGTTCTCCGTCCTTAATACCGTTCTTTATGGCATCCATTCCGAATTTAGCCTTGATTTCAGCGCTGTATCCATCCTTTGCTGTTACTGTTATGCTTATAGGGTCGTCCAGCCCTGTAACTCCTGTCGTATTCTGCTTTATGAATTTCCAGAAGTTCACTCCTTCCCAGCTGTTTACTGCTGTTGTTGTAATATCTTCTTTTTCAATCAACGAAGTCATTGCCTCGATTTCTTTAACTGTGCAGTCTTTTGCAAACAGCTCCTTATTGTCATTATCCACTACCTGAACAGCCACTTTATTATCAAGATACTGCTTGAATACTTCGCTTGAGCTATGATTCCAGCTTACAGACTCTGAAGATGTAACTTCTATTGACTTGACTCTGCTCAGGCACTTACCCAGATTAACATTCTTCTTTGAAGTCTGTCCGATAACAAGTCTGATAGGACCGCCGTCATTTCCGTATTTTGAACTGTAGCCCTTGCTCTTTTTGCTTGTAACCAGCGGTTTTCCTGTTTCTTTGTTTTTGGCAGGCGCTGAGCCGTATGCCAGTATAACCGGAAGATTCTTCTTTCCTGTCTTGGAATTCATATATCCTTTTCTTATTTCTGATAAGGTGAATGTCTTTTTCTTACCATCGGTTGTAGTAATTACAACTTTATCTGCGCTCGTTTTAAGGCCTATGTCAGTTGAATTAAGGAAATCATAAAGTGATATGCCTCTGTATGTTCTCTGATATGTCTTACCCTTGCTGTTTCTGAAACTGTAAGTATATGTTCCGGCAAGAGTCTGCCTGCCCTCAATATCCGAAACAGTGAATTTCTTCTTGCCTGAAATTCTTGTACCTTCACCTGATATTGTTACAGTTTTTTTCTTGTAGCTGCTGTATGGCGATTTTACATGCGCATATTTGTCTGCAGCAAGGTTTACTGTAATTGAAGTTACATTTTTAAGAGTTCTCGGAGCTTTTCCCTTTGAGGTTCTTGGAATCACAACCTGCAGAGGTCCTCCGCTGTTTTTAACTTTTGTTTTCTCAGCTTCGCCAAGAGTCACTGTGTCTTCATAACCTGCCGAACTGCTGCTCTTAACAAGTGGCGAACCGTTTTTGGCATATGCCAGTATCGGTCTAAGGTTTTTAAGCCCGGTTTCACTGTTATAGCCTTTTGTCATGGTAAGCAGTTCTTTGAGGTCAACCTGAAGTTTATCTTTACCATTACTGAAAGTAACTGTACCCTTTGCACCCTGAAGCTTTACTATCTTCTGCAGCAGGTATGCAATGTCCATACCCTCATATAGATCATTATTATATTTTGAACCTGCTTTGCCGGCTTCATAAAAGGCTTTTATCTTTGCCTCTGCAAGCTCTGCCGATGTCAGAGTACCGCCGTAGATTATTTCTTCTATATCTGCTGCAGTATATTTGTCACTGCTCAGCTTAACGGCTGATTTGCCTGTTCCTGAATACACTCTGACATTCAGCTTTGTTTTGCTTCCCAGATCATTATAGATTTTCTTATCGCTGTATTTATGTGTACTGTAATGATAAGTATCATCGCCAACTATAATCTTGTCGAGAAGTTTCGCCTGATTTGATCCGTTGGCATGAGTATAGTTCATCTTGCCTGATATTACACGGAGCGGGCCGCCGTCATTTGAAAGTCCGCTTAGGAATCCGTCCAGTGTGTTTTTTATAACATACGGATATCTGTTTACTCCGTATGCCACAAGCACAGGATAGCCTGTTTTTTTCAGGTCCCCTGGAGCGCCCTTATAGTCCGCGCCTGTAACGTCTGCTATATTTTTCTCATAATATCCGAAGCAGTCCGGGTCTGCAATCTGCTTAAGGGAGAAGGTATCAAAGCCTTTGTATCCGTCTGTTGCAGTGAACGTTACCTTTGTTTTATCATCTGTTTTCTTTGAATCAGGAATTCCTGATTTTTTGAGAAGGTCCCAAAGCTTGACTCCCTCGTATTCATCCACATACCAGTAGGAGGAATTTGCAAGACTGTACTCGTCTCTGTATCCTATACCGTTCTTTACAGGTCTGCCGTTTTCGTCATATTTGACCATATCCTCAAGCTGCTGTACCGTATAGTTTACTTCTCTGCCTATTTCACTTCCTGTTATGGTAAGAACATATTGCGAGTTTTCAGCAGTCTTGTACGGAGCTTTATCATGCTTATAGCCCGGCTCATCGCCTTCACAGACATATATGTATGCCATATTTCCAAAAGTCGCATATTCAGATGCTATTCCCATCTTATCTGTATCACATACCAGCTTGAGGCACCCGTCTGTATTGCCAAGCTCTGAATCCTGTCCTGCAGCGCCGTCATCAAATACAAACGGTCTTGTGTTTTTGCCGTCAGTATATGAGGTACCGTATGCAATTAGTATCGGCGTTCCTTCATTGTGCATTTTCTCTATTGTTTCAAGAGAAATAGTTGCTATGGTGTTTCTGTTTCTGTTTTTGATTTCAACCTTTTTGGCTCTGTCTGTCAGAATTATACCGTTTACTCCGTCTTCCATATTATGAAGCAGATAGTACAAATCCACACCTTCATAGGTTCTTTCGGTTTTTTTGCCGTTTCTCAGGTCTGTATAGTTTCCTCTGGCGCAGCCCTTATCCTGGCTTTCCATATCGCCTACGGAAAGAGGCACACTGTTTTTAACTCCCGGGCCCTCAATCGTCAAGGTTGCTCCCGTAATTCCGTCAACGTTATACGGTCCATCCTGGTCTTTGATTCCGCCGTTTGTAATATGCTTGAATGGACTGAACGAGAAATCAATCCCCGAAGTTCCTGTTATTTCAATGCTGTTAACAAGCTTTACCGGACTTGCACCGTTACCATAAAGAACGAAACAGCCTGAAACGGAGGCATCATCCTTTGATGCTTCATATATGCCCTTTAGCGTTTCCTTACTTTCACCTTTTTCGTATGCAAGAATGTAGTCGTTTTTAATAAGATCTCCTACAGTCATTCCGTTGGCATCAAAGTTTATGTAGTTATCCGCGGTTCCGAAAGTAACAACGTCCTTATCCTTGCTGCCTGCAAGAAGCTCCGAAAGCGGCACTCCTCTTACATAGTCTGTAAAGGTTCCCTTTTTGGTGGTGTAGGTATATGTATTATCTGCCCTTTTCATCAGCATTACATCGGCTCTTGTGTATTCTCTGCTGCCGATTTTAAGTACCTTTTCTTCAAGTGCTTTCCCTCCGATTACCTTGCTGACATCACATTTACCTCCGTTATATACAGGATTATTTTTGTCTTCTATGTTAAGCTGCCCTGTTATAACTTTTTTGAAGTCCTTTCTGTCTGCCTTTTCGGGAGTTTTCGCACCTTCGCTGTAATCCCATGCAATCATGGTTTCAACCTTTACCGCACCATCGCTGCTTCCCTCTGCCAGCCCCGGATAAAAGTAGCGGGCTTCATTTAGACCTGTCGTATCTTTTGAACCGTTACTGTATTTGGCTTGCGGGTTAAAAGAGCAGGAATATCCGTCTGATGCAAGCACTGTCAGCGTGTCTTTGCCGGCATCAAAAGCAGTCCCTTTAAGAAGAGACTTTATATATACTCCTGTAGCTTTGTAATACTTTTTTGTATCAAAAGTATTAATTGATGAGTAGAGTATTTCCTTTCCTCCCTCAAGTTTTTTGAGTTCTCCTCTCGTATAGGATTTCTCAAGGTCTATGTTGTCGGCAGTATAAGTTTTGCCGCCGATAACATCAGTTCCTGTAACTGCAAGCTCAGGAGTCTCGATTTTAAGACCGCCTTCCGCCCCGTATACATCAGTGCCTGAAAGTCCTGCAGCAGGCATCATTGAAATGATTACCGCCACTGATACAAATACTGCAAGCAGTCTGTATCCGATTCGTGCTCTTAAGCTTTTAGAATTCATTTTCTCCTCCTTTTAATAAGTATCACCGTAAAACAAAAAGTATTATAACAACAATATATTATCAAAGCGGCTTTCAAAGAAAACCGCTCTGCTCTTAATATATGTAACACAATGCTTTTCTTTCCAAACGGGAGGCACAAACGTTTCCGTTCATACCCATCGGCTGCCGATCATAGCATAGCCTTAGACCTTCCAGCTCGAAAAATATTAAGTTATTTATCTGTACCGGATGCTTTTCCGGGATACAAATCGTTATTTTATTCCGGCCTTTGCAGGCTTTGAAAAACTTCCGATATTCTTACCTTTATAGGCTTTAACCTTATAGTAGCAGGTTTTGCCCTTTCGGGCATTTTTGTCTTTATATACAGTGGTTTTTACGTTTTTCACGCTTCCTATCTTTTTATAGCTGCCGGTTTTTTTGTCCGCTCTGTATATATAATAGCCGTCCGCACCGTTGAGTTTTTTCCATGATATTTTTACGGTTCTTCCTGCAGTGGCCTTAATCCCTTTAACAGCTGGCGGAACCACCTTGTACTTATAGGTTACAGTATCACTGTCCGTTTTGCCAAAGGCTGCAGTTACCGCCTTAACTGTAAACGAGGACACTCCCTCAGGCACTTTCAGGTCTCTGCATACTGCAGGAATGCTAAAAGTATCATAGTTATATATTTCCGAATTATAATCCGGCACACTGCCGTCTGTTGTATAATATATCTTGTCCCACTTGCCGAAATCCTTCAGTGAAAAATCAACTTGTCTGCCCCATTCAATTGTCTTTGTCTTTTTTTCGATTGCAGGCTTCGGAGCCTTTGAAGCAGTCTCTGATGTTATATTGATTTCTCCTGTTTTGCCGTCACTGTCCGTATACGCAACATAGGATACAAAGGCAGGATAATTCTGTTCAGTCGGAGCAATCTGACCTATGCACAGAGTTCCCTCTCCTCTCTTAGTTATATCAAATATTGCAGGGACTATAGTCTTTGTCTGACCTTCTTTGTCAGAATAGCAGTATCTTGCCTCTGTAAGCTGTTTCTTTGTCAGCTTAACACTGTAGCCGTCTACCGCTTTGATAATTATTTCTCTGTCATCAGGGATTTTATCTGTATCTATTCCTGCCTTCCTGATAATCGCAAGAACCGAAGGCCCCTGCCCTTTATATATGCGGCTGTTGCCCATATGGTTGCGTGCAGAATATGTCACGCTCTCTGCCGGCAGAGAATTAAGCTGTGTCTCTGAGAATTCTGCTTTGACGGTTCCCTCATAAACAACACGTACTGCCGGTACAAATCCGTCGTCAGCACTGCAGACGGCAGTTGCGGAAATAAATGCTCCCGTAAGCGCCATCAGCATTATTACTGCTTTAAAAATATATTTTTTCATTCTGATCACCTATTTTTCAAATTTAATCCTGTTAACCATACGCGTCCAGTATGCAGAGTCTGATTCGGGGATTATAATTCTAACAGGAGCCGAGTCCTCATCGAGCGGCTGTCCGTCAATCCCAAAGGCAAGCATTATTCTGTTTTCTTTGAGAAAATCCTTGTAAAGCGGCGCGCTGTATTCATCGGTTCCGTATATAGTGATACGGCTGAAATCTCCCTGCTCAAGCCCATACTCCGACAGAACATCTGAAAGCCACACTCCTGTTGCTTTTACAACTCCGATCTTGTCACTTGTGCTTTCTGTTTTAATTGTATGACAGTCCATAGCTTTAAGCTGCTTAACAGTAACAGCAGCAGTCTCATCGCTGATGCCCTCAAGCACAATCTCTGCATCTGAATAGCCTGAAATATCTATGTCGTCAGTCCCGCAGGAGCACATGTACAGCAGCATTGCTGTGACTAATAAAATAACAATTTTTTTCATTTATCTGTCCTCAACTATATAGTATTTTCCGGTCTGAGGATCCTTGTATACAGTCCCCATCTCCTCCATGTCAGTCTCGGTTTCAATCGTTTTCTGCGCTCCGTCGGCCTTCTCTATCTCATATCTGTTTTCAGGTTTTATCGTACTGCTTATATCAACATTCCAGCTTGCTATAAGGGCTATAAGAAGTCCGCAGGCAAATACAAGCATTACATCGGCAAGATTCGCCATGCCATCCATAGGATTAAAGCTTTCTTTTTTTCTGGCAACACGCAGCCTGCCTGTTTTTCTGTCAATTTTCATCTGTTATCTCCCTGTTCTGCTCCTCAAGAATACACTCCATGACAGTTTCGAGATTTACCATATATTCCTCATACCATCTGTTTCTTACTGAGGATATAATATAGCTTACGGCAGCGCTTATCAGGCCTGCCACTGTTGTATCAAAAGCAATCAGAAGTGAAGATGACAGGGTTTTAGTGTCACCCTGCCCAAGCGCAATAAGCCCCGGGCCAAGAGGAATCAATGTCCCCATAAGTCCGAACATCGGTGCTATTTTGGCTACAAGATCTGTTATTCTTGATATCCTGTCATAATGAGCCTGCTCTTCAAATATGAGCTGTCTTGCCAGAGCCTCTCTCTCTGCTTCAGGAATTGCTGTTCTTGACAGAAGCTCTCCTATGGCTTTTTTCTGTCTTTTCAGAAGCCCGCTTGCCTCAATTATAGCACCCGTTTCTTTTGCCGATATCCCCTGAATATCATCTATAAGCAGAGGAATTCTGACTTTTAACTGTTTTCTTTCGGTGAAGAATTCTCCTATTATACTCCCCAGCATTACAACCGTTACTGCAATCAGTATCAGGAGTATGACTATTGTGGGTATCTGCAGAGCGCCTGAAACAGCTCTTAAAACTTCTTTTACTGCATCTGAAAACATTGTTTATCTATACCTCCCTGCGATAACGTGCAATTCTTAAAACTATACCTGAAGCAAACACCGCCGATGCGCATATTCCTGCCGCAGCACAGGCTTTCCTGTCAGCCTTGCGGGCATCAAGCGCTGAAGCATTCTCTGCCATTTCAGGCCGCTGTTCTTTTGCTCCTGTCTTTTCACCTATATATATTTCCATTGCAGTCACACCACTGACTTTTACTGTACGCTTATCCCTGTCAGCCCGACTGTTTTGTATAGGTTTTTTATCAGGATCAGCGGTTCCGTTAATAGTAACCGATCTGCTTATCCCGTTTTCTGTTGTAGCCGTAATGGTAACTGTTCCTTCTTTGAGTATGGTTACATTTCCCTCATCATCTACAACGGCAATCTTTTCATTGCTGCTTGTCCATTTAAGCCTGCCGCTTACCTTGTCCTCAAACAATTCCTGTCCTCTGACAACCGCTCCTATTTTTCTGGTGCTTCCCACCATAATATCCGGATCATCAAGACTGATTTCAAGTCCTGTCGCATCTTCTGGCGAACCCCACAGCGTAACATCTATTCCGAATATCCACTTTGCAGATTCATTGGAGCTGACATCTGAAGTCTCCTTTCCTTCTGTAAGAAGACTCTGCCCCGCACACAGCCTGTAGCTGTCCTCTTCATTCATCTGCGAAGCATTTATCTCTTTTGCTTTCGAGGGCACCTTGGTACTGTAGCTTTCAATTGCCAGTATTGTATCCACCTTACTCCTGCCCTCCAGAGCGCCTTCAAGAGGTTTGCCCAGTCTTTCACCAAGTATCTCCCAGTTATCAATAATGTTCGGATAGTAATACAATGTACTGCCTATATATTTGTCGGCCTTGAAATCTAAAAACCAGTTGTTCACCCTGCCTCCGGCATCGGTTGTCCTAAGATGTATCATTCTTACCGAACCGATATCAATTCCGGCCGCATTAATTACATCCGAAAGCACAGGTCCTCTGCCCACAGTCGCCATTATTGTACCGACTCTTGTCATATTGGTATAGAAATTAGTCTGCTGCGGTAAGGCTTCGAGCTGCTGTTTTGTAAGCTGTGCTTTAACTCTGTAATCTCCGTCCTCACCCCAGTAGCCGACTCTGACTGTAAGTGTATCTCCGGCAGTCTGTCCGAAAGACTCATATGGAAATATTAACAGGGGACTGCATATTATCATTATTGCCAGCAGACCTGCCAGAAGCTTCTTAATCATATTCCATCTCCTAATAGCCCAGTTCTTCCCTTGTAAATACTTTGCCATAGGCAAGTTTATAAAGCTCTTTTGCATCCATTTCAAGCTGCTTATCAGTTACAAGATCAGGATACATTGTTTTCATGATATACTCTGTACCAAGAACACTTACTATTCCCGGAAATTCCCATGAATCATACTCTGCCGGCATAATATACACGTCGCCTGTCTTTACGGCATTTATTTCAGACCATGCCGGATTGTCCAGTATATCCTCCGGGCTGTATTTTGAGCTTTCGCTGTTTGTAATAAATATATAATCAGGATTCCATTTAAAAATCTGCTCGGTTCCTGCCGTCGGCCAGAGTTCTGATGATTTAAGCTCTGCAGCAGGATTAATTCCGCCTGCTCTCTGTATCATTTCACTCTGCAGCATATTACCGTTTGCAACATCTCCAACGGAGGTTCCCATCATGATTGCTGTTTTTCTGCTGTCCTTATCTATATTCTCTGTAAGCCTCTCAAAGCTTTCCAGCTTGTTATCATAATAATCTATAAGAGTTTCAGCCTTTTGCTGCCTGTCACACACACAGCCGAGTATTCTGAGAGCTGTTTTCATGTCTTCAGGCGTTTCAACAGTTATTCCCAGTGCCGGTATTCCAAGGGCTGTTACTGCTTCCAGTGTTTTAATATCGTCTGCCTTATGAATAAACAAATCAGGAGCAAGCTCTGCTAATGCCTCTATATCGGCTATGCCCTGTCCTACACATGCGGCTTCCTTAAGTTCCGGACAAACTTCTTCAAGAAAAGCTTCGGATTTACCTATTCCTGTTATTTTTTCTCCCAGTTCCAGATTGAGAAGAAATCTTATGACCACTCTGTAGCATAATGCTATACTGTCCGGATTTTTCGAAACTGTAACCTCTCGCCCTGCCTGATCAATAATTGTAATAGCTTCTCCGGTCTCCCGAACTACAGTTCCTGCCTCTATATTATTGCTGCTCTGTACGCCGCAGCTGCTGAGTCCTGTTATTAAAATGCTTATTATCAGTATTATATTTATATATCGTTTCATCTGTTTCTGTTATATTCCCGGTACAAGACAGCAGCATCTGTTCAGCTGTTCTATGTACATGAGTTTTAAATCTATGCCATATATCCGGCAAAGATTTTCTTCTGTTAATATCTCTCTGCTTTTTCCGCTTGTAATTCTGCCATTTTTTTCTACTATTGCCACACAGTCATCAAGAAGGAGCGCATGATCAGGATTGTGTGTTGTTATTACAATTGAAAATCCCTGCTCGGACATTTCATTTATCAGTTTCAGTACTCTATGCTGATTGCCATAATCAAGGTGCGCCGTAGGCTCGTCAAACAGTATAACCTCCGGTTCCTGCACTATCGCTCTGGCAATAAGCGCCTGCTGCCGTTCGCCACCGCTTATCTCCATATATGATCTGTCTGCAAGATGAGCTATTCCCATTCGGGCTAAAGCATCATATGCCCTGATTGTTTCTGATTCTTTTGGTTTTGCAAACATTCCTACTCGGGGAGCACTTCCCATAAGCACAAAATCAGCCACAGTATAATCAAAAGCAGGCGTATGCAGCTGAGGAACATATCCTGCTGCCGCTGCGATTTCTTTTCCGGACATTTCGTTTATATTCCTGCCGCATAAACTGATTTCGCCGGCCTGCGGAACAAGCAGTCCTGCCATACAGTTAAGAAGAGTAGTCTTGCCCGCTCCGTTTGGTCCCAGTATACACATCACCTCACCTTTTCTCAATGACAGTGAAATATTATCGAGAATTTTCTTTTCTGTTCCCGGATATGTAAATGTAAGGTTTTTTATCTCATATATCATCTGAGTCTGTTCCTCTGCTTGTACAAAAGCCACGCATAAAAAGGCGCGCCTATAATTCCTGTCAGAATACTTATCGGCATTTCTGCCGGCCCTGTAATTCTCGTAACCGTATCCACCAGCAGAAGAAAAATCCCGCCGATAAGCCCAGCTGCCGGCAAAAGCCTTATATTATTATGCCCCGCCAGCATTCTTCCAAGATGCGGAATCACAAGACCTACCCAGCCTATAGTTCCTGAAAGACATACAGTTCCTGCGGTAAGTACTGTTGCGCATACTATACATATACCTCTTATCATTTTTACATCTGCGCCAAGGCTTCTGGCTTCGTTTTCACCAAGGGAAAGAATATTGATCCACCATGACATAGCTATAAGGACTACCGCTGCAATTACAACAAAAGGGAGTATTCCCAGCAGGTTTTTCATATCAATATATGCAAAGCTTCCCATCTGCCAGTAGGTAATTGCCGCAAGCTGAGTATCGGGATCCGCTATATATTTTATAAAGCCCAGCACCGATGACATGGCACCGCTCACTATAATACCCGAAAGCACAAGCATCAGATTGGAATCACTTCTGATAAGCTTTGGAATCGTCACCGTAAGACCCACAGCAACTATACCTCCCGCAAAGGCGCTTATCTGTATTGCCGCAGCAGAGAAAGCAAAAAGGATCGCAACTGCCGCTCCTACACAGGCTCCCGAAGACACTCCCAGAAATTCCGGGGAAACCAGAGGGTTTTTAAAAATACCCTGATAAGCCGCCCCCGAAAGTGCCAGAGCCCCACCGGTCACAACTGCTGCAAGAACTCTGGGCAGTCTGACTCCCAGAATAATATTCGCATCCATAGGATCTGCTGCCATACTGTTTCCGGTCAGGATTTTCAGGCAGTCCAAAACACTGACAGAATATTTGCCTGCGCAAAGGCATACCAGTATCAGTATTATCAGTATTAAAATAAGAACAATATTTAATATCACCTGTCTGTTCTTTGCTGCCTGTAACATTTCTATCCCCTGTTATAGCTTTGCAAGGTGTCCTGAAAAAGAACACCTTGCATTATCACTGTTTTATTTTATCTTTACAGCTTTAACTGCTGAAAACTTACTGTATGTTTTAGTGTCGGTATTATATGCTTTAACCTTGTAGTAGTAAGTCTTGCCTTTCTTTACAGTCTTATCAGCATATGAAGTCCTGGCTGTAGTTGTTTTCTTTGTGTATTTGCCGTTTTTCTTTACTGCTCTGTAAACAACATACTTGTCAGCATTCTCAACCTTCGCCCATTTAACAGATGCCTTGCCCTTTTTTGCTGCTGTCTTTATAACAGGTTTTGTAAGCTTAACCTCTGCTTTTTTAACTGTGATGCTGTTAACCATCTTTGCAGGCTTGTCATTATCTCCATACAGAGTAAAATATCCGAATACAGTATCATCGCCTTTTGCAGTGTTATAGATGTCTTTCATCTCTGCTGCGCTTGCACCTGCTGCATAGGCAAGAATATAGTTGCTGTCTGCAAGCTCTTTAACTGTTTTGCCGCTTGCTTCTACCGTATAATTGTCTGCTGTTGAAAAAGTAACAACGTCTGCGTCACCATAACCTTTGAGAAGCTCTGCGATGGAAACGCCTTTAACATAATCAGTAACTTCACCTTTCTTCGTATTATATGTGAAGCTTGCTTCTTTGCTCTCCATTGCGGTTATCTGGTCTCTCGTATAGGCTTTACCGTCTAATGTAAAAGCTGTTTCCTGCGATGCTGCCACTGCAGTATCATCAGCATAGACTGCATTGCCTGCATACAGCATAGGCATCATAGCTGTCATTACCATTATGCTCATTACAACTGCAATGAATCTTGCTGATTTGTGTAATAATGTCTGTGTTTTCATAATTTCCTCCTGTTTTTCCATCAAAAAAGCATAGAGCACATCAATATACAACTCTAAAAAAAATTGGCTCTCCTGAAAGAAAGCCAACTGTTAGCGTAAATATATAAACGTGGTATAATGCTTTTTCTTTCCAAATGGGAGGCATGTCAGTTTCCAAACATACCCTAACGGCTGCCGGTCATAGCTTGGCCTTAGACCTTCCAGCTCGAAAAATATTATTTAATTCTGTACTGATTATATCAAAATATGCGATATAACTCAATCTCTTATAGTATTATAACTATTATTTTTTGTGTTTCAGCAAGTTAGTACTAGAACTCGACTACATCGTACTGATGGTTTAGCAGGTCAATCATCAGCATACTGCTTTTGAGGGCGCCCTGTTTTTTGAGAAGTATCTTTATCACCTCTGCCGCCTCTATCGCAGAAACAACTGCGGGTGTAAACGAAGGGTTTCCGGTCTCAGTCTCTTCTCCTCTGTCCTCACAATCATAATACAGGCTGCTTATAAGATTATCTCCCGGCATAATAACCGAAACCTGTCCGTTCCAGCCTGCTATCGCCCCATGAACAAGAGGGATATTTTCTTCCCTGCAGGCTTTCTCCAGCAGTTTTCTGGCAGTTATATTATCCAGCGCATCTGCCACCACATCATGTCCTCTTACAATTTCGTTAACATTATCCTCAGTAATAAATTCATATACAGGATTTATTTCAGCCTCTGAATTTATTTCCTTCATCTGAGCTGCCGCTTCAAGCGCTTTGGGTCTGCCGAGATTAAGTTCATTTGACAATACCTGCCGATTAAGGTTTGTTTCGTCAAACACGTCGCCGTCTACAGCGGTGATATGTCCTACTCCTATGCGAACAAGGCTCTCGATCAGCCCTCCGCCGATTCCTCCGCAGCCGGCCACACATACTTTTGAATTTTTAAGTTGCCTGTTTTCTTCTTCGGATATCGTATTTCTGTTCCTCGCATATCTTTTTTCCATATTCTCACAGCCCCCGCAGTCTACTTCTTTTCAAAACAATCTCCAATATGAATTTCTCCCGATTTCAATACTCTTGCAAAAAGGCTTCCGGTTTTTAATGCGCATACATCTCCCTCTGCCGCTATTTCGCAGGAATCCGGAAAACATTCTTTTTGAGCTGCCGAAATTTCTATAACCGCATCTCCTACTGCAAACACGTCTCCCGCACTGATATCTGCTTCCAGAATATTGTCTGCAAGGATGTTGGCTTTAAATTTCCTGCCGCAAAGCTTCCCTATTACAAGTTCTTCGGGACAAGTCTCAAGCCTTGTATCTGCAATTGTAAGCTGTCTGTCCCCGCCTCTGGCGTACATATCGCCTTCAATTCCCCGATCTGCTTCAAGTCTGAGCTTTTCTTTATGTATTCCCGGCGCTCCCTTTGCTTCATATATCGCAAGACCTGTAATTTTTAATTTTTTCATTATGTCAGCCTCCCGAAACCTTAGAGAATGCTTTGAGCAGATCTCCGTCATTAAGTCTGTCATCAATCATAACTCTTTTGTTATTGATGGAAACAAACCCGAAGTTTTTTATTTCTCTGTAATTAAGTCCTGCCGCCTGTAATGCCTGATCACATGTGCAGCCTTCCGGAACCTCTACAGTTCTCTCGAAGTCATCTCCGAAATATTTCTTAAGTGTTCCTCTAAGTCTTATTGTTACCTTCATTTCAAACCTCCACTGTATATATTTTGATTATACAGCATTGCAGAATTTTTGACCATTAAAATTTTAAGGGCCTCATCAAAAGACGAAGCCCTTGTATAATGCTGTATTTACAGAATCGACTGAATCAGTTCTTCAGGCATCATTCCGTTTTTGTCCCAGCCCATTACTTCATAATACTGGTCAAGCATATCTTCAAATGCTTCCTGAGGTATTTTCTGACCTGCTGCAGGACCTTCTCCTCCAAGAGCATCCTTTACGAGTCTCTTAGGAATAGTATCGTGGGCTCTGTTAAAGCCTTCTCTCTGGTTGAAGGCTCTGCCTATATTTAGAACTCTTCTTCCTACTTCACCCATTTCATCAGCAGTCCACTGTCTGCCTGTAACCAGTGTCAGCATCTCCGCCATAATATCATAGCTGATTGTTCCCCAGAAGTCACAGATACATAATGAGAACTTAACTGCATTAAACTCTCCCAGATTATATACCATCTGTCCCTTGCCTTCTGAAGTATACGGAGGAATTGATGCCGCAAATACCTCTTCATTAGGTGCATAAGCTCTCATATGACAAGCTCCTCTGTCGGACACCGCATATGAAAGTGACATTCCCCATGAACCGCGCGGTTCATACTGAGGGAATTCAAGTCCCTTAACCTGCATTGCAAAATCAGTACCGCCATATTTCTCAGAAGCATATTTAACTCCTCTGCTCAGATCTGCTCCAACGCCTTCCTGTCTTGCAATCATCTCCACCATTTTTATCATCTTATCAGCTTCGCCGAATCTGATGTCAAAATCATAAAGACCTTTTTCGGTCATTTCCATTGCCCATACAATAGTATCTCCCGTACTGATTGTATCAAGGCCCATATTGTCGCATACTTCATTGAATTTAACTATATGCTCAGGATCTGTAATACCTGCGTTAGGACCTGCAACAGCTATTGTTTCATATTCAGGGCCTTCGCAGACAGCATTCCCTATCTTGAGGAAGTTACCGCAGCCAAGTCCGCAGCTTCCGCAACCTCGTTTGCCTTCTCTGTACTTCATAAGCACATCGCCGTTGTATTTTTCCCACTCAGGATCATTTGCGCCTGAGAAATTCTTGTAAGGAACAATTCCGCCATCGCCGCAGGCTTCAAGGAATGCAGTTGTTCCGGTATCATATACGAATGTATTATCCTCCTGCAGAACATCTTCGTGAAGAATTTCCAGTATTCTGTCTGTGGCTTTTTTGATATCAGGAACTTTTACACCCTTTGTTCCTTTGATCAGAATCGCTTTTATTTTTTTGGAACCCATTACGGCGCCTATGCCGCCTCGTCCTGCCTGTCTGTAGTAGTCAGAGTTGATACATGCCATGTTGGAAAGATTCTCACCCGCAGGACCTATTGACATAATGCTGTATTCTATGCCGTATTTCTCTGCTAATATAGCTTCTGCTTCATGAGATCCAAGTCCCCATAATTCTGAAGCATCAACAAACTCAACTTTGTCGTCTTCGATCACAATATAACAAGGCTTATCTGCAATGCCTTCAAATATAATCATATCATATCCGGCATACTTGATTCTTATTCCCACATGACCGCCGATGGAGCAGTCATTCATTGTTCCTGTTGCCGGTGATTTTGCAGCTACAGAAAGTTTACCTGAGCAAGGTGCAGGAGTTCCCGTAAGAGGCCCTGTTGTCAGAAACAGTTTGTTTTCTTCTCCAAGCGCATCTATACCCGGCTTCAGTTCTTCATACATATATCTGATAGCAAGACCTTTTGAGCCTATGTATTTTTCTGCAAAATCCATACGCAGCGGCTCTGTGGAGGCCTTTTTATCTGTTAAGTTTACTCTTAATATATTATTCTGATATCCTAACATTGTCATTTCAGTTACCTCCTTTGCCTATTCAAAAGTCAAAGCATTCTGCGGACATGTTTTAATGCATTTAGGATCACCTTTGCATGTATCGCAGATATATGCTTTTTCTTCTCTGATTTTTACAACATGTTTAGGGCATTTCTCTGCACAGATACCGCAGCCTATGCACTTATCAAAATCAACTTCAATATGGTCTGTAAGAGAAATAGCATCTACAGGACAGGCTTTTTTGCAGATGCCGCATAAAATACAATAATCGTCCTTGTATTTAAGTACTCCCTTGTCATAATATGTCTCTATAGCTATTCTGGCTTTTGAAGGAATGTATTCCCCCTCTTTGTATGCAGAGCACACCTGTGCACAAAGCTGACACCCTATGCATTTTGTTTTGTTAAATTTGAGTCTTTTCATTTAACCAACGCTTCCTTTCCAAAAAAATAGCAAAGCAGCATTATCCCTCCATATAGGGTTAATGTCTCCTTTGCAACAATGGCAGGCATCAGGATCACTCCCGATACCCTTACGTTTTCACCGGCACCTTGTGTCATGTGAAAATCGGAGTATTTATTCGCTTAATATTTTAATAATTATACATTACTTCAGTAATTCTTGTCAACACTCTCATATATTTTTATATAATCAGTCATTTCTTTACAGCATATTTGTTATCCCTGAACATTAAAAAAACGCTACTTACACAAAAAAACAACTTCCCTATTGACAAACAGACCATAACAGACTTACAATAGGATAAAGCAATTGAATACATCTCCGACCCTTATACGACACCTGCTGCCGGTAAGGGCGTTAGGGTAGCAAAAGCGATTTTACTGCCTGCCGTTGCGCAAAGGAGTCTTGATATCAGTTAGTAATCAAGCCTGTCTGCGCACTTTTTTTTGCAATTGTTAAGAATACTTGAGTTATTTCTTACATACGTTTTGCCACTGTATTTGCTTAAAAAGTGCGCAGACAGGCTTGCCTTATTTATATTATATCCTCTGTAAACCCCTTTTACCACCATTTTTTTAGCAACCGCTTCACAGTTTCTGCTATACCTGTAATTCTTTCAGTCTCAGTATTTTCTATTACTTATCCCTTGCGCTTGTCCCAACCGGTACAAACACTCTGGCTTCCTCTTCATTAATTTCAGTTGTAAGAATTCTGACATCAACTCCGTAGAGTCTGCGCATCATTTCTTCATTAAGAACCTCTGCAGAGGACCCCGCAGCCACAAACTCGCCCTTCTGAATTACAAAGGATTTGTCTGCAAACAGCAGCGCGTGTTCAGGGTTATGTGTTGACAGTATAATCGTATACCCGCCTGCCGCAAGCTCTTTGATCTTTGCCATTACCCTGTACTGATTGCCATAGTCCAGATTGGCAGTAGGCTCGTCCATTATGAGAATTTTAGCATTCTGCACCAGTGCTCTTGCCACCAGCACAAGCTGTCTTTCACCGCCTGAAATTCTGCCAAAGCCTCTGTTTCTGAGATATCCTATACCAAGCTCATCAAGCGCCCTTTCGGCCGCTTCTATCTGCTCTTTCCCCGGAGACTCTAAAAGCTTCAGGCTGCCTGTAGTTCCCATAAGCACAATATCTATTACATCATAATTGAATACCGGAACCGTTGTCTGAGGAATATATGCAATCTTTCTTGCAATTTCAGTTCTGCTCATTTCCTTAATGTCCTGATTATCTATAAGGATGGTGCCGCTGTAGCCCTTGAGAAATCCCAGAATGCAGCGAAACAGCGTACTTTTGCCCGCGCCGTTTGGTCCTATCACAGCAACAAGGCTGCTTTCGTGGGCTCTGAAGTCCATATTTTTGAGCACCTGAGTGGTGCCATATGAGAAACACAGCTCTTTTGTTCTAATTCTCACGGCTTGTTCCCCCTTTCAGTATAAGGTATACAAATATAGGGGCGCCTACAAATGATGTAAGTATTCCCAACGGAATTTCCGCCGTAGTAGCCAGCCTCGCAATATTGTCAACCACCATAAGAAACGTTGCGCCAAACAATGCAGATGCCGGTATTATCTTTCTGTAGTCATACCCGAAAATCATTCTGCAGAAATGCGGGATTACAAGCCCCACCCAGCCTATCATACCGCTTATGGCAACGCTTGACGCCGTAAGAAGCGTAGCGCACACAATCACTACAAGCCTCAAAGCTCTGGTATTAATTCCCATGGCCTGCGCTTCTTCCTCACCCACTGTAAGCAGGTTCATTCTCCATTTGAGCAGGAACAGAGGGACAGAGCCTGCTATAATCGGAACTATGGCAAAAGCCACATCCTGAGGCTTGATTGAAACAAGGCTTCCCATCAGCCAGTATGTGATTGCAGGCAGTGTCTGCTCCGTATCTGCAACCAGCTTTACAAAGGAAGTGCATGAGGTAAACAGCGAGCCTATCATCATTCCCGCCAGTATCATAGCCAGTGTGGCATTTATCCTGCTGACCCTGCTGATGCCATAGGCCAGCATTACGGCTGCAAGTCCAAACAGAAATGCCGCCACCGATATACCCATATAGCCTGCGCCCAGAAGTATCGCAAGGGCTGCTCCAAAGCCTGCGCCGGAGCTTGCGCCCAGAATATCCGGAGATACCATGGGGTTCTGAAACATTCCCTGATAGGATACTCCCGCAATTGATAATGCCGCCCCTATAATTGCGGCGGCCAGCACTCTCGGCAACCTTATCTGAAATATTACATTCTCTGCGGCATCCGGCCAGCTCTGCGGTATATCAATTATCCCCGACAGAATGATCTTCATAAGCTCCGGTGGGCTTACAGGGTATCTTCCCAGCATGAATGAGCCGAAAAACACTACTGTGAATATCACAACAAGTATTGTGAATTTTATTTTAAATTTCTTTGTTTTTTCTGCTGTTTTCATCAAATATTACTGTTTTCCTTCTTCAGATTGTTATTCCATTCTAAAACACATGACAGTATTTTATCATAAATCTGCTCTTTGTTGCCACCGTCTAAATGAAAAACCTCTGCTTTCGGATGATTCAGGACGCTGTCAATAAAATCAGACTGTTTGCCTCCTTTTACGGAGGCCAGTACAGGTATATCGCCGTCGAGATGAGCAAGCACCGCCCGGCAGAATTCCGGGACAGCTTCTTCCATAAATCCTATCTCATCCATAATAACGATACCGTCTTCTGCAGCTTCAAGATATTTCATTCCCAGTATACGAAATGCCTCAAGGTTTACGGTTCTGTCTTTTGTGTTGCAGGCGGCCACATAATTTTCACTGCTCATATGACCATCTGCCCTGCCTGCCGGATATATATATATTTCATGATACCCGTCCTCTCTGTCTTTTACTATTCTGGTACAGAAGCCGTATACGGGAACAGTGCACTGCTCTGTAATCCTGTCGATTATATCCGTCTTGCCGCTGCCTCTTTCTCCATAGATAAGAATATGTTTGCCTTTCATTAAATCACCTCAGATTTTGTTACTTTTTTAACCTTGCCGTTTACGGATATCTTGTGTGTTCCTTTTTTAACCCAGATATACGCATATTTATCTTTTTTATCTGTATATGTATGTGAAACAGAATCAAAACTTACTGTATAGCCTGCTCCCTTGTATACTGTTTTGCCGTCAACCTTTACAGTATTACTGTTCTTAGGAAGTTTAACCTTTACTCTGTAATAGTTCTTTGTAAATGCTTTGCACACTATAGCCCTGCTGTCTCTTACGAAAGTTTTTTCGGTTTCGTGTATTTTGGAGCAGACCTTGAGGCTTCCTCCTGTCACTTTCATTGACTTGCAGTAAAGTGCGGAGCCGTAGGTTGACTTGTTCTTCCTCTCGTCCGCATCGTTTGCACAGATAAGCACATTTCCTCCTGTTACAGTCAGGTTCTTAACGTACAGCGCATGGATTTTATTTGTATCCGAAACTGCCGCAAATGTGCCTCCCTGCATTCTGACACTGCCGTTTATTCCGTTCACTATGCCTCCCGGTCCGCCGGTTCTCTCGTCATCAAACAGTTTGACTGTCGCCGACTTCTGAACAACTGTGCTGCCCTTTGCAAGCTGCATTGCATAGTTGCCAAGGCCTGACTTGCCGTACAGACTGCCGCTTCCGCTGATGTATGAGGTACCCTTAACCATAATGCAAGGGTTCTTGTTGCCGCTTTCTGTGCAGCTGTCTATGAAGTTGTTTTCTCCCTCAATTTTAAGCTCTGCACTGTCAAGTGTTATAACTGTTGCAGGATTGTTGATGTTAACGTCCTTAACTGTAACAGCAGAGTCCTTTGAAGCATATATGCTAAGGCCTGTAAGTGACTGTCCGTCGCCGTCAAGGGTAACCCTGCCGTTTACTGTTATTGTGCCTGTTGCTGACGGATCGATATAGTAATAGCCGCTTGTAAGCGTTACATCGCCCATTGTGTATTTCTTTGAATACAGTGCGTTTATTGATGTATTTCCTCTGCTGAGATCATATTTTGCCCAGACTCCGTCATTTCCGTTTTTGACAGGTACTGACGGAAGTGTCAGAGAACTTGTCCCTCCGGTAAAAGATATCTCCCTGATTGTTTTACCGTCTGCTCTGAGAAACGCCGTATATACAGCATCTTTTTCACTTACGGAAACTGTCACATTGCCTTTTATGTTCTTGCCGTTCCAGTCCTTGCCGTCCCTTTTGAATATGTATGCTCTGCCGGCAGGAGCCTTTGGAAGCTCTACACTTTCTCCCGAATATACGGTTTCAGTTCCCGTATAATCTCCTGTGTAGGTTACTGTGTAAACTGTCTTTTTCTCTATATGGCTCAGTACAGGGAAATCTCCTGTTTTGCCTGCAAACATGCCTTTTGCGTTCTTGTTAAGAGCTGCCGCAAAGCTGCTGCCTTTCATTGAGTCTGCGGTTTTGCCTGTCACTGTCACATATTCGTGGCCTTTAACCTGCGACTGGTTTCCAAAAGCATCTGCATCATTGATATAGTATGTCCTGTCTGCGCTGTTGTTTATTGATATGTTGAAATTGCCCGCAACAGCGCCTTTCTGCGCTCCGTTTATCTCACCTGTGTTATAACAGTTATACAGCTCTATGTTCTGAGCAAATCCTGCAAGTCCGCCCGCAGTATTGTCTGCCGAAACGTTGCCCTGATTGTATGAATTCTTTACTGCGGGGATTTCCCAGCCTGTAGTGTGGCCTGCAAGTCCGCCCGCATAGTTTGCGGCAGTTATCTCTCCGTAGTTTGCGGATGAACTGATGCAGCCTGTAGCTTTGCCTGTGATGCCGCCTGCCGCAGCAGAGTCTGCATGAACCGCTCCGTAGTTTGCAGAGGTTTTAATGCTGTCCTTTTTAACTGTTGTTTCACCTGCTATGCCGCCTGCATTGCTGCCTGTAGCCGTCACACTGCCCCTGTTGATGCAGTCTGATATGGCTGTGCCATCCTTTGTTCTGGCTGTAATACCGCCTGCGTTGCTGCCCTTTGCCGTAACTGTTACATAACTTGTGCAGCCCGTTATTTTGGCGCTGTCACCGTAAGCCGCAATACCTGCCGCGCTTCCCAGCGACTCTGATGTGCCTTTTACTGTGACGTTTTTTACTGTGCCGCCGTATACATATCCGAACAGGCCCGAATAGCTGCCGTCTGTCTTTGCCTTCATTGCCGTTACCGTATGACCCTGTCCGTCAAATGTGCCTCTGAAGCATTTTTCGCTTGATGAACCTATGCTGTTCCAGTATCTGATACCATCTGTACCGTCATTGTTTTTCAGCGATATATCATTTGCAAGCTTTACGGTCTTGCCCTTAAATGTATAGCCCTTTGTATTTACAAGGTATGCAAGTCCTGCAAGCTGACCAGCAGTTTTGATTGTAAAGCTGCTCTTTGATGAGCTGTACCAACTCGTATCCGCAAGAGAGGTCCATTTCTTTTCCTGCGTTTTAGGCTCTGCCGTAACTGTCAGTCCCTTTGACACTGCCGTCGTTACCTTGTGTACTCCCGATTCGTTGGAAGCTGCGCTTCCGTCACCGTATGTATATGTATATACGAATTTTCCTGTGTATTCGAGGTTATCTTCCTCAGGAACTGCGCCGTCTTTTAATACAGCCTTAACTGTAAGAACGTCAAGCTGATAAAGTCCCTCGCCCTTTAATATCTGTCTGTCCTTTACATATACGGTTTCACCGCCGCTTAATATGGTTCCCGCTTTCTTGCCGGAAATGCTGCAGCTGTCATCTGCTTTAAATTCCACATTGCCCTTTTCAAGCTTAATAAATTCCGCAGAAAGAGTCACATCTGATGTAACCGTATAGTAGTCTGCATATATAGGTTTGCCGCCTGCAGTATATGTATCAAGTGTATATCCGCCGTCAGCCTTATACGAAAGATGTATCACGCTGCCGTAAGGTACCTCGCCTGAAACGCTTCCGGTAATTGTGCCTCCCTGCGCCTGATTTACAGTTACCTTGCAGGTTTTGGCAGCATCATAGGAGCTGCTTTCAAAGAACAGCACCGGATAGCCGTTGTTTATCCTGGCTGTGTCTGCCGCAAATGCGCTGCCGCAGATATTAAGAGCGTTGTAAAGATCCGCGCCTTTCATCTGAGCTGCTGTCATTGATTTTACATCTACACTGGTTGAAGTTGATACTCCCTTGTAGTAGCCCTCTGAGTCAGGGTCATTGTCGCAGCCCTCTAAATAGTAGCAGTTTGCAACTGTATATGAGCCGTCACCATGGCCGCCTATGCCTCTGCCGTACTTGGCATTCTCAACATTTATTGTTCCTGTATTGTAGCAGTTGTATATGTCCATACCTGCGTTTTCACCGATTATACCGCCCGATGAGGTAGGGTATGAACCTGTTATGTTACCTGTGTTGTAGCAGTTTACTATCTTGCCTATATAGCCTCTGCCTACGATGCCGGCTCTGCCTCTTGAGTCAGTACTTCTTACATCCGCGTGGTTGCCGCAGTTCTCTATAATTGCGCCGCCCTCAAGGTCGCCCACGTTTCCGACAATACCGCCGACCATTCTTCTGCCGTATACATATCCGCTGAGAGTCAGATTTTTAACTCCCGGCTGGAAGCCCTCAGGCTTCTTGCTCGGATTTTTGTCATAGTCCTCTGCTATATATCCCACAAGGCCTATTGCCATTGAATTTCCGAAGTCCTTGTCTGTATATCTGTTGCAGTAAAGGTTCTCAATCTTGTGTCCGCCGCCGTCTAAAATGCCGTTAAAAAATGACTCTATGGTCTGTACGTTTTTGGTTTCACCTTTCTGATAGGATCTTGTGTCCATAGGGAATTTGCCGCCTATAGGGGTCCAGTTAGGTCCTGACCATCTGCCGTTTTTATATATGCCGCCCATATCAAGATCTGCTGTAATATGTATGGTTTTGCCCATAAAATCATATTCGCTGGTACCTATATATACGGTATCTGACTGATTGCCGCCCTGCACACCTGTAAGTGAAAAGTTATCGACCTTAGTGCATTTAATGAGCTTTTTGTTGCCTATAATCTTTTTGCAGTCCTGTGAGACCTTGCCGTTTACCATAGCTGCAAGTCCCGCAAGCTCTGCCGGTGTTGAAATATAGTAGTCTGAAGCAGTTTTGCCTCCCTGCTCCTCATACCACGTCAGATCAACGCTGCCGTCCCATTTGCCGCTGTCTGCATATACCGCCGCCTGCGGCACGCATACCATCTGCAGCACCAGCGCTGCGCAAAGCAGCAGCGAAAACAGTTTCTTTCTGAACATAAAAACCTCCTACTCCTCATTCTTTATAACGTAGTATTTGCCGGTTTCGGCATCATAGTAAACTTCACCCAGCTTGTTCATTCCGCCGCCGTTCATATCCTCCGGCTGCTCTTTTTCCTCTATATCGCTTTCGTCAAATTCAACAGCATCATCCTTATTTATCTGCTCTCCCGGAGCTTCAAGCGTCATACCGTTTTCGGAGGAGGCATCTCCGCCGGTGGTTGATACATCTACATTCCAGTGTATGATAAGAGCCAGCATTATACCTATCGCCAGTACCAGCATTACATCGGCCATATTTCCGGCATAGTTTAAAGGATTTATGTCGCTGTCGTCTGCAAAGCGGTTTTTGCGTCTTCTGTCTTTTCTAATCATCGCTGTTTTTCTCCATTTCCACAACGCAGTCCATCACGGTTTCAAGGACTGACATATAGTTATTGTACCAGCCTCTTCTGATGGTGGATATAACGATTGCTATGGCCGCAACGATAAGTCCTGCGATAGTAGTATCAAAGGCTGTCATAAGCGACTGTGACAAAGTCATGGTGTCGCCCTGTCCCAGCGCTATTATTCCGGGGCCTAAAGGTATCAGTGTACCAAGAAGTCCGAACATAGGCCCAAGCTTTGATAAAAGGTCTGTGGGCTTTAACTTTGCGTCGTATCTTTCCTGTTCTCTCTCCAGCAGGTTTGCCGCAAGGGACTCCAGCATCAGATTGTTAAAGTCACTGTGCTTTGTTATCTCTACGAGAGCTTCCTTCTGGGTTTTGAGAAGTCCGCTTGTCCCAATTATTTCTTCAATGGGCTGCTCCCCTGCTCTTATCTCGTCCAGCAGCTTTGGAAGCTGCACCTGCATATGCTTGTGCTCGTTCATATACTCTGAAATTATCCAGCCTATTGCAACAAGAATTGCCGCAATAAACAGTATCAGTATGATTACTACAGGTATCTGCAGCACACTTGTCATTGAATGTAATACTTTGCCTAAGATCGTCATTTATTTCACCTATCTCTTCCTTATAAATTCCACGTAACCTGCCGCCGCTCCGGCCGCCATAAGTCCGGCTGCGCCCACTGCAATAAACGGCATCAGTCCAAGCTCCTGCCTGTTTTCGTTTACTTCAGCCTGGTCATACTGTGACTCGTCAACCTGGGCCAGAAGCCTTGCTATATCATCATTTAAAACATAGGCTTTAAGTCCGCCGCCGTTTTCGTCACCTTTGTTTTTATCACTTCCCGCATTGCCGGAACCGTTTTCGGCAGCATCTCCTCCGCTTCCCGAGCCTGACGCATCGCCGTTTCCGTCACCAGTGCCGCCGCCCTCTCCCATAGCTACGGTACCGCCCTCAACGGAAAGACCCAGATAGGATCCGGTCAGAAATGCCTCTCCCGCTTTGAGAGTTTCGTAATCTATGGTTACTGTGATTGCATCGTTGTACTGGTTTGCAGCCTGCATTGAAATGTTCTTTATCTTCAGGATGGACTCATCGCTTGAGCTCCATTTGAGCTTGTCTATGAGTTCCTGTATCATAGCCGCATCACCTGTGGATACGTTAAAGGTTACTGTATGCGCGCCCACTTTCTGTGAAAGCTCAACCTTTTCCTGCTTTACCTTGGGAACTCCCTTGAGAGCTATATACATAGTGTGCACGTATTTTGCAGTCTGGTTTGTCCGTGACTCCTGCGGGCTTGTCTGTCCGAAAAGCAGTCTGAAACGGTTGCCGGTTCCCATTGAAGTATAGTTGGGTCCGGTGTTTTCGGTGCCTGCATCGTAGGTCGCCCAGCTGTCCTCAAGCGCCAGCATTGGCTTTACCACTTTTTTGTCGTTCCACGCCCTGCTGTCAAGAAGAACATCCTCCATTTTTTCTTTGGTTTCATCTTTCCAGACAGGCGTCAGATAGCCTGCAAGATTGTTGAAGTAGTATCTTTCGGTTCTGAACAGTTCGCTTGATGTAAACGATGTGAAATACCCTATGTCCTTGTCAGCCGTATAGAAAGATATGCTCTGTATATCTCTAAGAGACACTCCCGCATATTCTATAAGGTCCTCGATGTAAAAGCCTCTCGCCGAGTCTATTACGGTGCCGAAGCGGTGGTCTGCGCCCTCTCTGTAGAAAGAATATGCCACCTCGTGAGTCGTCATGGCTCCGCCCACATTGTCATCAAGCTCTGTCCAGTGATAAGTGGCTTTTTCCACATAGTCGCTTTGTTCTATCCCCCAGTAGCCCACCTTGATGGTTATTGTATCGGTAACGGTACCCGCTCCGTAGCAGGTAAGCGTTGCCGCAGGCAGAAGCATAAGACAGAGCACTATCACTGACAGTTGTCTTTTTAATCTTCTAATCAAAATTCCCTCCGCTATTTCAATGTTGAGTTTGCAAGCAGTTCCTCAGCCTCTTTATCTGTAAGATCATAATTCCAGAAAAGAGAATAGAATTCTTTTGCTTTTTCGACCATATCGTAATCATATATATCCGGATATACCAGATTTCCAAGCCACCAGATACCGATTACTCTGTTTATTGACGGTGGTCCGCTGAGCCAGCAGTAAGGCAGATTCGGAATTTCATAATAGCTGCCGGATTTGACAGCGTTAAGTACCGACCAGCCACTGGATTTTTTCTCAAGATCATTGTACGGTCCGCCTGTAGTCAGAACTATAACGTCAGGGTCTGCCATATACAGCTCCTCCATATTTACAAGAGTGCCGCCGCCGCTGTTTGTTATCTCATCTTCGGGCACCTGTATCGCATTTACGGCTCCGATTACATCTATAACGTCTGACTGTATCGAACCCGAAGCGTTGGCATTAAGTCCCGCCGAGCCTGTGCCGTAATATACCGACAGTTTTTCGCTGTCCGGTATCAGCGCGGCGTTTGCTCTTGCCTCGCGGGCCGTATCCTCAACATATGCCGCAAGGGTTTCTCCCGCTTCCTCCTTGCCAAGTATCTTGCCCAGAGTTCTGTAGGCCTGCGGGAAGGTGTCAAGTGTTGCCTCAACAAACACTGTAGGAATACCCGTCTGCTTCTGTATTGTGTTCATATCGTGCTTGTGGGTTTCTTTTTTGTCCCCTATATCAATTATTATCTGCGGGTCTGCCGCAATCAGCGCTTCCATATTCAGATTGGCCTTGCTGCCGTAAAACTGTCCAAAGGTGGGAAGTGTCCACATATCCTCGGGATAATATTTCATCTGCTCCTTTGACGGCGTGCTTGAAAGGCCCACCAGTTTTTCCGGGGCAATAGTCATAAGCACCATCTCCGAAGTAGATCCCGACGGTGCGACTCTGTCTATATCAGCAGGTATTTCAACATCTCTGCCGCAGGAATCTGTTATGACCCATGTTTCACCGTCGCCTGCATTTGTACTGCCTCCGCAGCCTGTAAATACGCACACTGTCACTGCCAGTAATATAATAAGTCCAAATAATTTTCTGTTCACTTCTTCTCCTCCAAAAGTCCGTTTTTTCACAATTCCAGCTTTATGTATCTTAAAACATTTTGCTCTGTGTTTGCACAACAATATAATCAGTCAACCTATATTGTATCATCTGTATCTGCAAAAAAGTGTTGGCAGAACAACACTTTTTGTTTGTCAGCAAATCAGTACCGTACTTTTGCAGTTTTGTATCAGTATAAAAGGATGTTGACATACTCTATTGAGTAAAGTATAATATACATATGCAAAGGGCCTGCCGAAAGCGGTTTACTCCCGGAAAGGATCTGCATATGAGCGATTTTGAAATGCTGTCAATCATATTGATGGTATTGGGATTAGTTCTTATGGGAAACCAAAAAAAGGAGATAACCGCCAGGCTGCAACCAATGGCGGTTATTCTGATTTTCAAAATTAACTGCTAGGGAGTGAGCCGCTCGGCCTCTCTCTTTGCTATACAAATTATATCATAAGCTACAAGCTGTTGCAAGAATGAAAAGCACCAGCTTTTCAAACACTAAATCAAATACTGATAATACTGATATACAATAGGCAAGCAGAAGTGGTTCAGGCGGATAACCACAAGTAAATTATAACCGCCAAGCTGGGAACTTGACGGTTATCAAAAAACTTCCAATTTCTCAAACCGCTTTAAACGGTTTCGCCTTTTGTATATAAATTATATCATATTCAGAAAAGGCCTGCAACTGCAAAGGTTAAGATATTACAGGCAATTTCTGTTTTGTTCAATTCTCGATACAAGAGGCGAACTTACAGGCGGTTAGCCGTTTCAGAAAGGAATATTACAGTATGACTGATTTTGAAATACTATCAACAGTATTGATGGTATTGGGATTAGTCCTGATGACCTTTAATAAAAACAAATAACCGCCCATAGTGTGAGAGCTTGGCGGTTATTTATTAATCGTTATTTCTTGCAACCGCTTTAAACGGTCTCGCCTTTTGTATATAAATCATACCACATGCAGGAGGTAATTGCAATGACAAAACCAAAAGCCAAAACATCTACGGCGGCAAAGCGCCGTTACAACAACAAGGTGTATGCCAAAGTCCAGGCGGAACTGCCGCGCGAGCTGGTAGAGCAGTTTAAAATCAAATGCAAGGAAACAGATACAAGTCAGGCAAGCGTTCTAAGAGATGCCATTGCAGACTTTTTAAAAGAGGATTAGATTATTTAAGACATATGTTTATCAGCAGTCGTGTATCTGCCACCGCATCAGAACGGATATGGTGCCATATTGCTGATATAATGTACTGAAAACATTAACGGAGTTATATATATGAAACCATTAACATCAGACCAGACACTAATAAAAATACCGGGCGGTCTTACTGCCTGTGAATACGCCTTTTTTCCGGGGCTTGAACTTTGCGCGTTTTTTCCCGAACAGGTGATATTCTCATATGAAGCGGCAGTTCAGCAGAAACCGGATACCGCAATATTCATAGCCGATATATCCGATGACCGCCTGAAAGAATACTGGCAGTCCGCAGGAAGCCCTGTCGTAATCTTTGCAAGCTCCTCTGATATGCACAAATTCAAAGAGGCAGTTCCTGAGGCAAAGGTTGTTTCTCTTTATGAAAAATTTGCGGAATGGGGCATTTTCGGAAGCTGCGTGCACGACACCTACTATATGCCCGGCAGAGATAAAAACACAGGCAAAGCCTTAAAAGGACTCCTTGAAACCATGGGCGCAACTATCAGTGAGATTAGCGATGCTTTACTCCCTGTTCTGACATACGATGTATGCGAAAGAAACGCCCTGCTTTCAGAGGGCAAAGACGCATATTTTGCTCTGGAGCTTTTCTTTGGTACGGAGCCGGAAGACGAACCGGAACACAATCACGAAAACCACAGTCAGAAGCAGCTTCGCTCCCCTGACGAGTGCAGAGCGGCGCTTGTTTCAGAGGCAGAGCAGCAGCAGAATATATCAGACGTATGTGAAACCGTCTTAAACCTGTTTTTCTGATCAAAAATATACAATTAACCGGAGGAATGGCTCAATGAAACTAAAAAACATCCTTATTGTTGTTAAGGATATCGAAAAATCAAAACAGTTTTATCACGACCTGTTCGGTCTTAATACGATACTTGACAATGACGGCAATATGATACTTACCGAGGGTCTTGTGCTTCAGGACGAAAAAATCTGGAAGGACTTTTTAGACAAAGACATCGTTCATAAGAACAATTCCTGCGAACTGTATTTCGAAGAAAAAAACATAGAAGCTTTTGTTGAAAAACTGGAGAAGCTCTATCCGTCAGTCGAATATGTCAACAGACTATTGACTCACAGCTGGGGACAGAAGATAGTCCGTTTTTACGACCCCGACGGCAATCTGATTGAAGTCGGAACTTCTATGTCTTAATAAAACATTAAGAGCTTTGCTTCTTTTTTTCTTAAATTTTTTGAACGAACACGAGAAATCCTATGAAAAACCATTTAATCGTTTATGTGCACGGCAAAGGCGGCAGCGCAGCCGAAGCCGAACATTACAAAACACTTTTTAAAGATGCCGATACAGCAGGCTTTGACTATACCTCACAGACTCCATGGGAGGCCTGCGAAGAATTTCCGGAGTTTTTTGACTCACGCAGGAAAAACTACGATACGGTTACTCTGATTGCAAACAGCATCGGAGCTTTCCTTTCAATGAATGCGCTTTCCGAAAAACACATAGACAGCGCGCTGTTTATCTCGCCTGTTGTAAATATGGAGCGTCTCATTGAAGATATGATGAAACGGGCAAACGTGACAGAAGCCCTGCTGAATGCAGAAAAGGAAATCGCCACCGGCTTTGGCGAAACACTGTCCTGGGAATATCTCTGCTATGTACGAAATCATCCTTTGAAATGGAATATACCAACCCGAATTCTGTATGGAGAAAACGACAATCTTACTTCAATTGAAACCATAACCGATTTTGCAGAACGCATTAATGCGCCTCTCACTGTTATGAATGGCGGCGAGCACTGGTTTCACACAGAGCAACAGATGCAGTTTCTTGACAACTGGATTAAAAGCGCATCAGACTCTGCCGGAAACTTCAGGTAAGAATGCTTCCCTCCTGAACGCACTGATTACAGTATCTGGAGCATATCTGCGGCAGTGAAAAGAGTCTTTATTTGAGACCCGCGGCAAAAACAGCAAATATGTACTGTATTTCAACCAAAATATGTGTTGCCTATAGTCTGAAAACTTGCTAAAATGGGGGTAATACGCTGGGGAAAGACTCGAGGTTTCCCTATTTTAGAACATTACGGAGGCAAAACGTATGAAACAATTTATGAAAATGACATTGAACATCAATGGCGCTGACCGTACATTCATCTGCGATCCTGAAAAGGATACGCTGGCTACAGTACTCAGAAGACTTGGTCTTACAGGTACAAAAGTAGGCTGCGGCACAGGTGTATGCGGTGCATGTTCCGTTATTTTAGACGGAAAAGTAATACGTTCATGTACCAGAAAAATCTCAAAGGTTACTGAGTACAGTGAAGTTGTTACTATCGAAGGTATCGGTACAGTGCTTCACCCTCATCCGCTGCAGGATGCATGGGTTCACCTCGGCGCAGTACAGTGCGGTTTCTGCGTACCTGGATTTATAGTTTCAGCATATCAGCTTCTTCTTGAAAATCCGAATCCAACAAGAGAAGACATAAGAGACTGGTTCCAGAAGCACAGAAACGTATGCAGATGTACAGGCTACAAGCACATCATAGATGCTGTTATGGAAGCTGCTGCAATATTAAGAGGCGAAAAGACTGTTAAAGATATCACTTATGACTGGACACAGGATATCGGAAACTTCTACGGCAAACCGCTCATCAGACCTAATGCTATGGCTAAGGCATGCGGTGTTTGCGACTACGGTGATGATGTAGAGCTTCACATGCCTGCAGAAACACTCAAAGTTGAACTGGTACAGCCTAGACAGTACAGCCACGCGCTCATCAAGAAGATTGATTACAGCGAAGCTGAAAAAATGCCTGGCGTTGTAAAAGTAATAACATGGGAAGACGTAAAGGATGCCAACAAGCTTATGACTTACGGTTTCTCAGCAAGAACAGTTGATCTTCAGCAGGCTCACCATATCCTTGCAGAAGACAAAATTCTCTACTACGGTGATGTTGTTGCAATGGTTTGCGCTGACACAAGAGAGCATGCAAAGGCAGCTGCAAAAGCAGTTAAGGTTGAACTTGAACCGCTGCCTGAATATATGAGCTATCTTGAAGCTGTAACTCCTGATGCAGAGCAGATCCACGACTGGATGCCGGACACTTATGCTCCTAACATCTACTCACAGCAGCCTGTATTAAAGGGCGATGACGAACACGTTCCTGAACTCATCGACAACGCTGCTTACTCAGTAGAAGGTTCATTCTTCTCATCAAGAGAGCCTCATATGTCAATCGAAGGCGACGTATCACAGGCTTACTACGATGAAGACGGCAACCTCTGCGTACACTGCAAGACAATGACATTATACTTCGACAGAGACGATATGGCAGAAGCTATCGGCATCCCTGTTGAAAACCTCAGAGTTATCGAAAACCCTACAGGCGGTTCATTCGGCTGGGCAATGAGTGCACACACTTACTCAATGGTAGGTATCGCTACTAAAGTTACAGGTATGCCTTGCTCACTGTCAATGGACTACGCTCAGTTCATGGCCGTTTCCGGTAAGCGTTCTCCGACTTACTTCAACGGAAGAGTTGCATGCGACGAAAACGGTAAATTCATTGCCGGCGAATTCGACGCAGGTCTTGACCACGGTCCTTTCGCAGAACTTGGCGATGACAAACTCACTAAGATTTTAAGATTTATGTTCTATCCATACTACATGCCAAACGTAGCAGGTCTTGCAAGAGTTGCGTTTACTAACCACTCATGGGGTACTGCATACAGAGGCTACGGTGCTCCTCAGGCATTCACCTGCTCAGAAGCACTGGTAGATATGCTGGCAGAAAAAGCAGGAATAGATCCATTTGAATTCAGATACAGGAATATCGCTCGTCCTGGAGATACTAACCTTAACCAGTATCCGTTCTTACATTATCCAATGGAAGAAATGATGGATAAGATGAAGCCTTACTATGACAAGGCTGTTGCAAAGGCTAAGGCTGAATCAACAGACGAAATCAAGAAGGGCGTAGGTATCGCATGGGGCGGATACAACGTAGGCCTCGGCGCAGTTGATGAAGCTCACGTTGCACTTGAATTAATGCCTGGCGACAGACCTAAATTCAGAAAATACGACACCTGGCAGGATCAGGGCCAGGGCGGTGACCAGGGTTCATTAATCTGTACTCTTGAAGCACTGAAGCCTTACTTCCCTGACGTTACTCCTGATGATATCAAGCTTATCCAGGACGACTCCAAGTACTGCCCTAACACAGGCGAATCCGCAGGTTCAAGATCACACTATGCAAACGGTAAAGCAAGTATCGTTGCAGCTAAGAACATTGCAGATGCAATGAGAAAACCTGACGGAACTTACAGAACTTACGACGAAATGATTGCAGAAGGACTTCCTACAAGATATGACGGAGACTGGGCAACAGTTGACGAATACGATTACTTCTACGATCTTGACCCTAACAACGGATCAGGTAACCCTACTTATACATACACTTACGCTCTGTACCTTGCAGAGGTTGATGTAGAAACAGCTACAGGTAAGACAGAATGTACAGGTATGACATGCGTTTACTGGATCGGTAAGCCAGGAAACATTCAGGCTGTTGAAGGACAGATCTTCGGCGGAATGTCACACGCAATCGGTTTCGCTCTCAGCGAAAACTACGAAGATCTCAAGAAGCACAACAACATGTTCGGCGCAGGCGTTCCTTACATCAAGGATATTCCTGATAACTTCGTTGCTATCGACGTTGGCGGACACGACCCTAGAGGACCTTTCGGTTCATCGGGAGCTTCAGAAGCATTCCAGTCATCAGACCATATGGCAGTAATCAACGCTATCAACAATGCAGTTGGCGTAAGAATTTACGAAATTCCTGCTACACCAGCTAAGGTTAAAGCCGGTATTGATGCACTTGCAAAGGGCGAACCTAACCCTAACAAGCCTGAACCTTACTTCTTAGGCTCAGACCTTCACGATGCACTTGACGATATCAGAAACAACCCTCTGGATCCGTCAAAGCCTGCAGAACTTGAATTCAATTCATTAGGCGCAGAAGGCATCAAGTGGAAGGATGAACACTTCAAATAGTATTATCTGAGACATTATCCGGATATTACACAAAGCATTTTACGAGGACACTATAGATTTTCTATAGTGTCCTGTGTTATATTATTAATAGTATTAATCAGGTTAACACCTGTATATTCAAGGAGTGCATATGCAGAACTTTTACGATCAGTTTGACGCATGCAGGGAGCACGATATTCCCATGTGCGCAGATGCCTGTCCTTTCAGAATAGACATTCTGGATCTGCAGGAGAGAATTACAAAAAAACGCTTCAATGCAGCTTACAAGTCGATTCGTGACAAGGTGGCTTTTCCTGCTATTGTATGTGAGATATGTCCCGCATACTGTGAGAAAGCCTGCATACGCCAGATAATAGATAGCCCGCTGCAGATAAGGCGACTTGAAAAATCAGTTATAGTGCTTGCCTCCCGCAAGAGCCCCAACAGATACAACCTGCCCGCAAAACACAAAAAAATAGCAGTAATAGGCGCAGGGCTTTCAGGTATGGGCTTTGCTTTTCGTATGGCCTCCAAAAAATACGATGTAACCATATTCGAAAAAACAGACAGAATAGGCGGCAGTCTTTCAGAGCTTCTTCCTGAAGAAACATATATGGCGGAGTTTGATCTGCAGTTTACATATGAAAACTACAATCTGAAGCTTAATTCAGAGATTAACGATATATCCCCTCTGTGCATTACAGAGGATAACCCTGACGGATTTGATGTGATTTACGTTGCAACCGGCAAAGACGGCAACTCCTTTGACGTACCGTTTCCGGATGCAGACTCAGAGGACGTATGCGGTTGCATGTCCATAGGCGATACGGCCATCTACATAGGCGGACAGCTGTGCGGCAGAGATCCCGTACAGGCTCTTTCCGACGGACTTGAAATATCAAACTCGGCAGAGGTATTTTTAAAGATAAAAAAACTGGAATATCCTCAGGCCCCGGAACCTACAAAATGTGTAGCCAATGAGGATAAGCTCAGTGTAATGCCTGCTGTGGCATCGGAGAATGAAATTCTGAGCGAGGAGCAGTGTATAGCAGAGGCTGAGCGCTGCATCAAATGTCAGTGCGACTCCTGTGCAACCTATTGTGACCTTATCGGCTATTTTGATAAATGGCCTGCCAAAATGCGCGATGAGATACTTCTCTCCTGCAAGCCTGCGGGCTCCCTGGTACACAAGGCTCCCGCAAGGAAATACATAGCTGTATGCACCGAATGTCATATGATGACGGATACCTGTCCTGAGCATATTGACCTTTGCGGTATGATTAAGCTGGCGCGTCACAAAATGCACGATGCAGACAAGGTACCTGCCGCATACAAGCAGTACTTCCTGCGTGATATGGAGTTTGCAAACGGCGAATACGCCGCATTAACCAAAACAGCTCCCGGCAGCAGCTCCTGCAAATACGCTTTCTTCCCGGGCTGCAGCCTCGGCGCATTAAATCCCGACTATGTGCTCAAGTCCTATCGCTGGCTTCTTGACAAGTATTCCGATACGGGACTTCTGCTGCGCTGCTGCAATGTACCTGTTGACTGGGCTGGAAACAGTGAAATTCACGACAGGGAAACAGCGCTTCTCAAACAGGAATGGGAAGCCCTGGGCAAACCCACCCTTATAACTGCATGTATGTCCTGCAGCAGACATCTCAACGAATATCTGCCGGAAATAGAGACGGTATCGCTTTATGAGATTATGGCTAAGGACTTTGACAAAGCAGCATTTACAACAGACACTGAATACGCAGTATTTGACCCCTGCTCCGCAAGGGATAAAGCAGGTGTGCAGGAGGCAGTCCGAGCTCTTGCAGACAAAGCGGGAATACCGGCAGCAGAGCTTCCAAAAGGCGATAAGCACGGCTGCTGCGGCTTCGGAGGGCAGGGCAGTATGGTACTTCCCGAATTTACCGATTATGTAACACAAAAGCGCAGTGAGCTTTCAGACAAGCCTTATCTTGTCTACTGTTCAAACTGCCGCGATATATTCAAGGACGAAGGCAAGCCCGCAGTTCACATACTGGATATACTGTTTGACATAGACCCAAAGAACACTTTAGACTCACCTGATGTTACGCAGAGGAGAACAAACCGCACAATACTTAAAGAGAAGCTTCTTAAAGAAATATGGGGAGAAGAAATGAATTCAAAACCTAAAAAACAGGCTTATAATTTAATAATGACCGATGAGGTTGCAGATAAAGTGAACAAACTCAAAATTCTTGAGGAAGATATCTGCGCGGTCATTGAACACGCCGAGAAAACAGGCAGAAGGACTCTAAGCCCCGATACTAATCATTACAAAGCATATTACGAAATCGGGGCAATCACAGTATGGGTGGAATACACAAACGGCAAAGCGCCTGAGGATCGTATAATTCACAATGTTTATTCTCACAGAATGCAGATACAACTGGAGGCGGTATTCAATGGAAGAAAAATTGATATGTGATAAATGCAATGTAGAAATGCAGCTTATAGAGGTGCAGTTCAAATATCTGAGCAGAAGCTTCAGATACAAGGTTCCCCGCTGTCCGCAGTGCGGTCAGGTGTCACTTCCCGAGGAGCTTGTAAACGGCAGAATGAGTGAAGTTGAAGCGATGATAGAAGAGAAATAGTTTTAAGGCTATACACAGATTTTACTGGTATAGCCTTTTTTCTATGCTTAGAATATGTTAGAATATACAGACAAATATATTATATAAGGAGAAGGACAAATGAAAAAATCTACAAAGCGTATGTTAAGTATTTTCGTATCACTTTGTGTAGCGCTTGCTATGGTGGCTCCTGCCGCTGTATTTGCAGATGCGCAGGCAGCAGCTCTCGCAGACCAGAATACTGCCGAAGCTCCTAAGGATGAAATTCCTGTTGCCGAAGACATCACGGTATTTTACACAAATGACGTTCATACTTACATTGACAAAGGCTCCAAGGCTTTTGACTATGCAAAACTTGCAACACTGAAAAAAGGCTACAACCCTACAAACGTGCTTGTACTTGATGCAGGCGATCACATTCAGGGCACTGCCTATGGTTCAATGGACAACGGCAAAACCATAGTAAACCTTATGGACGCTGTAGGCTATGATGCAGCAACCTTAGGCAACCACGAATTCGACTACGGTATGCTTCGTGCGCTCAATGTTGCACAAAACAGCAAAACTCCGTACCTTTCATGCAACTTCTACAACGAAAAGAACGGCAAGAGAGGCAGCAATGTTCTTGACAGCTACAAAATCTTCGAAAAAAACGGCAAGAAAATAGCTGTAATAGGTATCACAACTCCTGAGTCATTCACAAAATCAACTCCTGCATATTTCCAGAATGAAAAAGGCGAATACATTTACGGAATAGCAGGCGGAACTGACGGCAGCGAGCTGTATGCCGATGTTCAGAAAGCAATAGATGCCGCTAAAAAAGAAAACCCTGACTATGTCATCGCTTTAGGACACCTTGGAGATGACCCGTCATCATCACCTTGGACCTCAGAAGAAACAATTGCCAATGTTTCAGGTCTTGATGCGTTTATCGACGGTCACTCACACAGCACTGTTCCGTCAAAGGAAGTAAAAGGCAAGGACGGCAAAACAGTTATACTTACCCAGACAGGTTCATACTTTGACGCCATAGGTAAAATAACTATAGCCAAAAATGGCAAAATCACATCGGAACTTTTAACTGACGGCAGCAAAATTGAACAGGACGAAACAGTAAAAGCCATACAGGACAAATGGATTACCGAGGTAGACACCAAACTTGGCGAGGTTATCGGCGACACTACAATCAGCTTTGACAACTACCTCAATGATGACCGTCTTGTTCGTAAGCAGGAAACAAACACAGGTGACTTTGCTGCAGACGCGCTCTATTATCTGTTTGAAGATCTTGACTACGATGTAGACGTTGCTGTTATGAACGGCGGCGGCGTAAGAAACAAGACTATTACAGGGAACCTGAGCTATAAATCCTGTAAGGATATTCATACCTTCGGAAATGTTGCCTGCCTTATCAAAGTTACAGGCAAACAGCTTCTGGACGCTCTTGAATGGGGAGCAAAAGACTACCCTAACGAATGCGGCGGCTTCCTGCAGGTTTCAGGAATTACCTACAGAATAGACCCTACTGTAGAGTCAACAGTTCAGAAAGACGACAAAGGCGTATGGACAGGCAGCCCTACAGGCGCATACAGAGTTTACGATGTAAAGGTTCTCAACAAGAAGACTAAGAAATATGAAACACTCAAGCTGGACAAGAGCTATAACCTTGCGGGCTACAACTATACTTTAAGAGATCTCGGTGACGGTTTTGCAATGTTCACAGGCGCAGAGAACATCATAGACTATGTATCACAGGACTATATGGTACTTGCAAACTACATCAAATCATTCCCTAAGAACAAAAACACCAAGCTTCCTACAATTACTGCCAAGAATTCACCTTATGCAGATATAAACGGAGAAGGCAGAATTCTCATAGTTCCTAACGGACAGCAGGTTAACGATATGGCAAAGGCAATCAAGGTTACTGCAACAAGCAAAAAACAGTCTAAGAGCATCAAGGTCACTGCCAAGGTATCAAAGGGCAGAGACGCTGTTGCAGATATCAGAGATATGGGTTACAAGGTAAGCTACAAATACTATCAGTCAACAAAGAAATCTTCCGGCTATACCTTAAAGAAAACTACAGCAAACAGCACCTACAAGGCAACTGGCCTCAAGAAAGGCAAGACCTATTACTACAAGGTAAGAGTTGTTGTAACTGACAGCAATAACAATCTGATTGCACAGAGCCCTTACAGCAAGGCAACATACAAGAAATTTAAATAGCGACATTACAAAATACAGCCATTGCATATGCTTTGGCTGTATTTTTATTTATATTAATTTTTCTTTTTGAATTTTTCTTCTATGAAAATCCTGTCCGAAACCTGTGAAAGCAGGTTCATAATCAGAATGGCTATATATACGCCCTCTGTAATTCCCGGAATATACAGCCGTATTACCATAGTTATGACTCCGATGCCTATTCCGTATGAAATCATTCCTCTGACCTTGACAGGCGATGTAACAGGGTCTGCCGCCATAAAGAAGGCTCCCAGCACCAGAGCTCCCGAACAAACCTCCACCATCGGATTTACTCCTGCAATCAGCGAAAATATTATCACCGTGCCTATTATGGATATCGGAATTATAGGCGATATTACTTTTTTCCAGATGAGGAAAAGCCCTCCTATCAGAAGCATCAGCGTGCTGCCCTCACCCATATTGCCCGAACAGAGTCCCAAGAACAGCTCCCATTTGCTCGGCATTACACCCTCTGCTCCAGACATAACCTCAAGAGCAGTCGCTGCTGTCTCTGCGCCTGCCGGTATGTCCGGGCTTCCTATGGCAGGTGCCGGCCATGTGCTCATTATCTCAGGAAAGATAAATGTAAGGGCTACAATTGCAGTCACCGCAGGATTGACATAATTCCTGCCGATACCGCCAAACATCTGCTTTACAATTATTATGGATATGAATGCGGCAGGCACTGTCAGCCAGTAAGGCACTCCCGCAGGCATATTAAACGCTATTATAATTCCTGTGATTACAGCGCTCCAGTCCTTTAGAGTCTGCTTTTTCTTTCGCACCAGATTAAACAGAGCCTCAAACAGTACACACGCTGCAATACTTGCAAGCACAAGAGGTATACATCTTGCTCCGAATATATAGAAGCTGACTACAAACTGAGGTATCAGCGCTATCACCACGCATCTCATTGTAGAGCCTATGGTCCTGCTGCCGAGTATATGAGGTCCCTGCATTTCCATCAGGTTATTATTATATTGGCTATACATCTTTTTCGACCTCCCTTACCATTCTGCCCGCTTCCAGACATATCTGCTGGAGAGGTATCTTTGCCGGGCATATATATGAACAGCAGCCGCAGCCTATGCATTTTGTCACATCAAAGACTTTAAGGTTTTTGATATCGCCTCTGGCGTATGCCTTTGCTATATACACGGGAGTCAGCCCCTCGGGACAGTTCCTGTAGCAGCTGCCGCATCTGATGCAGTGCTCCACATCAGGCATCACACTATCCTTACCCTCAAATGCCACAATGGCTTTTGTGTCCTTGCAGACAGGGAGTCTGTCTGAAGAAAAGCATCTGCCTGTCATAGTCCCGTTATCTATTATTTTTCGCGGTGTGCTTGTATAGCCGCCGCAAAAGTCTGCAACTGCCGCAATTCTTGTGCCTATAGGAACAAGTACGTTTTTAGGCTCTGCAATTATATCACCGTCAACTGTGATTTTCTGAGATACTACAGGCATGCCTGTTCTGAAATAGCTGCCAATCTGCGCCATAGCACGTATATCGGAAAACAGCACTTCACTGTTATCCTCCTCGCCTGTCAGCTCATACTCCAGTATTTCTCTGTTGTCAGGTATATATTTATCCTTAACTGTCTTTATATATATTCCGGAGTGCATATGCGCAGCCTCTCCCATAATCTCCGCCGCTTCTGTATCTGATGCCGCTATGCAGACTACAGCCTTGTCCGCCTCAAGATACTTCATAGTAAGAGCAATACCCTCTGCTATATCCTCCGCATCTTCAATCATAATCCTGTGTCCTGCGGTAACCACAGGCTCAGACTCAAGGCCGTTTACATATATGGTTTTGATATCTTCTCTGCTGAAATCAATATATGCGGGCGTCCTGCCGTTAAATATTCCTGCCCGTCTGATACAGTCTATATATACTTTTTTGGTTTCTATTTCGGGGATTTCAACCTTTTCGGAAATCTTCTGCTTGCCGTCTGAAACTATTCTGACAGCAGTTCTTCTGTCATTGCCTCTGACTCTTACCTCTGCAATCTCCTCTACAGTGCCTGAAACCGCAGAATGAAGCGGCATTGCCTCCATTGAGTCTGCAATCCTCTGACCCGCAACCACATATGAACCCTCTTCAACAATAACCCTGCTTGTATCTCCCGGATACTGGGGAACAAGCAGCACTATTTCCTCGGGTTCCGGCATGGTTTCTGTTTCGCAGTCCCATGTTTTCTTGTTTCTTTCTACTTGTATTGTATAAAAACGTCTTTTCCTGCCTGACATAAAAGACCTCTCTTTCAAAGTATAATTATATTAATTTTAACATATACAGCCTGACATTTCTATATAAATTGTCTGTTTATCCCCGCGCCTTATATGTTATAATTATATCTGACACGTTAGAATATTTTCTGAAAGGGAGATGTAATTTTGCTTAATCCTCGAAAAAGAACAATTATAGGGGCTGCGATGATGACCCTTATGATTATTTTTGCGGCTGTACTGCTGATTACAGACAAAGACATATCCGCAGATCAGCTTCTCAATTTTTCACCTGACAATACAGTATTGGCAGTACTGTTTTTATGGTGCCTTTTTGCGGCCAAGAGCCTTACAATCGTTTTTCCATCACTTGTTCTCTTCGTTCTCGGAGGAATAATGTTTCCGGCGCCGCTGGCAATAGCCGTAAATCTTGTGGGAATAGGGATAACCGCAACAGTGCCGTACATCATAGGCAGGTTTTCGGGAGAGGAAACCGTAGAATATATGGTTACTAAATATCCCAAGGTACTTAAGCTCAGAGAAATACGCAGTAAAAACGATCTGTTCTTTTCGTTTTTTGTAAGAATAATCAACATACTGCCTTTTGACCTTGTAAGTATGTATATGGGTGCGGTTTCCGTACCTTACAGGACATATATTGCAGGAACCCTTGCAGGCTGCATACCGCTTGTAGTCATTAAGACCCTGCTGGGAAACGCCGTTTCAGATATTTTTTCACCTGCTTTCTGGTGCTTTGTCGCAGCAGATGCGGGCATAGCAGTTATATCTTCCACTGTATATTACCTATATGAAAGAAAACACAAAACCAATGATCAAAACATATATCAAAGCGAATAAAAAAGTTCTGCCATATTTCCTGTTTCTGCCCGGATACCTTCTGGCATTTTTCCTGCTGGAAACATTCATATCAGGCGACGGCAGCTACTGGTCATCACACATATTCCTCGATGACTATATACCGTTTCTTGAAGGCTTCGTAGTATTTTACTGCCTGTGGTATCCGTTTCTCATTGTTCCGGTACTTTATCTTTTCTTTAAGGACATTCCGGAATTCAAGAAATATATATGGTACCTCATATGCGCCTTTGCAATATGCTTTACCGTATATATATTAGTTCCAAACGGTCAGGACCTCAGGCCTGCAGTATTTGAAAGAAATAATATCTTTACCGATATAGTCGGGCTTATCTACAGCGCAGACACCAACACTAATGTGTTTCCGAGTATGCACGTTGCGGGAGCTTTAGGTGCGGCAGCAGCCTTTTTCAGAACTGACGGCCTTAAAAAATACAGGGCCGTAAGCGTCATAACCGCCGTCCTTATATGCGCGTCAACCGTGTTTATCAAGCAGCATTCACTTCTTGATGTATTCGGAGGCATTGCCGTATGGCTCATTTCATATATTGCTGTCTACCGCATATTCAGACGCGCAGGCAAACCAAACAGTTAAATATTCGCCTTCTGACCTTTACCGGCAGAGGGCTTTTTGTATATAGTTTGTAATCAAAATCACCGTTTATTGACAACAACAGCGTTCTTAAGTATAATGTGCATTGCCTAGTGCATATTCAAACAATCTAAGCAAATCATTCAATCCGGAAACAGGGAGACAATATGAAATACGAAAAACATTACTATGAAGGTCATAATACCGGCCTTCAGTATTATGAAATACCAAATAATCTGAAGCCGCTTGTACTGCTTCACGCGCAGGCGGTAGACAGCAGCAGCTTTTTCAATGTTATGCCGGAGCTTGCCCATCATTTTCATGTATACGCTGTGGACTGCTACGGTCACGGCGGCAGTCTGCATGAGGCTTCAAAGTACAATATAGCGGACATGGGAGCTTTTCCCTGAAAAAACAGAAAAGAAACTGCGTCCCAAATTAATCGCATCAGCAGCAAAATACCGGAAGAAGCACCCGGACAAAGACCTTCGGGTTCCTTTCTGGCCCAAATCGGGACTTGCCGCATATCAGGGTATGAATAACTATGACCCTCTCTTTGGCGAGGCATTTTATACCGACAGCTTTAATGCCGGAATTGCTCACGAGGAGCTGCTGCGCGGCATTAAATGCAGGACACTGTTTCTGAAAGCAAAGACAGAAATCAGGCAGGACGGGCTTCTGATGGCAGCGCTGAGTGACGATGATCTTAAACACGCTCTTGAGATGATTTCGGATTGTGAGCCGGTTCGTTTTGACTGCGGACACGCAATCCACATAGAAAAGCCAAAATACTTCCTGTCAGCGCTTTTGACTATGAAATAATCTGACTTCAATATTTTACCGGAAAGGAACTATACGCTATGACATTCCCATTAGAAAACAGACTTCCGTACGCACTGATGGCACTGCTTGTACTTGCGGTTTTTTATGCCATTTATTTCTCAAAAGTACTGGCACAGAAGCGTCAGGGCATACAGACCCATCAGATAGGGCGCAGAAAAGAGAAATCCATTCATACGGTTGAACTGCTTATGAGCGCTGCGACACTGGGCGCTCCCGTTGTACAGCTTCTTTCAATTATCTTTGACTGGAGCTGTCTTCCCGCAAATGCAAGGTTCACCGGGTTTTGCATCGGAATGCTGGGCGATGCCGTATTCCTGCTTTCAGTCCTGTGTATGAAGGACAGCTGGCGGGCAGGTATTCCTGACAAGGACAAAACGGAACTGGTTACAACCGGAATTTACAGGTACAGCCGTAATCCCGCATTCCTCGGCTTTGATTTTATGTATATCGGCGTGCTGCTGATGTACGGAAACCTGCTGGTCCTTTGCTTTTCATTGTTTGCCGTTGTTATGCTTCATCTGCAGATACTGCAGGAGGAGCATTATCTTGTGAATACCTTCGGCGCGCCGTATCAGGAATACTGCCGCCGGACATTCCGGTATCTGGGCAGAAGGAAGTTATGAGAGTAATAGAGACAGGGTTCCGATACTTACATCAAAGCCCTGTCTCATTATATTACAGCTGTTTTCTGTTCTGTCCTCTCGTTCATCCCCTTTGCATATAGGATTATATATCTCAGGGAAAAAATCTTCTCGACTTTTTTGCTGTATTTAACAAAGCAAGCACATATGCTGCGCCTGCCTCTGATTTCTATTTATGCTTTACCGCTATCCAAAGTTCACAGGTGTAATCGGGATTTTGTACATCCGCGGACGGATACACCTCGATTTCAACACCGTTTCCGTACTCATAATCGCTCTGCTGGAAAAACTCTGTACATACACGGCGGTATTTCTGTCTGCGTATAGTCATCTCCCGGCTTTGCAAACTGCCTTTTTTTACATACAACCTTTAAGCCTTCTTTTCTTTCAATTCTGTAATCCATCGTATCTCCTCCTGTAAGAATAAGTTTTACAGAAAGCTGCGAAAACGATTTAATCTGCCCGCTTTTTCTGGCCTCTGTAGGCGACAGTCCGTGAAAGCGTGCAAAGGCGCAGGAAAAGCTTTCGGGAGTGTCATAGCCGTATTTAATCGCTATATCTATTATCTTTTTATCTGAGGCTATTATCTCCTGTCCCGCAAGGGAAAGTCTCCTCATTCTGATATAGTCACCAAGGGTATAGCCGCAGATGATACCGAATACCCGCTGAAAATGAAATACAGATGAACCCGCTCTTTTGGCCGCCTCGCCGTAATCAATATCTTCTGTCAGGTTTTCCTCTATATATCCGATTGCCTTGCCTATGCCTGTAATCCAGTTCATTTCGTTTCCTCCGTTTTCTGTACCCTGATCATACAGCAGAGTTATTTATACTTCCTGACTTCCTGTGCTGTCTGATGTTATATTAATCCAAAGTTCCTGCGCTCCCGCCACAGCCCCTGTACCTATAAAAAGTGTCCAGAAAATCATCCATTTCCTTGCTGTTTTAAAGCGTGATTTATTATACTTTTTCATCTGTTACCTTTTCTTAAAACATTTATCATAATATATATTCCGATAAGCACCGTAACGCTTGCTGCAAGGATTATATACATTGTGCCTGTTGCAACCTTGTCATCAAAGAAATACAGATTGCAGTCCACAGAGTCTTTAATTCCGTCAATCACCTCGTCGGGAAACCCTGCTTCGCTCATCTCGCCAAACACACCGTTCAGAGCATGGTTTCTGAGAAGGCTTGTGCCGTAGGTCCCCGGCAGGAATGAAAGCACCTTCTGAAGTCCATCGCCAAACTGCGATATCGGCATATATGCGCCGCAGATGAAGCCGTAGCCTGCGCTGACAATGGTACCTACCGCCGATATCTGTCCCTGTGATGTAAGGAACACATTTATAATGCTTGAAAGCGCAGTACCAAACAGTACAAGCAGGAACACATCAAGCAGTATGAAAGCAACATCCGAGCCTGACATGTACCAGCCGGTTCCTGCAAGATATATAAAGCAGGCTCCTGTTGCAATCAGGCACACCATAAGTGTTGAAATAAGGGTTGCCGTGTAGTAGCTCAGCGCCAGCGTGGATTTGTTTACAGGAGTCACTGTAAGATCCTTTCGCGTACCGTTTACCCTGTCCTGAACTATAAGCATATTGGAGCAGAAAGCAACCGTAACACAACTTACCGCAAGAAGTGATGAAAACAGCTCGCCTCCGACAGTAGCATCTATGAGCTTGTCTGAAATCTGCATTGCATCGGGAAGCGCCGAGTTAAAGCTGTCGCGATAAACCTTTGCGAGAAATGTCGCATAAAGCACAAGCAGTATAACAGGTGTTATCAGCGAGGTAAAAAACATTCCCTTGTCCTTGAAAAACAGTCTGCAGTTTCGTCTGATTAAATTACCAAGTCCCATCATTTATCCTCACCTCCCGTAAGCTTCCTGCCTGTAACGGCAAGAAACACATCATCCATTTTGCCCTTTACAATTTCATAGTCCGTAAACAGCTGCGGATTTTCTGTTATGAGCTTTGTTGCCGCAGCGGTGTTCGGCACTGCAATTCTTACTGCCCCCCTCAGCTTTTCGTAAGGCATGCCAAGCTTTGAGGCTTCAGTCTCATCAATTCCGTACAGAGTTATGAAGTCGCCTGTATAAGCGTTCTTGAGTTCAAGAGGCGTACCCTCCGCAACTATCCTGCCGCTGTCTAAAATAACCACATAGTCGGCATCTGCCGCTTCCTCCATATAGTGAGTTGTAAGGAATACTGTCATATTCTCGTCTTTTCTTAATTTCTGCACCACGTCCCACAGCAGCTTTCTTGTCTGCGGGTCAAGTCCTGTGGTAGGCTCGTCAAGTATGAGGATTTCAGGTCTGTGAAGCAGGGCTCTTGCAATGTCAATTCTTCTTCTCTGCCCGCCTGACAGCTTACCTACGGTACGGTTCAGCAGCCCCTTAAAATCAAGAAGCTCCGCAAGCTCTTCAAGACGCCTGTTAAAATCAGCGCCTGTAATTCCGTAAAGCGCCGCGCGGCTCTGCAGATTTGCTTTGACGCTTAATGGCTGATCCAGTACGGAATTCTGAAAAACCACGCCCAGTCTGCGCGTAATACCCGCGATGCCTTTTTCGATATCCTCACCGCCTATGATAACTGTGCCGCTGTCCTTTAACAGCTGTCCGCACATTATGGATATTGTCGTTGACTTGCCTGCGCCGTTTACTCCCAGAAACGCAAAAAGCTCTCCCGGTTTTACATGAAATGATAAATCCTGCACAGCTTTGACATCACCAAAGTGCTTGTTGAGATTTTTTACTTCAATAATATGCTCCATTGCATTTACCTCTCCATTATATTTTTTCTTCTCTATATTTATTGCACAAAGCCGCAAACTTCTTTTCGCTCATCAGCTCGTGGGTTATATACTGTCCGTCATAAAAAAGAGCAAAGGTTGTAACAGCCGCAGGCACGTTTTTTGCGGCTTCCACCGACTGTATATGAACGCACTCTGCCGGTATGCCCTTAGCTTCGGCAGTCTGCCTCAGTACAGGTACATACTTAGCATTAAACGGGCACTGATCCGTATAGTACATCTTAAAGCCTTTCCCGTCCGCTTCGGGACTCTTTACCTGCGGTAAAAACTCAGGCTTATCCGCTGCTTCCTCAAAAGGAAGATAAAGAAGCTCAAAGTACGGCCTGCCGTATCTGCAACCTGAAACCCCTTGTATTTAAGAAATTTGGGATCTGAAAGAAATCCCTTTTTCTTTGCCGAGGAAATTACGCACAGACCTTTTTTGCCCTGCTGCCTGCTGTCTCTGATGCACTCCTCAAGCAGCTCGTTTGAATAACCGTTACCCTTGAGACTTCCCGCAATCCAGAAGCAGTTGATAAACATATATCCGTCTGCCCTGACAGGGACCCACGCATTCTCCGCAGGGATATATTCTATAAAGCATTTGCCTCTTGCCGCGGCTTTGAGAAAAACAAGACCCTCGTCAAACCTGTCTGCAAGCCACGCTTTTTTTGACAAAACCTGTACATCCGAATTCTTTGAAATTGCGCAGCATATGTGCTCTTTTTCAAGATTATCCTTAGTAACCCTTATATATTCCATACCTTCTCCTTTGTTCTTATTATATCCCTCTGATATATCCTGTCAATGCCCCTACAGGCTCTCGAAAATCTTTGCTCCTCTTGATTTCAGCCAGCAGTACATAGCTATGCAAAGCCCTGCTGTTACTGCTGTGATAATTGTCATATACACATCTGCGGAAATATATTTTCTCAGCAGGAAAAATCCGCCCGCCGTTATAACTGTATAAAGCCAGCCGCCAAACAGAGCCACCGTAACCGCCATACTCTGCTTGACGGGAGCCGTTTCACTGGTCCACGTCAGATTAGGTCTTTTGAGGTTCAACACAAGTCCGAAGAATGACGAAGCCGCAGTATATATCAGCACCAGCAGGAGGAATATAGCTGCCTCGTATACTCCCGGTTTTACAACGACTATTATGCACAGACTGCATATAAGGGAAGCTGCTCCGCTTAATATCATCTGAGCAGCCGCCTTTGCCATAAGTATCTTGTGTGTATCTACAGGCAGCATCTGCATAATCCAAAGGCTCCTGCCCTCAAGCGAGACAGAGGCCGCCGCCATATCGTTCATACTTGAGAGCATGCATACGCCTGCTGCAAACAATATCATCATAAAGCCTGTTTCATCAAATACAGAGGTAAGGAGATCCATAACCCAGCCACCTTTAATAACTGTAACCGCTCCCGCCAGTGGAAGCATCAGAATTCCAAGGCCGCAGTTAAGCATATAGCTGGAGCTTGAGGTGAATTTTCCGAATTCCTTTGCCAGAAGCGCTCTGCCTGATGTTTTTAAATCTGTCTTTATTTTTTTGTTTTTACTCTTTGTCAGAGCTGCCGAAGCTGTTGCTGTTTTAATAAAGCTCTTTGACATGCATATATAGATTACTGCTGCCAGAGCAGCTGTAACTGCAATGACTACAAGGATTGCAGCAGGATTTCCCTCTGCTGCCTTTCCCATCATATACAGAGGATAGGCTGAAGTCCTGACCTTTTCTTCATAGAATGCAGCATTCTGGGTAAGCTCTGTTATTATGGTTCTTGATTTGATACACAGCAGATAATATGCGCCGATAAACAGTATTGAAATAAGTACCGTAACAATACTCCTGCTTTTGAGCCTGCGCCCTATAACCGCCACCAGATAGCCCAGCACGCAGGAAAGCATCAGGACAATTACGGATACTATAAAGACTGTAAATACTGCGCCGATAACTGATTTTGCCGTTACTCCCGCGGTGACGCAATATACGATTGAAGCAGGAACTGTAACCACGCAGGAATATATAAGGCCCATCAGATAGACAGTGCATAGTCTTGCCGCAATAATCGTATGTACCGGAATAGGCAGTGACAGCAGCATATCATTATCCTTTGCAAGGTAAAGGCTTGCATAGGTGTTGAATATACTTCCGAAAGCTCCCAGAAATGTTGCCATCAGACTCATAAATACAAAATACAGCCAGCCTGCATCTATTGCAACGAAAGGACCGCAGAGTAGATTTGAAAGCCATGTGAATATACCGCCCAGCAGGCCTCCTACAAGCAGTATGAAAACAACTATAAATGCTATGGTCGCGCCTCTGGCTCTGTTCCTGCCGGTTTTGGTATCGTAGAAATATCCCCGGAAGATTTCTTTCATCTGTTTTTTTATAAGGGTCTTCAGCATTACTCCGCCTCCAGTTCCAGGAATACGGCTTCAAGACTGTCATCGCCTTTTACCTCTTCCATGCTTCCCGAGCGTATGAGTCTGCCACCCTTTATAACTGCAACCTTGTCGCACAGTTTCTCTGCCACCTCAAGCACATGGGTTGAAAAGAATATGGCGCTGCCCTCGCTGCATGCCTCTTTCATCATTTCTTTGAGCAGATGCGCTGCCTTGGGGTCAAGTCCCACAAAAGGTTCATCCATAATAATAAGTTTCGGATTATGTATCCACGCCGAGATAACCGCAAGCTTCTGCTTCATTCCGTGGGAATATGAGGCTACAGCTGCTGTCAGGTCATCTGTAAGCTCAAAAAGCTGCGCGTATTTTTCTATTCGCTCCTTGCGCTCCGTCTCATCTATTCCGAAAATATCCGCGATAAAGTTCAGATACTGTATTCCTGTCATAAATTCATAAATATCAGGATTATCCGGAATATATGCAATCTGCCTCTTACATTCAAGCGGCTCTGTTTTTACGGACCTGCCGCCGATTGTGATTTCTCCCTCATCAAACTGCAGTATGCCTGCAACCGATTTAAGAGTTGTTGTCTTGCCGGCGCCGTTGTGCCCTATAAATCCGCATATTTCTCCCGGCGCTATGTGCAGCGTCAGATTATCAACGGCTTTTTTGTCTCCATATGTTTTAGTAAGGTTTTTAATATCAAGCATAAAATTCTCCTTCTGCCTAAGGCTTTTCTTTTACCGGTAAGTTTACCGTATTACGCTGCGTTACAAGCAAGTGTTAATTTAATGTTTTGCGATAAATACTTTTATTCTGCTGTCAGCCTTTTGAAAATCTCATCTCTGTCAAAGCTGTCTGATGCAAAGCCTTCAATTTCTTTGATAGACCTGCATATGCTGATGCTGAAGCCTGTGAGAATGTTTCCGATTTCTCTGTCTGAATACGGACAGCAACCTGTTACAATCAGCGTGGCAATACTGTGGACCACCAACCACAGGTCTCGAAAATATCTGTCAGCCTCCGCCTCGGTCATATTATATATTTTTACAAGCGAGCCTCTTGCTGTTTCCTGGGAGTGCACCATAGACTGAAATGCTCCGCTGCTTCCGTCTGCTGTCTGCATTAAAAACAGCAGTCTGTAAAGCTCCGGTTCCTCCTTTGCAAAACGAATGTACTGCATGCCCAGACCGAAAAACGGGATTTTTTCTTTAAGTCCCTCGCCTATATACCCGTTATATATTTCTTCAGCAGCCTGACGCACTTCGTTCTTTACCGTATCCATAGTGCCAAAGCAGGTAAAGACAGGCCTTGTGGAGATGCCCAGTTCATCTGCGATAGCCTTAGCCGTGAGTGAACCGGCACCGTTTCTGCGAACAATTTTTAATGCTGCTGCAATCATTTCTTCTCTTGTAAATTTATTTTTAGGAGCCATTTTATCTTCCTTTCTGTTAAACATTTTACAATGTACATCCCGCAATGCACATTAACTCATTATATGTTTACTTACTGCTTTTGTCAACAATGCAGGCAAAAAATAAAACGGGAGCGCCGCCTCGCAAGAAACGACACTCCCAATAAAGAGGGTATACTATTTACCTTTTACAGCATTGTCTTTAATACTTTCATTGCGCCTGTCTCACTCTTTACATAAGCCTGAAGCTTAGTCTTAAGTGTATCCATATAGCCCCTGTATTCATCTGCGAATACCTTGTACTCTGCTGCATCTTTTACGCCTTCATTCCATTTTGCGTACATATTCTTTGTTGTCTTCCATGAGTCCTTGATTGCAAGAGTCATTTTGTTTGAACCCCAGTTGCTTTCAACCTTTGTATTCATCAGAAGATCATTTGACATTGTGCATACTTCATCACTGTACAGATATGCGTAATTTTCATAATATCCGTTAATGTCTGCCGCAATCCAGATATCATCTTCTGTAATATTACCATCACTTAGCGCAGCAACCACCTTATCATACAGGTCAAGGTTATTCTGCAGGCACTTGTGATGAACTTCTATATCGCCATAATCTGCAAGGCCCATAAATTCATCCTGTACATATTTAAATGCTTTAAGTGCTTCTGTATTGTGCTTAATACCTGCCGCTCTTGCTGCTTCCATAGCCTTTGCATCGCCTGCCTTGTATGCAGCCTCATAGTCGGCGTTTATTTTCTTTGCTTCCTCAAGGTTTGCCTTAGCCGCAGTTCTGAGCTCTGCAAGCTGCGCCTTGTATTCTGCAACGGATGTTGCTGTTGCATATTTTTCGGTACCTTCTATTGCCTGTTCAAAATCATCACATCTGCTGTTAAAATCAATCTCCAGTGCAGGTGTTCCGTCAATATACATCGCAAGTGCCGAGTAAAGTGCCATCTGATATTCAATGAGTGCTTTGCTGTGAACACCGTCACCCTTGGTATCAGTTACATTATTATCATCTCTAGGAGTATGGTATCTGTTCTTTGACCACTGTGATTTATCTTCCTGCCTTGGCATAAACGCAGGAACTCCGTTGAACTGATATGAAATACAGTCAGTTCTAGGCAGTTCATCGTCGTCATTCTTCACAACAACTCCATTTTTGTAGAAGCTCTTCACATTTGCAAGAAGTCCTGATGCAAGCAGGTCTTTTCCTATTCCTCCAACTTCATAAGTTGTACGCATAACTCCGTTGTCATTATAACTGTCTACTCCCGGCATTTCAAAGTTAATAAGCGCAAGCGTCTTGCCCTGCCATTCAGGATGTACCTTTGTTATCATTTCCCATGAGCCTATTGCCCAGTCAGTTGAGGTATCGAAACGTCCCCATTCCTCTGCGCCATGTGCAACAAATACAATATCGTTGGCAGGTTTGAAACCTGAGTCAATCATAGTCTTTGCAATACCTGCAACAAGACCTATTGCCATGCAGTCATCTTCAAAACCGTAGAAATACTTATCATAGTGAGCTGCAACAAGTATCTGCTGTCCTGTGTTTGCTGTTCCCTTGATTTTGCCTACTACATTGTATGATGTGCCGTTCTGGCTTCCTACTTCATTATCAACATAAAGCTCAGCCTTTACAGCAGTTCCGTTTTCGATTACGTTTTTGATCCTTACTGCATCGTTCTTGGTTATTGATGTGCAAGGCATCTTCATATCAGGCGCACATATGTCCTGCATATTAAGTGTGTCATCATCATAGCTTGCATATCCTCCCACAGGATATGTCACAATTGCCGCAGCCTTCTGAACTGCCGCTTCCATATACGGACCGTCAATCCATATATCATTCCACTGATCCACACCTACGAGAACTATTTTGCCGCTCATGTCCTTGCAGTCATTCTTTTTATAGTAAGCCTGATACTCAGCCTCTGTACCTCTACCCATATCTGCGATTTCAAGACTGCTGTAATCACCGCCCAGCTGTTTTGTTCCCTGTGCGGCATATGACACCATATCATCAATCTTGAGGGTCTTTGCTTCACCGCTCTTGTTTTTATAGTTCAATGTCATATATGCTTCATTGAACTGCCATTTATCAACAGTAACAGCTTCCTTTGTCACATCTGCAAGACCGATTTTTTTAAATTCATTTGCAAGATAATCTGCAGTTTTGTGTTCTGCATCTGAGCCTGCTGTTCTGAAACCGGTTTTGTCATCTGCAAGATCCATATTATATGCAAGTTCATATCCCAGCTTCTCGGCATATTCTGTCGCATCTTTTGTAAATGCAGTCATCTTGCTGATGTCCTCTGCCATTGAAAGGTCTGTAAGAACATTAACGTCAGCCTTTGCAGTTATACCGTTGTGAGCTCTTGCAGTTATAGTGCAGTTTCCGGTTGCAACGGCTGTAACCTTACCTTCTGAGTCTACTGTTGCAACTTTTTTGTCACTGCTTGACCATACGATCTTGTTTGTAACAAGCTTCCCGTTTGGTTTCAGTGAAACATTAAGTTCTGCTGTCTCCCCTGTTTTCATCTGAAGAGCTGTCTTATCCAGAACCACCTTTGTTACATTTGTTGCTTTTTTAGAAGAAGTTGCCTTTGGCACAGCTTTAACCTTATATGAGTATTTGCTGTATACCTTCTTACCGTTTACAGTTTTGTATGCCTTAATCTTATACGAATAGGCTTTGTTCTTCTTGAGCTTTGTGTTTGTAAATGACTTCGATGCAGTAGTCTTTATCTTTTTGTAGCTCTTGCCGTCATACTTATATACGGCATACCCCTTCGCATCGGAGCTTCCTGCCCACGAAAGCTTAATGCTCGTTTCTGTTTTTGCCACAGCTTTTACTGCAGTCGGAGCAGCCGGAGCGCTTCCGGTTGCTGCAAAAGTACCTACAGGCATCATTGTCATTGACAGAATGACTGCCAGCGACAGCACATAAGCCAGAGTTTTTCTCATTTTCTCTTCCTCCTTTAAATAAATATATAAATTAAAAAGACCAACGCAAACAACTGCATTGATCCATAAAAAGCAATACTCTGATAAGTGACTTTCTAGTTACTCAACTCTCTTTTTAAAAAACTTAAGATCCTGTCACCCATATAAATGGTTTACAAACATCTCATCTGGTTATATACTGTAGCATATATAATTTTCAAAGTCAACAGAAAATACAGAAATTTCACTTTTAAGGCGGATTATAATTATGAAAAAAATATTCAAACGCGTACTCATACTAATAATTGCCGGAGCTCTTATCGTAGCGCTTCCTATAGAGATTATCGGTCTTGTCCGCAATCAGCAAACACTTAAAACCGAGGTAGAGGACAAGGTTGAATATGCAGTCAGAAGCGCATGTGTGGAGTTTAACATAGTTTTTAACAGTATGGAAAGTCTGGTCAATATGATGCAGGCTATGGTTAAGGTGACTTTTTCTGAATATGATTACATAAATGATTATGATGTATTTACAAAGCTCAAACAGCAGACAGGCAGCATACTTAAATACTCTCTCCGGCGCACAGATCACCTCTCAGGACTGTATGTAACCTTCAACCCCGATCTCCACACAGGGATGGAGGAGGTCTGGTATGCCTACAAGAACGGAGAAGTTACCGCAATAGACGCAAGGCTTTATGCTCCCAGCTGGCTTGTGGAAGGCAACCCTCGCGTGAATTACTATTACAACGCCATTAAAAACGGCAGCTACTGGGGCGGGCTTAACTACGAGTCATCTCTTGACGAATATATGACAACCCATACAAAATCGGTTTATGATGCAGACGGCAATCTCATAGGTATTGTCGGCTCCGATATGCTGATGACAGAAGTTGTAAAGATGCTCAAATCCGTAAAGATATATGAGGACAGCGAAATAGCACTGTTTGATTCGGATATGAAATTTTATGCCAGCAGTGATAATAACGCGTCACTGTCGTTTTCTTCTGTCAAAAGCAGGATAGCTGCCTCAACGGCAGACAGCGGATATATCTGGTACAAGGCCTCCGACAAAAGCAGATACATAGCAGCCTATACGAAGCTTAATAACGGCTGGATACTTGTTTCAGCCCAGCCCGAAACAACAGTAATGACCTCTGCAGCAGATACCAGAAAAACGCTGCTGACCACAATGCTGTTAACCATTGTAATTATAATTACTCTGGCAGCAATACTGATAAGGAGATACTACGGTCCTGTTGTTGAATCTGCTGAGCAGAACGAAATAATAATCATTAACCAGTCAAGGCAGGCCAAACTCGGTGAAATGATAGGCAATATCGCACACCAGTGCAAACAGCCTCTGAACAGTATCAATATAGATATTGCAAATATGAAAGATGATTATTACGCCTCAGAGCTTTCACCCGAGAACTTTGACAGGTATACCGAAAAAATGAAGGACAATATCACTATAATGTCAGATACAATCACTGATTTTGCAGATTTTTTAAAACCGGATCGAAAAAAAGAAACATTCCTTATTAACGATGTCATAGAAAAGGTTCTGTCGATGATGGCAGAAAGCCTTAAAATAAACAAAATCAAAGTAGAGTTTAATGCTGACAGAAAAATTTCTGTCACAAACTACCGTAATGAACTGACACAATGCATATTCAATATTCTCGAAAACGCCAGAGATGCTGCTTCTGCCTCACCCCCTGATGCGCGGCAGATCTCAATAGAGCTGAGCGAGGATTTTGCCGAAAAGATGATACATATAAATATCTTTAACACCGGCAGCGTCATATCTGAAGAAGCCGGCAGGCATATATTTACCCCTTATTTTTCCACAAAAGAGGCAAAAGGCGGTACAGGTCTAGGGCTTTACCTGACAAAACAGATCATTGAAAATCATTTCAACGGCAGAGTATACTACACAAACAATGATGAAGGAGTTACCTTCACTATAGAATTCAAGGAGATTTAAAATGGATGTGCTGAAAAATCTAAAAGTACTTTATGTTGAAGATGACGATAATACAAGGGCCGGTCTTGAACGCTTTCTGAAAAGACGGTTCGGCAAGGTCTATACAGCAGAAAACGGTGAAAAGGGTATCGAAAGTTTTAATGAACATCACCCTGATATCGCTATTATAGACATTCTGCTTCCGGGCATAAGCGGCCTGGAAATGATTAAAAAAATAAGAGAAATAGACTCGAAATGCAGGTTTTTTATCACATCGACAGTAAGCGATGTATCTACTATTCTTAAAGCTGTAGACCTTGACATTTCAAATTATATTATCAAACCCATAAACACTGATGAACTTGAAGACAAACTCAAAAGAGCCGGCAGTTCAATAATGAAAGAACGCCATCGGGACACTTCAGTCAAAGACTTTGCTTCTGAAAACAAAAAAGAAATCGAAGAAAACATACGAAAGGGTGTACTGAGGATTCTCAAAGAAAAATCCGGCAGAGGTCCCAGAGATGCTGTTGTATTCATCTCAGGAAATACCATAGAGATAACAGCCTACGGGGTCCTCGGTCCCTTTGAAAAAACACTGATGACAAATTACAAAAATGCAGGGCATATCGAGGAAAGCAGACGCCTGTTTTATATGTGCATTGAAGATGACCTGACGGCTATGATAAACGAAATTTCAGGAGTGCAGGTGTCTCTCAAATCCATAAAGGTGGATGCTCTTAAAGACCGTGAATTTGCAGTACTTTTAATATCACCATAGAGTCTGAAAAGGAACTTTTCCGTACAGGAAGGTTCCTTTTTTACAGGTCCATATTTGACATAACTATATCGGTATAATATAATTATTTTTTGTTGGTTAATTTTTAATATAAAGTGAGGACTTTTATGGAAAAGATTTTTAGACTTAAAGAAAACGGTACTGATGTGCGTACCGAGATTTTTGCCGGCCTTACCACGTTTATGACCATGGCATATATTATAGCACTGAATCCGAATATCCTGACAGCCTTTGGCTCTGAGGGCGGATCTGAATTATGGAACGGTGTGTTTCTTGCAACCTGTATTGCCTCGGCAATAGGCACTTTCGTTATGGCTTTTGCTGCAAACAAGCCTTTTGTTATGGCTCCCGGAATGGGGCTTAACAGCTTCTTTGCCGTTGTAGTTGCCAACATTGTAAGCCTTACGGGTATGTCATATCTTGAGTCATTTCAGGCAGGCTTATGTATAATTCTTGTTGAGGGTATTGTATTTCTTGTGCTCTCTGTACTTAACATTCGTGAAAAAATCGTTGATGCCATACCGCTTGGAATCAGACTCGGAATTGCACCTGCAATCGGACTGATGCTTCTTAATATAGGGTTTGGCTCAAACGCAGGCGTTTCCAATAAGGACGGCGGGATGTTCTATGTTATGAGAGATTTCTTCGGCTCACTGACACCTGCCCTTGCACAGAAAAATATTGCGGACGGTTATCCTCAGATGGTGCTTGCCGTTATAACGATGTTTGTGGGACTGTTTGTCATAGTTGTATTAAGCCACAAAGGCATCAGGGCTTCAGTGCTTCTGGGCATGCTGGTATCTTCCGTAGTCTACTGGGCGGGAGAAGCGATATTCCTTGGGACAAATCCGTTTGCAGCGCTTAAAGATGCATCATTTGTTCCTGCTTTTGACGATATGGCGCAGACAACACTGTTTAAATTCAGCTTCTCAAATATAATGGAGATCGGCTGGTTTACTGTTATAACCCTTATAATAACTTTCTGTATTATAGATATGTTTGATACTATAGGAACTCTTGTCGGTACGGCTTCAAGAGCAGGAATGCTTGACAGTGAAGGCAATATGCCTAAGATGAAACAGGCTCTTACTGCCGATGCCATAGGAACTATAACAGGTTCTCTTTCGGGGACATCAACAGTCACTACATTCGTTGAATCAGCTTCAGGTGTTGAAGCAGGCGGAAGAACAGGCCTTACTGCTCTGACTTCAGGAATACTGTTTCTTGCCTGCATGTTCATAGCGCCGATTGCAGCAATAATCCCTGCGGCAGCAACTTCTTCAGCGCTTATATATGTAGGAGTTATAATGCTGGGCGGTCTTAAAAAGATAGACTTTGATGATATGACGCAGCTTGTTCCGGTTGCGCTTATGCTTATTGCAATGCCGGTTTCCGGTTCAATCGGACACGCTATAGGAATAGGACTTATATCTTACAGTGTGATTATGCTTTTCACAGGCAGAGGCAGAGAGGTTTCAATACTTACTTATGTTATCTCTGCAATATTCCTTGTGAAGTTCTTCCTTATAGTTTAAATATTTATTCAAACTTATTATCAACATATGTTGAAAACAAGTTCTGCATACAAAAAACACAGGAGCCTTTTCGTTCTTCTGTGTTTTTGTATATCGTATGCCAATGCAGCACTACTTTTTGTGTTCATTTGATATAAGCTCTCTCATAAGCTTCACACCTCTTGCTGTCAGATTATCTTCACTCACGCCTCTTGTCTCCAGAATTCTTTCGATTGCCTGCGCAGGGTCAAGAGAATGGCAAGAATAATAAAGGCCACACAATTCTTTGGGCTTGATAATCACTCTTGATTTCTCACCTAATTGAATTTATTTGTTCTATAGTTGTAAATTTTAATTTATCAGTTTTCTTTCTTACATCTATTATTAGATTTTCATTTTTTACTTTTATTTCTGTCGCAGTCATTATTATTCCTTCAAAATCCTCCATAATTGATTTATAAAAAAGCCCCCTAAGATGTTCAATAGAGCTAAAATTATGAATGTCTTCAAGTAACGTTTTTTCAATAACTGTATATGAATCATACAATATTATTTCGATTGTGTCTCCAATCCATGAAACAGTAACATCTCTTGCTCCACGTCCCGCTTTTTTCTTTATAAGATTTAGAATCTGCTTTTTTATTATTGCCTCTCGAATTCTTTTTTCTTCAGGTTCACCAATTATATTTCCTTTATTTTTTTTGCTCGAATGCAAATAATAAAGCTCTGCTGAAGCATTAAGCTTTTCTGTAAGTTCCACAGGATTTATTGGTTTTATTATATACCCGTCTATACCCATGTCTACAGTTTTTAATATAACCTCTGTATCTTCCACTGAACTTGTGATAATAATTCTGCTTATGGCATCCCTCTTTCTTATTTCTTTTATTACTTCTAGCCCATTCATGTCCGGAAGGAGTAAATCTACTATAATAATTTCCGGATTATGAATATTATATTGTTCTAAAGCATCTGTTCCCATCCCCGCAATTATAAGCTTCCCTGTTCTCTTTTTTAGGTAATAAGAAAGCGCATCTCTTGTGTTTTTATCATCTTCTATATAAAGCACTTTTAAAGTATTAAGCATTTGTATCCGACTCCTTTTCCTTTTTTACTGGTATTTCAAAAATAAACACTACCCCTTCATCCAAATTTTTATAATATATACGCCCGGCAAAATGTTCTTCTATTATTTCTTTTGTGAGATAAAGACCTATTCCCGTGCCGCCATCTTTCGTTTTTGTCGTCACATACGGCTCAAAGACTCTATCCTGCAGTTCTGCAGGTATTTCTCTTCCGTTATTGTATATACTAATTACCAGCATATCCCCACATTCTTTTGTTTTTATTCTAATAATACGTCTCTTATCTTCAATTCTTTCAAGCGCTTCCAACGCATTCCCTATGACATTCAACATACATTGAACAAACTCATTTTTATAGCCATACAATTCTATTTCTTTTTCCGCTTGAAGCTCTACCCTAACACCTGCAAAAGAAAGTTTCATCCGCATTAATCTTAAACAACTGTTTATTTCCTCTTTAACATTTATTAAAGTTTTTTCTCTGTCCGGCTTTAAAAAACCCGCAAAATCATTTATTATTGGAAGCATAGTATTTACGCTTTCTGCTAATGCTTTTATATGTTCCTGCATTACATCGTCTGTAACATTCCCCTCCTCCACATCTTCCTGCATATTCATAAGCACAATATTGGCATTGTTTACAGGCTGTTTAAGCTGATGAGTAATCCCCGCTATCATTTCACCGAGTTTTGCTTGCCTTGACTGGTGAATTATAAACAGCGCTTGTTCTTCAATTTTGTTTATGGCAGGGAAAAAAGTCTTTTTAAAAAGAAAACAGCTTGTCAATATTAATAGGAATAACGTCACTCCCACAAGAAACCACGTAAAAAAAATCACTCTTGTTATCGGTTCAAGAACCGTTTTCTCAGGTTGCATTATTATAAGAAACCACCCGTTGTTCAGCCTGCTTCCCGAAAACACATATCTCCCATTATTCGAATTAAAGTAATATATACCTGGAGTTTCACTAAACTGTTTTTTCTTCGTTTTTATAAAATTATAAATCTCTTTTGTTAATGTGTCATTGTCCCCTTTTGCAATATACTCTAAATTCTCATTGAACAGATATGCCTTGCTGTCTCTGTATACTTTAATTTTGCTCACTGTATCCGTAACCTGACTGCTTATTATATCAGTTCCTACTATTCCAAGTTTCACACCTTCCTTATCTATTATGCGCCTTGTATATGTAATATTATAGTGGTTTAAGATCGTCTCCCAATCAGGACCTCCCCAAAAACTACCGTTTTCCATTGCATCATAAAAATATTTTGTATTCGGGTTTGTTTTCAAAAGCCATGTTTTCGCTAAAGAAGCAGAGTCAACCTGTATAATTTTATCACCTTTTCGTATAAACCATATTTCCTGCCTGTCTGGAAATAATTCAGGGTTAAAGGTTATATATACTGCAGACAAGGTTTTCTCATTTCTAAGAATATTGCGCACAGCTTTAATCATTTTTTCTTTATCCTCTATAAATCTTCCTTCCCTGTTATAATCACTATATTTAAAAACCGATCCTACCTGTATGGCTACCGTATCAGCTACAGACATCATCTGGTTTAAGGTTCCGTTGAAACTGTTTGTATAACTAGCATTTGCATAGTAAAGTTTTTCTTCTAATTCAAGTGTTGTTATCGGAGCGATTGTATACAAGGCCTGTGTGGCAATCGCTATAAAGCTTGGTATGCCGTCGAGCGATTTGACCCCCGGGGCTGTATATTTCGCTGGCGGCCGGAGCCGTGATCTTGATGCTGGTGT
>URGK01000002.1 GCA_900547295.1 uncultured Eubacteriales bacterium
TCGAACCTGTGACCCTCTGCTTGTAAGGCAGATGCTCTCCCAGCTGAGCTAAACTCCCAAAACTCTAAAAAAAAATGGTAGCGGCGAGTGGAGTCGAACCACCGACCTTCCGGGTATGAACCGGACGCTCTAGCCAACTAAGCTACACCGCCACACCAGTTAGATTTAAGCAATTTTGCTTTTAATCACTGCAAGAAATATGTTACCATTTTCAAGCCGCTATGTCAACAACTTTTTTAATCTGCAAGCATATTTTCTTACATCAAGCTGTCGAAGCGACAGCTTGATTATCTTACCAAAACAGACCTCAAATGTCAATAGTTTTATGACAAATTTCTTACTGTTTTTTAATTAATTATTCTTCTTACTCCGAGAATTGTCCTGTAGGTTGCCGAACCTGTTGTAATTCCTGTTCTCGGGGAGCTTGCATGTATTATCATGCCGCCGCCTGCATACAGAGCTACATGGTTAGGATATATGATTAAATCTCCCGGCTGCGCCTCGCTGTATGAAACAGCCTTGCCGCAGTTAAGCTGCGCATATGAGTTGTGCGGAAGTGAATATCCGAAATGCGCATATACAGACATTGTGAAACCTGAACAGTCAGTACCATTGGTAAGGCTTGCTCCGCCGTATACATACGGATTTCCGATAAACTGTCTTGCATAGTCAACTACTGCGCTTCCTCTTGTCTTTGTTCCTTTATATACGACCGCATCAACAGGCTCTTTGACTGTTTCTGATGAAAGCACTTCTTTATCTACAGTTTCTCCGTTTTCTTTTGTTACAACCGCAGTAACCAGTTTTTTACCCTGCTTACCCTCTTTTTTAACCTTGTTTTCACCTATATAAAGCTTGCTTGATTTAACATATTTAGTATCGTAGTCAATCTTTTTGGTATATGTTATTTCTTCAACGCTGTTTACTGTAACAAGCGGTTTTGCTTCATAAAGATTAATAACATCACCCTCGTGAAGATCTTCAAGGTCGACTGATTTGTTCCAGTCCTCAATGTCGGTAACCGAAATATTATTGTCATCGGCAATCTCCCATGCTGTATCGCCGTTTTTTATTTCATAAGTGACCTTTTCTTCAACTCCTGTCATTATATAGTCAAGGGTTTCCTCCATATCGTCAACAACGGGAGTTTTCATTCCTCTTTTGAGCTCTGTAGGCTGAGCTGTTATTTCTTCTTTAACCTCCACCTTTTTTACATCTGAATCATCGGTCAGATAATAATTGGTTATATCGTCTATAAGCTGGTTGGCTTCTTCTTCCGAAGCCGCCATACAAACTGTTTCTCCGTCTATTGTCACATCCCATGGCTCTTCTACAACATCACCGTCAGCAGTTATGGCATAAGGCTGTGTAACGTTGAGTGCCACCAAAGTGCCCGCTGCAATTACCATTGCGCCCAGTGCAACTCCGATACCTATTTTTATCTTTTTCTTTCTGTTCATATTTTCGTTTTTAAAGAAATTTTTAATGTCCATAAGTCATTGTTCTCCTTTACACAAATACAATTGTATCCATAATTGTGGCAAAAGTCAATGAAAGTACGGATATTTCACTCAATTTTCACATAAAAAGACGAAGTTTCAATGCTTCGCCTATATATTAATACTATATATCGGGGCATATACCATATTTATTTAATGCGGCTCCAATCTTCAAAATGCTTATCAAGTCCGCCTTTACGATTTCTAACACCGTAAAATCCGGTATGAAACAGCGGATAAACAGTACTATGTACGTCACCATTGATATATGTATATACTTTTTTTGAATCTACGAGACTTCCATAATTTTTATATCTTGGAACTTTTCCAAACAGCATCTTTAACGTTGCATTTGCGGTTTTCTGCCCCAGACACAAAATCTTTTCCGGTTTGATTATTTCTATCAGTTTTTTTATATAAGGCGCATCCTGGTTCATAACACGACCGGTCATTCCTCCGGATTGGCTGCCTGTTCTATAGCCCAAAGAAAAATTACAGAAAAACAAATCTGAATATCTTTTTTTGTCTATCTGCGGATATCCTATTGACTTAAAAAGCTCAACCAGATTTTTATCAGTCGTTACTTCTCTCAAAGTCAAGTCACAATTATCAAGGTACTGTGTATCCGTAATACCCTGATTCAGCTTCCTTATATTTTTAACAGTTTCCATATTATAATTATATGGATTGCCCCAGTCCTGACCCAGCAGCAATATCTTTATTTCAGGCTCATCTTTTGCATACTGCCAGCCCTGCCAGTATGTCCAGAGGTTAATCTCCTGACATAAATCTTTTTCGGTTTCGCTTTCGCACCACTTCAATTCAATCTTAGAATTTTTTCTTGGATTGTTCAAATAATCATCACGCACATCTTTTATTAAATTAGTATATTGAACTGCTTTTTCTGCCATACAGCATTCCACCATCAATCCTATGTATGTTTATACTGCAAGTGCATTCAATGCCTTTGCAGTTTTCACCTTTCTATATTTTAAGACTATATATCGGGGTATACACAGTCCTCCCGTTTATAACCTCCGACTGCATCAGCTCTATTGATTTGACGGTCATGCTCTCATCAAACAGCCCGTCACAGTAGTATTCCTCATCAAAATCCTCATAAAGCACGCAGCTTCGCGCCAGTGTGATATGGGGCTTAAACGGCTTCTCATCTACCGGTATATCAAGATATGCAAGCTGCCTTACAATACTCCTCTGCAGCACATTGAGTTCCTCCGACTTTGCCAGTCCTCTCCAGTACAGATACTCTCCGCCTCTTCTTCCTTTAAATCTGCCGAAATCCCCCAGCAATATTTCAAAAGGACCGTACTCAAAATTAGATACTGCATAAATCATAGCGTCCTTTACCGTCTGTAAATTTCTTTTGTCAAGCTCCCCTATGAAGGCAAGGGTAAGGTGCAGATTATCTATAAGGGAGAAGTTGCCCCTCTTTGCTTCGTCTTTGAGATCCTCTATGTTGTTTTCGAGTTCTTCTTTAATATCGTCGTTAAAATTTATGGCTATAAATAATCTCATCAGTCTGTTATCTCCTTATAATATAGAATAAAGCCTGCACCTCGTTTAAAAGTGCAGGCTGTGATATCGTTAACAGCAACCGCTGCAGCAGCCGCCACAGCCGTTTTCGCCTCCGCCTCCGCAGCTGCCGCCGGCTCCGCCGCAGCCACCGTCAGCAAAGTCATATTCAAGAGTTCCGTTTACAAACTCTGAAATAACCTTGTCGGCATCTCCCTTAACTCCTGGGAAGTACATTATTCCGGCAGCAGCAAGCATCTCTGCCGCTGTATCACCGATATTGCCGCAGATAACTATCTCTACGCCGTTTTTCCACAGAACGTCCACTGCTCCCGCATGACCGTTTGCGGAGTCGTTGTCTATAACCTCCGAACCTATTACCTCAAGTCCCTTTAATCTGTAAATCTTGAACTGAGGCGCGTGTCCGAAGTGCTCACAAACCTGACCGTTTTCGTAAGGAACTGCAATTTTGCCTACTCCGTCCTCATATGCCGGACCGTCCTCTGCCGGTGCCGCGCAAGGGGCTGCGCAGTCCTCGCATACTCCGTCGCAAGGCTCAACCTCAACACCGTCAAGACTCTCCAGCATATCAACTACAGGTCTTAAAGCCTCAACATCCGCAAGTTCCATCATACCTCTGTCGCAGGCTGCCGCAACCTTAGGATTTATAGGAAGCTTTGCTATGGTTTCAACGCCGTATTTAACCGATACGGCTTCAATATTGCTTATGCCGAATATTGCGTGCTGCTTGCCGCAGTCAGGGCATTCATAGTATGACATATTCTCAACCATTGCAAGAATAGGCACGTTCATCATATCAGCCATTTTGGCTGCCTTTTCGACTATCATTGATACCATATCCTGAGGTGTTGTAACAACTATGATACCGTCAACAGGAAGTGACTGGAACACTGTAAGCGCCACATCTCCCGTTCCCGGAGGCATATCGACAAACATAAAGTCAACATCGCCCCATACAACATCAGTCCAGAACTGCTTGACAGCGCCGCCGATTACCGGACCTCTCCATACCACCGGGTCGCTGTCGTTTTCAAGCAACAGGTTTATTGACATTGTCTTGATTCCTGTCTTGGTTGCAACAGGGATTATACCCTCATCATCAGCCTGCGCTTTTGCTGTTATGCCAAAAGTTCTCGGAATTGAAGGGCCTGTAATGTCAGCGTCCATTACGGCTACTTCGTAACCCTCACGATTCATCGCAACTGCAAGCATCGCCGTAACCGAGGATTTACCTACTCCTCCCTTGCCGCTTACTACACCTATTACCTTTTTAACATGTGTTGATTCAAGCGGTTTCTCCATGAAATCAGTTCTTTCTTCGCAGTTACTGCCGCAGCTTTCGCAGTTATGTGTACAATCTGCCATATTATCCTCCTCTATAATAACATTATGATGTTTTGTTTCTAAAAAAAATATACTGTCCGGAATGTCGGACTATGTTGTAGTATATCACTTTTTTAATTACTTTTCCACTATTGCTTTTAACATATTCGAGAGTTATAATATTTTTGTTATGAATAAATTAAAAATTATATTATCAGTTGCAGTATGCAAACTGTCAAGAAACTTAATACGCCTGATGGGCAGAGGCGGTACCGATATGCCGGGCAGACTGGCACTCAAATTCTGTCCTGATCTTTTAAAATATCTTGCAAAAGACGTCACGACTCTGATTGTTACCGGAACCAATGGCAAAACCACAAGTTCAAGAATGCTTGAGCAATGCCTTGTAAACAACGGTTGCTCATATATAGCCAACAAATCCGGGGCAAATCTTCTCAGTGGTATTACTGCGGAGTTTGCCGCAAACGCAAGCCTTACAGGCAAAATGAGCTGTGATTATGCTCTTATCGAAGCTGACGAGGCCGCATTTAAAATGGTGGGGCTTTATACAAATCCCAAGTATGTGCTCGTCACAAATGTATTCAGAGATCAGCTTGACCGCTACGGCGAGATAACTCACACTCTTAATAATATAAGGATTGGACTTGAGCGTTCACCGGAGGCAACAGTATGTATTAACGGCGACTGCTCCCTTTCGGCATCACTCAAAGACGATATCCCGAACAAAGTTATTTTCTTTGGTGTAAACGTACCTATATATAAAGAAATGGTTGCAGAGGTATCAGATGCTCCGTACTGCATCAGATGCAAGACGGAATATAAATACGAATACAGAACCTATGGTCACCTGGGAGGGTATTACTGTCCGAAATGCGGCTATAGAAGACCTGAGCCGTCTGTTGCGGTTACCGAAATCATTTCTACCGACGAAACATCTTCAAAGGTTGTAATGAACGTTGCGGGAAGAGATATGACAGTCGATATCAATCTTCCGGGAGGCTACAATATATATAACGCGGCAGGAGTTATGACTATAGCAACCGCTGCGGGATTTTCTCCTGAGTCGGCAGTATCCGCGCTTTCGGATTTCGAGTGCGGCTTCGGCAGAATGGAAAAGTTCGAGATGAACGGAAGCGATGTTCAGATGATACTCATCAAAAACCCTGCGGGCTGCAATCAGGTGCTTAACTTCCTTGCAAACCTTGATACACCGTCAGCTTTCACTGTATGTCTTAACGACAATTATGCAGACGGTACGGATATATCGTGGATATGGGACGTTAATTTTGAGGGACTTTTGGAGTGCGATGATATGCTTACCGATATATTTATATCCGGCAAGCGCGCAGACGATATGGCTCTCAGGTTTAAATATGCGGGCTTTAATACGGACAAGCTTCATGTAATCAAGGATTATGACAGACTCATTGATGCGATAGAGCAGCAGGAACACCCTTGCTATATAATGCCGACATATACTGCAATGCTTGATTTAAGAGAAAAAATAAGCAAAAGATACGGTCTTAAAGACTACTGGAAATAAGGAGATTAAATGGAACTTAAAATATGCCACCTGTATCCCGACATTCTCAATCTTTACGGAGATCAGGGCAATATAATATGTATGAAAAAGCGTCTTGAGTGGCGCAATATAGAGTGCAGTGTCACAGAAGTATCCATAGGTGAAAGCGCTAAATTCACTGATTTTGATATATTCTTTATCGGCGGCGGACAGGACTTTGAGCAGGAGATACTGCTTGGGGATCTTGCAGGCGGCAAGGCAGATGAGATTAAAGCGGCGGTTGCAGACGGCAAGACATTCCTCACTATCTGCGGCGGATATCAGATGCTGGGCAGCTACTACAAGACATGGGACGGTCAGATGTGCGATTTCATCGGCGCTATAGATTACTATACCGTCGGCGCAAAGGACAGAATGATCGGCAATTTTATGTATAAATGCGGCGCTGAAAGCGGCGGCAGCACTGTTGTCGGTTTTGAAAATCACAGCGGCAAGACCTTTTTAGGTTCCGGAGTTTCACCTCTTGGAACCATACTTTCAGGCTATGGCAACAACGGAGAGGACAAGACAGAGGGTATCAGATATAACAATGTTTTCGGGACCTACAGTCACGGTCCTGTACTTCCAAAAAACCCTCAGCTTACAGATTTCATATTAAAAACCGCACTCAGCCAGAAATACACAAGCTTTGATTTTGAGCCGCTTGATGACACTTTTGAAAACAATGCAAATGAGTATATGATTAAGAGGCTGTCAAAATAGCCGCACCTGTTATCATTGACAGGCAGCGTGCATATATTGTATAATATAACTGAACAGAGAAACGGCTATGTATTTGTTCAAGTCAATAAAAAACCCTGAAGCTGCTTTTTCAGGGTTTTTGTTTAGGCTAGTTGTCTTTCTTCGTATGACTGTCTAGCCATTTGCACAGCAAATATGCTATCACCTGTGCCGCAACAATCACAGCTATAGTGAATATGTAATCCATACCATTCCCCCTTTCTATTGTCTGTGTAGGGGTGACAACACAATCATCATACCACATCTTCACTTTTAAGACACATATTCAGACTATACGTTCTTTAGTTGTCAAAATAAAATACAAATCTCAACACAAAAACCGGACAAGAAAATCCAGCTCTCTGGTTTCTTATCCGGCATAGCAGTTACGACTGAAATCCCTCCGAATACAACACATTATATTCCTGAAATTGTATGAGTCAACTATTTTACAGCGGCAAATCCGTTCTCAAGATCTGCAATAATATCATCAATATGCTCTGTGCCTATTGAAAGTCTGATAGTGTTAGGCTTAATTCCCTGGTCTGCAAGCTCCTCTGCACTGAGCTGTGAATGAGTTGTTGTTGCAGGGTGAATAACAAGGCTCTTCACATCTGCCACATTTGCAAGCAGTGAGAAAATCTTAAGATTATCAATAAACTTATGAGCTTCCTCCTGTCCGCCCTTAATCTCAAATGTGAAAATTGATGCTCCACCGTTAGGGAAATATCTGTTATAAAGCTCATGATCCGGGTGGTCCGGAAGTGATGGGTGATTAACATGCTCAACCTGCGGATGCTCTGACAGATATTTTACTACCTTTGCAGTATTTTCAACGTGACGGTCAAGTCTCAGTGACAGTGTTTCCACGCCCTGAAGCAGCAGGAATGCGTTAAACGGTGAAATAGTAGCGCCTGTGTCACGAAGCAGTATCGCTCTGATATATGTAACAAACGCTGCCGGACCTGCCGCATCAACAAATGAAACGCCGTGATAGCTTGGGTTTGCATCTGCTATTGCAGGATAATTGCCTGATTTTTTCCAGTCAAATTTGCCTGAGTCAACTATAATTCCGCCGAGTGTAGTACCGTGTCCTCCTATGAACTTGGTCGCCGAATGTACCACGATATCCGCACCATGCTCTATAGGTCTGATAAGATAAGGTGTACCGAAAGTATTGTCAACAACCAGCGGCAGATTATGTTTGTGCGCAATTTCAGCCACTGCATCAATATCAGGAATGTCACTGTTTGGGTTACCCAGTGTTTCAAGATATATAGCGCGTGTATCATCCTGTATTGCATTTTCGATTTCTTCAGGATTGTGTGCGTCTACAAAGGTTGCTGTAATTCCGTAGCCCGGAAGTGTATGAGCCAGCAGATTGTATGTACCGCCGTAAATTGTCTTCTGGGCAACGATATGTCCGCCGCCTGCTGTAAGAGCCTGAATTGTATATGTGATTGCCGCAGCTCCCGAAGCAAGTGCAAGTGCCGCAACACCGCCCTCTAAAGCTGCAATTCTTTTTTCTAAAACGTCCTGTGTTGAGTTTGTAAGACGGCCGTATATATTGCCTGCGTCTGCAAGTCCGAAACGTGCGGCAGCATGCGCTGAATTCTTAAATACATATGATGTAGTCTGATAAATAGGTACTGCTCTTGCATCTGTTGCCGGATCCGGCTGTTCCTGTCCTACGTGTAACTGTAATGTTTCAAATTTATATTCACTCATTTTTCTGTCCTCTTTTCTTTCTGTATTATTCATCTTAAATTCAATTTTGTGTTTCATCGAATCTGAGCGAAAAAAAAACCGGGTTTTATCCTTAACTCCCGGGCAGATGGCATTACAGCTCATATCCGAAGCGTGATATCAGGCACAATGCAGCTCAAAGTACCTGGCCATACAGCAAGCCCGGGAGAAAAACATTCGACAGCAACACATGACAAGATTAAAAATACTGTTTGCATATTTTCTCATTGCATTGGCCTCCTTTCTTAAAAATCACTGCTCAAATTCTATGACCCTATAATACAGCCTTTTACCCACCTTGTCAATAGGTAAATAAATATTTTTTCATTTTTTTGTTTGAAACAAACAAAAAAGCACGTACCGACAGCTTTCGATATATGCTTCTTCAACATATTTGTCCTAATATTCAACATCAAGCCCGAATACTTCTCTGATTTTTCGGCTTTCATCCTCTTTGTTTTCAAAGGTGCAAAGGGACTCCGGTATCCCCTCATGCTCTGCAAAAAACTCACGCTCTCTCACCGCAAAAAACTCTCCGTCTATATACTGTGACACCTTTGCGGTTTTGTTAAATTTGGAACCCTCGTAATGTATCGCCATATAGAGAGCCTGTATATAGTCAAGGTCGATATTGGGGTTCTCGGTAAAGCCCAGTTTTTTTCTCCATTCGGTTCCCGGTCTCTGCTGCCACAGCACCCAGCCGAAGAAATCATCTTTTTCCAGCTTGTAGTCGCATACTCCGTCATTTTGCACAAGGCTGTTTTTAAGCCTCAGCGGTATCCTGTGATGCTCATAGTTTACGCCCACATCTGTTATGTATGAAACGCCGTCTATATTAACACTGATTACTCTGTGACCTGTCGTCTGCACCGGATTTGCCCTGGCTATAATCCGCGAATTGTAGCTTACGGTATCATAACCCAGACTCTCAAGGAGCCAGTTATACAAGGTATTTATTTCGGAGCACACTCCGCCCCGCTTGTTTAATATTATCTTTTCAAACAGATGCTCTCTGTCAAGGGATATCTCCCTGCCTGCCAGTATGTCAAGGTTCTCATACGGTATATGATTTACATTGGCAGACTGCAGCTTTGTCAGATACTCTAAATCTGCGTCAGCGTTTTTATCTGTTTCAATTCTCTCAAGATACTGTGAAATCTGCACCTCTGTCATTTTTGGACCGTTCAGTTCTCTGTATATTCTTCTGTCCATTACAGCTCCTCCTCTTCACGTTTTTCTCTTTTCTTATGTATAAGGCCTTTAAATTCATCTGCCTGTGTAATCAGAAATGCCGCAAACATCAGAATGCAGCCTGCAAGTTCTCTGCCCGACATAGCCTCCTGCAGTACAAGCGCCCCGAATATTGCAGAAAACACCGCCTCAAGACTCATTATAATGGCGGCAACGGAAGCCTGAACATATTTCTGTCCCACTATCTGCAGAGTAAAGGCTGCGCTTACTTCAAGTATCGCAGTATAAAGTATCGGTATGCTGCAATCCAAAACCGATCCTAAATCTATGGTTTCAAACGGTACCGCAACTATCCCCGACAGGATTCCCGCCAGCAGAAACTGCAGGCATGAGAGTTTAACGGGATCTGTCCTCTCTGCAAAGTAGTCTATCAGAAGTATCTGAAACGAATATGCAAACGCGCACCCTATAACAAGGCTGTCACCCATGCTTATTGAAAATCCGTCGGTTATACACAGCAGATAAAGTCCTGTGCCTGCAACGGCAACACCTCCCCAGACGGCAGGGCTTACCTTCTGTTTTAAAAATATGAGAAATATAGGCACTATAACTATATCAAGAGAGGTTATAAAGCCTGCCTTTCCTGCGGTTGTATATACTATTCCCATCTGCTGAAGCGATCCTGCAGCAAAGTTTGCAAGTCCGCACAGGATGCTGCCTTTTAACAGTACTCTGTCCTTAAAGCCGGTAATGCTCTCGTTTCTTTTCTTTTTGATCCTGTCACCGATATATATTACAGGCAGCAGCGCCAGCGCTCCTATTGTAAACCTGAAAAAACCGAATGTAAGCGGACCTATAAAATCCATGCCCATTTTCTGAAATACAAAAGCGGAGCCCCATATCAGCGCCGCAAGAAAAAGACACAGTTCACCTTTTACTTTTGTCATAAAAACCTCCATACATATGCTTCATATATTTTACCATTTAACAGCTGTAATTTCCATCATTAACTGTAATAAACATGATTTTTCTGATATAATTAATTATCACATTAATCAGGAGATTATAAATGACTGCTGAAGTTTCACTTGCAAAATGCACAAGCTATAATGATAAAGAGGTTGAAGCCGCATTAAGAAAAGCAATTAGTGCCGTAACAGACCTTAGCTATATAACAGAGGGCACCAGAGTGGTTATAAAGCCCAATCTGGTATCGTTTCTGTCACCGGACAGAGCGGCAACCACCCACCCTGTCGTGCTTAACGCTCTCATCAGAATACTTAACGAAAAGGGCGCGAAGATAACTGTAGGCGACAGTCCCGGAGGGCTTTTTAATTCCGTCTATGTAAACAGAGTGTACAAGGCCACAGGTATGAATAATATCGAGGGCGCTGTGCTTAACAGAAACTTTTCCCAGTCGGTGCATCATTCAGACAGCGCTCTGCGCGCCAGAGAGTTTGCCTATACCTCATATCTTGACGATGCCGATGTCATAATCAATCTGTGCAAGCTCAAAACCCACGGTATGATGGGAATGTCCAATGCAGTGAAGAATATGTTCGGTATAATTCCCGGTACAGTCAAGCCGGAGTTTCATTTTAAATTTCCGGATCATAATGATTTTGCCGATATGCTTATCGACCTGAACGAAAGCTTCAGACCTGCCCTTTGCATATGCGATGCCGTAACAGGAATGGAGGGCAACGGTCCCACATCCGGCACTCCGAGAGATATAGGGCTTATTGCCGCATCAGAAAACCCGTATAAGCTGGATCTTGTATGTGCGAAAATTATTGGGCTTGAAAAGGATAATGTACCTACTCTCAAACGCGCCTTTGAGCGAGGACTTGCTCCGTCAGATGCCGGGCAGGTTGTAACAGAGGGTGATATAAATGATTTTATCATCGGTGATTTTGAGCTGATACCTCGCAAAAGTATCACCTTTAACGATGCAGGCGGCAGTATTATGGCAGGCATAATCAGAAAATGCATGTGCTCAAGACCCGCGCTTTTAAAGCACAAATGCATCGGCTGCGGGGAATGTTTCAGAATATGCCCCGCAGCAGCAATACAAATGAAAAACAATCTGCCGGTTATAGACAGAAGCAAGTGCATATACTGTTTCTGCTGTCAGGAGTTCTGTCCCAAAGGAGCTATGGAGGTAAAACGTCCGATAATAGCAAGGATGCTGGGTAAATAGATTACAGGGAGGCAGATTATCCTCCCTGCTTTGTTATTTCAGCCGATAGCCTCCAAACACCTTTTTACCTGTAACAATTCCCAAAACGGCTGTGACAGCTGCAACCACTGCCGCAGGCACAAGGTTTGGCTGCTCCAGTGACATGGGCGCAAGAAACAGCACATCAAACACCGGCATTGTCACAATGGCTCTGTAAAGTCCGCTCATTTCCTCTATCGGAATAAGCATAGGCAGTACAAATACAAAGAGTGAGCTTGCAAGCGCTGAAATCTGATTCCTGAAAACTGCCGATGCCGCAACTGTAATTCCTGTCACCGCTACCGTACCTGCAAGCACCATTGCAAGCTGATACAAAATCATCTGCATACACGTTATATTATAAGGCACAAGCCCGCCTTCAAAATCAGCAGACGAAAACAATACGCTGCAATCAAGCCCCTCCGTACCGTAAATTACAAGGGCGGCGGCAATATTAAATACTGCGGTGACAAGTGCCAGCGCAAACGATATCACAAAGGCTGCAATAATTCTGGCTGATGCATTTTTACTCTTTCCGTATCTGCTTGACATAACTATACTGCTCATACTGCCGTAATCTCCTGAAAATACAGGAGAAATTATCAGCATTATCACAATCATAAGAGCAAAAAACACCTGTATCATACCCTTGACTGTATAATTCCAGCCGTTTATGTACCCTATTTTAATTCTGTTGCTGCCGTATATCTCCTTTACTGTTTTCCCGTTATAGTTTCCGTCCTTATCCACAAAATTACTGTAGACTGCCGACTGCATTGAATTGCTATATGCATATTTTGCGTCAAGTCCCTCAGGAAAGTTTCTCACCGGAAAATCATTAATTATCTGCTGCACTTTCTTATCCGTCAGAAGTCCCTCGTATTTGGAGGAAATCTCTTTCTCTATTTTCACAGCCTCAAGTCCCCGACTCTCCTCCGATACGCCGTCATAGGCATACATTCCGTTAAGCGATGCCGCAGCCGATACAATGCTCCATATAAGCAGCAGCGCCAGCGCTGCAAGCGATATTTTCTTTGTTATCATTTTCCTTATTTCATATTTAATCATTGTTCCCATATTATCTGCCTCCAAAATAGTATAAATATACGTCCTCAAGCTCAGGCTGCACGCTCACTGCCGCTATTGCAGGCTTAGCCCCTGATACCAGCCTTATCCTCACTCTGCCAGAGTCCATACTCCTTACAGAACAGATTGTGCAGCTTTTTTCATAGTTCTGTATTTCATCTTCGCCTGCCTCAAGCTCCCATACAGCTCCTGTAAGCCTTCCTGTAATGCTTTCGGGCGCTCCCGTATCAAGCAGTCTGCCGTCTTTCATAATGATTATATTATCTGCAATATGCTCAATATCAGACACGATATGAGTAGACAGTATTATGATTTTTTCTCTTGAAAGAGAGCTTATAATATTTCTGAACCTTGCTCTTTCCTTAGGGTCAAGTCCTGCGGTGGGCTCATCAAGTATCAGTATATCCGGGTCGTTAATCATTGCCTGAGCAATACCTATGCGCCGCCTCATGCCGCCTGAAAATGTCCTTATTTTCCTGTGTATTTCATCCGACATTCCCACGCTTTCAAGCAGATAATCAAGCCTGTCATCTATAGAGACCCCTTTTAAAGCCGCTATATATTCTAAAAACTCCTGCGCCGTAAAATCCGGATATCCTTCAAAATTCTGAGGCAGAAACCCCAGATGCCGCCTGTATTCCTCTCCCATATCCGCTATGTCAGCGCCGTTAAGCTGTATTTCCCCGCTTTCCGGCTTTACCAGCATACAAATCAGGTTCATCAGCGTTGTCTTGCCTGCGCCGTTTGCTCCCAGCAGTCCGTACACCCCGTTTGTCAGCGTCAGAGATAAACTGTCTACTGCTTTTTTGCCCTTGTACTCTTTGGTGATTTCCAAAATATTAATTTCCATATGTATTCCTTTCCGGGAGATAAAAAAAGCAAAAATGTACGAAATTTAAATTTCTATTTTCACATATCGCACGCAAGGTGCGATAACATTCAATGTGCTTTCTTTGAAACATACGGAAATATCTACAAGTCGATATTTCCTATGTTATAAAAAACTCTCCCTGTTTTCTTTTCAGGAAGAGTTTAATCTCTCAATATCTACTTTTAATCTATTTTAGCAATTTTAAATACAGCTTTTACAGCCGCGCCTCTGCTGCCGTTTGAAATTTCAAGATACCCCTTGTGTTTCTCACAAAGTACAGAGGATACATAAAGACCCAGTCCGAAATGCTCGCTTCGCTCCTCGCTTTCCGTATAATACGGGAGCTTTGCGTTTTTAAGGCACTCTGCCGAAAATCCGCCTCCGTCATCACTGACACAGATGCTTAATAAATCCCCTTTTACATCTGCTCTTACATCTATTCGTTTATCTGCATAGGAAGCTGCATTGGAAAGAATATTATTATACACCTGCATTACCGCAGACTCGTCCATATATATTTTTTCGCAGTCCGCCGAAAAATCAAAGGTCCCGGCTTTATCCCCGCACAAAAGACTCATAGTTTCCTCCAGAATATCTCCCAGCCTGTATGCTTCATATTCTGACGGTTTAACAGCGATTTCCTCTATTCTGCTGAGGCTGCTCATACTGTTAGCATATTTTTCAAGCCTTGATATATTGGAAAGCATGGCAGCCGCCACAGCTTCCGTACTGTCTGCATCTGCTTCCGCAAGCATTTCCCCGTAGCCCCGAAGCACAGTAAGCGGCGTTCTCAGTTCATGCGCAAATACGGCATTTATCCGTTTTCTTTCTTCAATCTGCCTCCACAGCTTCAGATTGTTTTCCTGCAAGGTCTTTCGCATTGTTTCAAAGGAGCCGCAGAGTCTTCCCATTTCATCATTTCTCTCATAGCTGACAGTAAAATCAAGGTCATTCTGCGCTATCTTTTGAGCGGCATTATCAAGCAGATATAACGGCTTTTTGAGTCTGCTTCTGTAAAAGCAGGCAACCGCCGCAATAATGCAGGCCGCGGAATACACAGGTACCGCCGCCTGCGGCAAAGCATCAAGCAGCTTTATGAGCTTTGTATCCCTTTCACTCATCACGGCCGCATTCTCTGATATATATGTACCCTTACCAAGCCGGTTTCCGTTTTCGTCGGTAAGATAATATTTCCTGCCGTCATAAGGATATGAGTCCTGTATATGCTCTATCGAGCTCCGGCATATATATGATGTAACAATGCTCAGCAGCACCGCAGCCAGCACAAAGACAATAATATGGCATATCAGACTTTTTCTGAGCGATATATTTTTTACTTTTTCCATCGGTAGCCGCACCCCCACACAGTTTCTATATATTCCGTATCCGTATACTCCTGCATTCTGTTTCGTATTCTGCGTATATGCTCGGTCACCACACCGCTGTCACCCTCGCTGTCATAGCCCCATATTCTCTCATATATGCGCTCTCTGTCAAATATCTGCCCGCGGTTTTGAGACAGCAGCGCCACTATATCAAATTCCTTTCGCGGCAGCTTTATTACATTATCTCCCGCTGCTATGCTTCTCTCGGAATAATCTATGATAAGGTCGTCTGAAAATCTTATTTTTGAACCGGTTCTCGCCCTGCTTTCCCTCCTTATATGAGCAGAGACTCTTGCCTCAAGCTCCGCAGGCGAAAAGGGCTTGACCACATAGTCATCTCCGCCGGCTGCAAAGCCGTTTATCTTGTCGGCCTCATCTACTCTTGCCGTAAGAAAAATTATAGGGCAGGACACGATATTTCTGATGCGTCTGCACACATCAATGCCGTCAGGTCCCGGCATATTTATATCAAGGAGTATAATATCCGGCTGCTTTTCTATCTGCTCAAATACCTCCTGTCCGCTTCCGGCAGTCATAATTCTGTACCCCCTGCTTCTGAAAAACATCGAAAGCATATCCAGTATGTCTTTTTCATCGTCACATATCAAAATACTGTTCAAAGTATCACCTCCCCGTATATTAAGCCGCATAATTATCTACTTTTTATCAACATCGTCAAAAGCCGCAGGGCTGCTGCGACTTTAATACGGAGATTTGTTTCTGATTTCCTCCGCTTCATCTTCAGTTATCTTGTGACATCTGACCATTCTTTTTAAAACTACCGCCATTCTTTTTTCGGCAAGTTCTATATTATCATCGGGCGAATAATTTGACGGTGCGTTGGGAAGTCCGGCAAGCATTACAGCCTCATAGTCGTCAAGCTGCGCGGGCGTTTTGCCGAAGTACCCCATCGCCGCATCATAAATCCCGTAATAGCCGCTGCCGAAATATATGGAGTTTACATACATCTCAAATATCTGTTTTTTGCTATACTGACGCTCTATTGCAAATGCTCCGAATGCGTCTGCAAATTTACGCTCTATTTTTTTGTCCTGGGTAAACAGCTCATTTTTAGCAAGCTGCTGCGGTATGGTGCTTCCGCCCTCTACAAAAGCCCTCGCAACAATATCGTTAAATGCAGCTCTTGCTATAGCCAGAGGATCTATGCCCTTGTGTCTGAAAAACCTTTTGTCCTCCGCCGCTATCACCGCATCTATATAAATCTGCGGCAGGCTTTCATATTCTGTGAAATGCTCCCTTGAACATATATCCTCTGCAATACTGCTTATGGGTGTCTTTGAAACCGCTTCTTTGTACATCTCATAGCCTTTGTAGCCGTAAAATACCGCCGCAATTATACAGACAATGAGAGCAAGAGCAATCAGTCTGCATATGAATTTTTTAAGTCCTCTGGCAAGCATCTGCCCTCACCCCTTTCATCTGTCATTTTAAATGTCTATCTTCTTACTATGCTGTAATATGTTTTTGAAGTCTGCAGATATACCAACAGGTAAATCACTGCAAATCCTATAAATGTAGCTGCTGTGCATACTGCAAACAGCGTAACGTTGGTCATACTGAACGCTGCAAGTATTCTCCTTATCATAGGGAATGCAAACGCCACGTGCATTGCCGCTGCCGCCAGAGGAAGAAAGAATACAATCAGCACCTGTGAGCGTATTGTCTGCTTGACCTCCGCCTCTGTCATTCCCACCTTCTGCATTATATCAAATCTTTTCCTGTCATCATACCCCTCTGAAACCTGTTTGTAGTATATGATCATAACAGTTGCAAAGATAAATACAAGTCCCAGGAACATACCTAAGAAGAAAAACGCTCCGTAAAACGAATAGCTTCCGTCTTTTTCGATAAGCTGTCTGCTTTCTGCCGACATAAATTCATAATTCAGCTTTTCTCCTGTATTATCCTGTATTCTGTCATTAAGCTCACCGGTAAAAGCTATTTTTTCATCATCAGTGCCGTCAAGATTTATATACATTCCCCCGTTTATATATGACTCACAGTCCATAAGCTTTTCGTATCTCCGGCTTATAGCCTCTACCGCCTCACTGCTGTCTGCAACAATACCGCAGCGTGAAGCAGCCGAGCTTGAAAGCGTTGCTTCCGGAAACTCTTTTATTTCTGAAGCCTTGTACTCTTCTCCCAATATCTCCACTTTATCGCCAAAGCCGCCGTTTTCACTGTATATCAGCACTTCCCCTTTTTTAAGTCCTGCGTCTTCCCCTGTAATTCTTTTGTAATCTGCCGGAGTTATAACGGTGACATCGACAAATCCATCATTTGTAATACGGCCGTCGGCTGTGTCCTTATCAATGCTCAGCGTATCACCTTTTCTGTTTGCCATAAAGCTCAGCTTGCTGAAAGCATAGAGTTCTTTGATTTCAACACCCTGCTGCTGCGCAATGTCCCTGGCATCCGCGGAAAGCGTATCTGATGTCTGCTGACTGTACGGATAGTATTTCACGTTGACATCGTAAGGATAAGCTTGTTTTATAATGTCGCCGATGCCTGCATAAAGACATACAGTAGTTGACACCGTAACGATTACCATAGTTGACAGAATACATATGCTGGCAAGCCCCGCCGCATTTCTTTTCATTCTGTAAATCATACCGGAAACAGTTGCAAAGTGTTTTGTCTGATAGTAATATCGTTTGTTCTTTTTGAGCCCTTTGAGCAGAACTATACTGAACGCTATGAACATCAGATAGGTTCCGATGATTACGCATATAACCGCTATGAAAAACCGAGTTATGGCAGAAACCACATCTTTAGTCATAATAGACATAACATATCCTGCCGCAAGGAATACAACGCCAAGCACTGCAAGAACCCATTTTGACTTCGGCTCGCGCTCTCCCTCGCTGCCCCCTCTGAGCAACTCGACAGGCTGCGCAATTCTGATGGTTCTTATGTTCATAAGCAGCACCAGCAGGAAGAACACCGCAAATATTGCCGCCGTAAATACCAGCACAGAAAATGAAACATCTATACTGAAGCTGATTTCACCGCCTATTATTTTCATAAGAATAAGCTGCATCAGCTTTGAAAAAACAGCTCCGAATATCAGCCCTGCGCCGATTGAGATTACTGCCGTATACGCGCTTTCCCAGAAAAGCACCTTTGAAATATGGCGTTTTTCCATACCCAGCACATTATAGAGCGCAAACTCTTTTTTTCTCTGCTTTATCAGCAGGCTGTTTATATACACAAGTATTATAAGGGAAAAGATCGCAATTACTATACATCCGAACATCAGCGTTGCTGCAACCGACTGTCCGCCTTCGATTGTATTTAATCCCCTGTCGCCTTCAAGCAATATCATAATGCACATCATCATTACCGTTACTATGCAGGCTATAAGGTAGGGACCGTAAAGCTGCCGGTTCTTTTTAAGATTACCTGCAGCAAGACGCATATATAATGCCTTACGCATCGTGCTCACCACCTTTTGCAAGGACTGTCAGTGTATCCGATATTTTCTGATACATCTGCTCATTGCTGCTTGCTCCTCTGTATATCTGGTGAAATACTCTGCCGTCTTTTATGAACAGCACTCTGCCTGCGTTTGATGCAGCCTTAACGGAATGGGTTACCATTATTATTGTCTGTCCGTCATTATTTATTGATGAGAACAGCGATAAAAGCTCGTCTGATGCTTTGGAGTCCAGCGCTCCTGTAGGCTCATCCGCCAGAATAAGCTGCGGGTCTGTTATTATCGCTCTTGCAACAGCTGCTCTCTGCTTCTGACCGCCTGACACCTCATACGGATATTTTGACAGAAGCTCCGATATGCCAAGCTTTCTTGCCACAGGTGTAAGCCTCTTGTCCATTTCGTGATACTGTTTGCCTGCCAGAACCAGCGGCAGCAGTATGTTGTCTTTAATCGAGAAATTATCCAACAGATTAAACTCCTGAAATACAAATCCCAGATGCTCTCTCCTGAATTTAGCAATCTCTGCCTCCTTTATATCCGAAAACCTCCTGCCGTTTAAGTAAACCTCGCCGTCAGTGGGCTTATCCAGCGCCGCGATTATATTCAGCAGCGTGGTTTTACCGGAGCCCGACTCGCCCATTACAGCAACGTATTCGCCCTCTTCAACGGAAAACGATACATCTGACAAAGCCTGCACCTTGTTGCTGCCAAACCTTGTGGTATATATTTTTTTAACATTGTTAACCTCTAAAATAGCCATCTCATTTCCTCCCGGATCATTTTTTATTATATCCGTATTATATATAAAAAGGAAATGTCCAGCCATTTCTTCGGCTTACATTTCCCGCCTCCAACCTTACAGTTATGTAAGGTTGCCTGTTATATTTCCTCTGAGTTGTTGTCCGCTTTGGCTTTGATGCACAAAAGCACTATTGTCACCGCCATAGCAACCATATATACGGCTACTGCAATTCCCATACCGTTCATACTCTGACCGAATTCCCTGACTGTAGCCCACAATGTGAATACAGAGGTTTCAAGCTCTATCAGATACACCATAAGTCTGATATCTCCGTACACTCTGTCGCTGTTTGCCTCTCTGACTTCAAAAGGCATATTCCAGTGCTGCGGTTTGACAAAATGGGCAACAAAGCTTACCAGCGCAAGGCAGAAAAGCATAATTGCAGGAAGTATGAAAAGACTTGCAGGAGAGCCGTATTTATCAATCTGACCGTTTATGTCATAATGCACAGCAATCTGATCCGGCAGAATTTTCATCCCATATGCCGCAGCTGCAAAGGCCGCCGCCATAACTATCCAGGCTAAAACCTCAACAAATCCCCATTTTTTCATAATCTCCAGTATACTCCCTCAGGCATTCTGTAAAGACTGCCCTTTGATTTCTCCATAATTTCCCCTGTTGCAATATCTCTGACTGTAAGGAGTTCGTAATAATACGGTTCCTCACACCACTGTGACAGATACAGACTGCCGCCGTCCCTGAACATCAACGTTTCGTTTTCATCAAGGGCAATATCTGTTCTCTCAGGCCATATTATCTGTAAAACTCCTGTATTATCGTCTCTTGTAAGGGTTACAGGCCATACCGTAAGCCTCAGGTTATAGCAGTCCTCTATATCATCAAGGCTTATCTCATCTATGAGCGACGGATTACTATCAGAGGGTACATAGCTGTAGATGCCTGCAATACGTCTGCTGAAATCAGTCCTCAGGAAGTAGAAATTACCCTGATAATATACCGGAGCACTGACATATACATTCTGCTCCGTATCAAAAGGACTGTATACCCTGCCTCTAGGAAATTCAATCAGGTGACAGTTCATACCGCAAAATTCTCTGCCTGAGGCTGCAATTTCCTCAGCTTCATATAAATCACAGAAAGGCTCCCTGCATTCCTGCGCAGAGTACCATTTATCCGTTCCCTCTATTCTGTCGGGAAAGCAGCCTGTAAGGCTCTTTATCTCAACTGTATTCATATCAGAACATCATTGACATCATCTGCTCTCTGGCAACTGCGTCAAGTATATCATCTATGGTTATACCGATCACTCTTGAAACATCGTATGCAATGCCCGAGTCCATATTTACAATCTGGATAGGGTCGTGTATCCAGCAGTCGATATCCCATGTGTTGACCTCTGTTTTTTCGAGGATTTCATCTCTCTTCTCTGCAAGAAGCGCGCTGAGCTCCTGAACAGTCATAGGCTCCTTCTCCTCGGTCATATCCTTGAGTCTTTTGAGGGCTATGCTTATCCACATGCGAGTATGCTCATCCAGAGTTTCCGCCATGTCCCATTTGGCAGAAACCGCAGAGCCTAAAACATTGATATTGTCAACCTTGTCTATAACTCTTGCAAGGTCGTCCGTATCGTCAAAGGCATTGCTGTCGTGGCACATAACTATGAATTTACGTCCTCCGTCAGCGCCAAAACCCAGATTAAAGCAGGCATTGCCGAAGCCTGCCTCCTCTAAATCCTCTTTGGTAGTGCGTATATCAAGAAAATAATCCATATATTTCTCTGCAAAATCATATACCTGCTGTCTGTATTCCATTTGAATCCTCCTCGTTTAGTATATACCTATAATGTATCTGCACAGAACACCCCACATTGCACTTACTGCAGGCGACAGAATTCTGTCTGTAATGCCAAACAGTATAAGGACAAGGAGTATATAAAATCCGTTGTTGTATACTTTGTAGTACCAGTCGTATTTCCGGAGATCGAAAATCTGCGTGATTATTCCAAAGCCGTCAAGCGGTGGTACCGGGATAAGATTGAATATCATAAGCACCAGATTGATTATTGCAACCTGCACAAAAATCCTTATCAGTATATCTCCAAGATCGCTTCCCTCTATGCCTGCCGCAAACAGCAGCCTTATAAAAAAGGCAAATACAACCGCAATGATAAGGTTCATAACAACGCCTGCCAGCGACACCAGAAGCTCATCTCTTCTCTTGTGCTTATAATAGGTAGGGTCTATTGACACAGGTATGCCCCAGCCGAAGCCGCAAAGCAGCAGAGCTATAAATCCCACAGGCTCTATGTGCGCCATAGGGTTTATTGTAACTCTGCCCTGTATTTTGGGAGTGGGATCGCCCAGCTTGTATGATACAAAGCCGTGGGCAAATTCGTGAAATGAAAGTCCCACTATAATTCCCGGAAGCATTATCAGCATACTCAGAATCCATTCTCTTGGATTTGAAAATGCGCCGTTTCTGTAATTCATATAAAGCATAATCGCCAGAATAATTATAATTGTCGGGTCAATTCTTCTCTTCAATGCTCAAACCTCTTTCGCTCAAATTTATAATATTCTATCACAAATCCGCTCTCTTTTAAATAGTATATATAAAAAAGGAAAGGTGATTTAATGTCCAGATATGTTTGTGTTGCAGTATACTGTGTTGAGCCGGGAGATACTCTGTATTCAATATCCGGCAGATTCGACGTGCCTGTGGAGCTGCTTATGAAAGCCAACAAAATCAGAAATCCATATAATTTAAGGATAGGCACCGAGCTTTGTATTCCGGGTCCTGCGGAAGATAATAAAAAGAAATGCGCGGCAGTTCATATTGTAAAACCGGGTGACACTCTGTATATGATTGCAAAGATGCACAAGGTTACACTCGATGCGATAATGAAAGCAAACCCCGATGTCGATGTATATAATCTGACAGTCGGCACAGAGCTTTGTATCCCCTCCTGCTAAAACCTTAAAATCCCCCGAAAAGTCCTCTACGCAAGACCCGGGGGATTTTGTTCATCTCTATAATATGTTTGTCAGAAGTCTTGCTATTGACTCCTTAAACCTTATAATCAGTGATCTCTGATCATAAAGCTCCTGTGTAAGCTGGTGGCACAGTGTGATGTCGTTTTCAAATGCCGACTCCATTTTGCAGGCTATGTCCCTGTCATATATAATCGCATTGGATTCGAAGTTCAGGGAAAAGCTTCTCTTGTCAAAGTTGGCCGAGCCCACGCTTGCAACCTGACTGTCAACAACAAGCGTTTTGGCATGCAGAAATCCGTTGTCATATATGTATACCTTGACGCCTGAGCGTATCAGTTCTCCAACATAGGAATAGGTTGCCCAGTACACAAATATGTGATCGGGCATGCATGGTATCATAACTCTCACGTCTATGCCCGAAAGCGCCGCAACTTTGAGTGACTCTATAATGCTGGCATCAGGTACAAAATATGGCGTCTGAAGATATATGTTCTTCTTTGCGGATACAATCATCTTCATGTACGCTCTCTTGACTTCCTGCCGTTCGTTGTCGGGGCCTGAGGTTACTATCTGTATGCCTGTATTGCCCGCATTTACCGGTTCTTCGAGAAATATTGATGAAAAGTCCAAATTTTCTTTTGAGGCAAAACGCCAGTCCAGTATGAATCTTGCATTAATATCGTGGACAGCTCCGCCTCTTATTCTGACATGTGTATCTCTCCAGTATCCGAATTTCTCTTTGAGGCCCAGATATTCTCTTGCTATATTGAATCCGCCTATGTATCCTATGCTGTTGTCTATAACAACCAGTTTCCTGTGGTTTCTGTAGTTAAGCCTCATAAGGAAGATTTTCATCTTGGGCCTGAAGAAAAACGCACATTTAACTCCTGCATCCATAAGAGGCTGTATTCTCCGCTTTGTAATCTGTCTGCATCCGAGAGCATCCATAAGAAGCCTTACCTCAACGCCTTCTTTTGCTTTCTTTTCGAGGGCCTTGAGGAGTCTGATCCCAACCTTATCCCATTTGATGATATAGTATTCGATATTGATGCTTTTTTTGGCGTTTTCGATGTCTGCAATCAGACTTTCGAATTTCTCTCTGCCGTCTGTAAAAAGCTCTACCTCATTGTTCTGAGTGAAATATGCACTGTCATATCTCTGATTGAGTCTGATCATATCTCTCCATTCGGCAGCTTCTTCATTAACAAACTCGTATTTGCCCGTTGAGATTGCATCCATCTGTTTTTTGAGTGATGAGCTGACGAATTTCTCCTCATCGGGATTCAGCCGGAATATCTGTTTTCGGGCGATATTCTGTGAAAAAATCATATACAGGATAAGTCCGACCACCGGCAGAAATGTAAGCACCAGTACCCACGCAAGAGTGGATTCGGGGTTTTTTCTTTCCATAAAGATTATGGCTATAATGATAAGAATGTTTACTGCTGCGATAGCTGCCGCCAGCCCTGTTGTCGTTTCAAACGGTGTCAATAATACTATCATAAATCTCTCCACTTTCCTTTTAGTTAATTAAGTCTATCACGATACCGGCTTCTTGTCAAAAGGCATAAGCGATATTATAATATATACGAGGAAAGTTGTATGGAAAAAAAGAACTATGTATATATTTTAAAATGCTCAGACGGCACCTTTTATACCGGCTGGACAACAGACATTGAAGCCAGAGTAAATACCCATAACAGCGGCAGCGGAGCCAAATACACCAGAGGCCGCCGTCCTGTCAGCCTTGTATATTATGAGGAGCTTCCTGACAGATCCGCCGCATTAAAAAGAGAGGCAGCCATCAAAAGACTGCCTAGAAATAAAAAGCTTGAACTTATAGCATCTAATCCTGCCCGCCCTTGTAAGGGTTGACATGCACCATACAGTGCTTGACATCGGGGAAGTTTTTTTCAATTTCATTATGCACACGCTCCGCTATGCCGTGCGCATCATAAAGGCTCAGATTTCCGTCTGCCGCTATTTCTACATCTGTATATATCTTCGCTCCGAAAATTCTCGTCTTGATATCATCAACCGCAAGCACACCCTCCTGCTTCATCACAATCTCTTCCATTTTTTCAACGGTTTCATCATCACAGGATTTGTCCGTAAGCTTGCCTACGGCCTCCATAAATATATCAACCGTAACCTTTAATATCATCACGCAGATTATAAGGCTGGCAATGGGGTCAAGCACCTGAAATCCAAGCCTTGCGCCAAGTATTCCCGCAAAGCTTCCAACCGATGACAGTACATCTGACCTGTGATGCCACGCCTCTGCCATAAGTGCGCTTGAGTTTATCTTCTTCGCTCCGTTTCTGGTGTACCAGAACATCGCTTCCTTTGATACTATTGAAATCACAGCGGCAATAAGGGCTATAAGACCCGGTGTTTCAATGCTGTCATAATTGCCGTAAAGAACTGTTTTAACTCCTGAATATCCTATTCCAAGCCCGACAGCGCACAGCACCACTGAAAGTATAATTGCAGCAATGCACTCTATTCTTTCGTGTCCGTACTGATGATCGTGGTCTGAATCCTTAGCCGCTATTTTAACTCCCGCTATAACCACCATGCTGCTGAACACATCGGACAGTGAGTGTATGGCATCTGAAACCATAGCCGCCGACCTGCCAAAAATACCCGCAAAGAGTTTGAATGCCGCCAGCACAATGTTGCCTGCTCCGCTTACCACTGATATCTTAACCGCAATCTGTTCATTTGTTTTTGTCTTTTTCTCTCTCATAAATTATCACCTTACCTATTTTATTCACTGCCCCTGAATTGTTACTTTATCGTAAATGGGGTTAGGTCATTTCGCCGTAGTTTTCTTGCCAATCATATCCCGAAAATATAAAAAAACATCTGAAGGATATATATCGTCCCGCAGATGTTAATAATCTGTTGCCTTAAGCCCGGCTTTCGCCTGACAAAAACATTTTAATATATCGCGCTGCCTGTGTCAACTATTTTACCTTGTCTGCCAGCATTGCAATCTTTTTAAGGTCATCAGGTCTGTTGGCAAGGTCATCTTTTTCTCCGGCGCTTACAGGCTCATAGAATACCATATCCCAGCCAAGATAGTCTGCTATACACCTGAAAGTGTCCTCTATAATCCTGTACTGAGGTCCCTCAAGCTCATCTTCACCTATGGCAATAACGCCTATCTTCTTTTTCTGTCCCTGCAGCAGATTACATCTTGCATACAGCTTGTCTATTGCAAGCTTGAGCTGAGCTGTAACGCCCCACCAGTATACAGGTGTTGCAAACAGAATGAAATCAGCCTCTTCAACCTTATCCATTACTTCATTGGTATCATCTTTGTCAACACAGCTGCCCTCATTCTGACAGAAAAGACAGGCCTTGCACGGCGCTATTTTTTTAGCCTTAAGATTTATGATTTCAAAATCCTTATCTTCACCGCCCATAAAGGCATTGATTGCAGCTACCGTATTTCCCTGTCTGGGACTTCCGTTAAGTATTAATTTTTTCATATTACACGCTCTCCTCTCGTTCCTTAATCCTGATATTTATTATATACAAAACGCAGACGCAAAACAATATCCTGCGTATATCATCCGCCGTATATTCTGCCCACAATATACGACACCAGTCCTGCGGGAAGTATTTTGACAAGCGCGCAAAACAGCCTGTATTTAAAGCCTATCGTGTATACCGGCCTTACTTTTTTGGCTGAAGCGACAGTTGCTATTAAATGAGCCGCAGTTTCCGGCTTCATGCCGTTTTGCTCATCATGCTCCATTACAGCAACGCTTCTTGAAATTCTGCCGCTGTATATTTCATCGCCTGCATATGATTTTTCTCTAGCTCCCGTAAATCCTGTGCATATATCTCCGGGCTGAACCGCGCACACGCTTATTCCGTAAGGTCTAACCTCATTGATAAGCGCCATTGTATATGAGTTTATTGCAGCCTTTGCAGCCGAATAGTATGCCTGAAACGGTATTGCTATAGGCGCCGCCACCGAGCTTATATTTACAATCCTGCCGCCTCCGGCTCTGCGCATAAACGGTATTACGGCTCTGTTCATATTGACCATTCCGAAGAAATTGACATCAAACTGTTTTCTGGCGTCTGCGGTTTCGGTAAACTCGACAGCGCCGGATATTCCAAAGCCTGCATTGTTAATCAGCACATCTATTCTGCCCGCTTTGTCTATGATATATGATACGGCTTCGTTTATACGCTTTTCATCTGTCACGTCAGCGGATATATGGTTTATACCCGCCGCGCCCTCTCTGCGTCTGCTTATATCAAAAACCTCATAGCCCTTTGCTTTCATTTCGAGAGCCGTGCAAAGACCGATGCCTGATGATCCGCCTGTAATTACACAAATTTTCTGCTCCATATTATTTATTGTCCTTTACCATCATTTTTTTAAATGCAATCACCGCAAGCACTGAAATTACCACGGCATATGCAATATCCGTAACAAGGTACATCCAAAAGCCTTCGTATTCGCCCGATACTGCCATTCTGCCCATACAGGTTGCAGGATACCACGGCAGGAATTTGCATACGGTCTCCAGACTTCCCATAGTTTCAAGAGGCATCCACGCGCCGCCCAGCACCGCGCTTATAGTTATGATTGCGCTTGATACTCCCGGAGCCGACTTGTCCGACAGAATACTTCCAAACAGAATTCCGATAGCCGTCATAACAACTATAACAGGCAGATCCACCGCAAAGTTAAGCAGCACGCCGCCAAAGCTGAGGCTCACACCTGTTGCTGCCGCAATTATGTATGATACTATAACGCATATAATTATCTGTAAATATCCGAGAATAATTCCCGGAACTCCATACCCGATGATATAGTCTGAGGTTTTCATAGGTGAGGAATAAAGTCTTGAAAGCAGCGAGGTTGTCCTGTCCTTGCTTACAAGTATAGCCATATAAAGCATTACAAAGGCAAATGCAAATACTATTATTCCTGGCATAAGAACATCTATGTTAAACCAGTATGCATCAGGTGTATAATGCCCTATAAGCTGAAACATTCCTATCATAGCCACAGGGAAAATCACACAGAATATTATTCCCAGCGGGTCCCTTAATATCTCCTTTATGTTTCTTGATGCAAAGTTCCACGCTTTCATTACAGCTCACCTCCCACAAGTTTGATAAACGCGTCTTCAAAGCTTTCTGTTCCGGCTTTTTCAATAAGCTCCTGCGCGCTGCCGGAGGCTGTAATCCGGCCTGCTTTCATAATCGCTATACTGTCTGCAAGAGCCTCCGCCTCCTCCATATAGTGAGTTGTAAGTATTATTGTCTTGTGTCCTTTCAGCCCCTTTATTATCTTCCAGAGCTCTCTCCTTGCTATGACGTCAAGCCCAAGTGTAGGCTCATCTAAAAACAGTATTTCGGGATCCGATATCAGCGCCATTGCAATGGAAAGTCTCCTCTGCCAGCCGCCCGAAAGTGTTTTTGCTCTCTGATTTATTATTTCCTCAAACTTAAATTCAGAAATTATCTTCTCAATCCTGTCGCTATCCTTAACATCATATACCCCCGCTATAAATTCGAGGTTTTCCCTTACTGTCAGGTTTCCTGCAACTGCTGTTTCCTGCGGAGATACATTTACAATCTCCTTTACCTTGTCCGGGCTGTTTACAACTGAATAACCGTTAAGCAGTGCGTCTCCGGAGGTTGGTATGCTGAGCGCTGTAAGCATTTTAATTGTGGTAGTCTTGCCTGCTCCGTTAATTCCAAGCAGCGCAAACAGCTCTCCGTCCTTTATATCAAGTGAAATATTATCTACTGCTGTCCTGCTGCCAAACACCTTGGTCAGGTCTTTTATCTCTATGCCCCTTTTATCACTCATCGCTTTTGCCTCCCATTTTTTTAATTCCGTCAAAAATAAGGTCTGCCACCGACAGTTCCGTTATTGCAATGCCTTTCTCCTTGTCTGCAAGCAGAAGCACCGAGTCGCCGGGTTTTAAGTCAAACATATCTCTTACGGCCTTGGGAATAACTATCTGGCCCTTCTCGCCGATTTTAACCGGCTGCATATATTTGCCCTCAGGAAATTTCATAGGTTTACCTCCAGTTTTAAAAGTATAACTTGTATAACTAATTATACTTTTCACCCATACCTTTGTCAAGCAATTAAAAACAGAGCTGCATTTCACACTTTGCTCTGCTTAGCTCTGTTCAAGATTTCAAGTTCTTTTTTCTCTCTGCATTTCCTGCATATCATATCGGAAATTATATCATCGCTTTGCAAAAATCCCTCACGTTTATACTCTGCTTCTCTTGTTCCCATAATCCTGCCGCACTGCGGACATATCACGTTTCTGGTTACTGTTATCATTCTCGTATACCTCTGTTTTACTGATATACAAAGTCTATATCCGCTGCTGTGAATTGTCAATCACAAATGAGTGAAAGGAGCCCAAAAGAGCTCCTTTCCTGTTAAAGTTATTTATTTACTCCAAGTTCTCAATCCGTATTTACACTGTTTAAGAACTGTCTGTCCTGCTAAAGTATCTCCGCTGTATACCATAGCCTTAGCCTTGTAGTAGTACTTCGTGCCTTTCTTGCCGGCAGTGTTGATGTATGTGTTTGTATCCTTGGTCTTAACAGCTTTGTATCCTGCAGCTTTCTTTGCTGATCTGTAGAACTTGTATTTAACTGTATATCCTGCATCTGTCAGCGCAGTTATATCTCCCGATACTACAGCTTTGATGTTCTTCTTTGATGTCTTTGATGTTCTTACTTTAAGATTAACTTCCTTAATCATGATATCTAACTGTTCAGCCATAGCCTTATCAGCCTCATCCTTAGCCATTACTGCATATTCTGAGAAGTGGCCTGTTGTAAAGGTGTATGTACCGTCTGCGTTCTTCTGTCCGTTTACTAATGTGTAGATACCGTTGTCATTGATGTATACACATACAACATCCTTGGCTGCAAGCTCCTTGGACAGGTTAATTGTAACCTTGACATTACCGCCATTGAAGTCCTTAACAGCTCCGTTTGATGTTATAAGTTTCAGGTTTACATGGCAGATGTTTTCATCAGACTTAATGGTTTCGATTATCAGTCTGACAAAACCTGTATTTCCTGCCTGCGCTGCAACTGCATCAAGCGCAGTCTTGTCTAAATCAACTTTACCGTTATCAGTTTTAATAACCAGATTGGCATCTGTTTTTTCAGCCAGTTCCTTAACTGTCTTTTCAGGTATGCCGACTTCTGATGATGCTACATTGTTATTACCTGCTGCATCAACGATGATTTCTTCTGATTTATTTTCTAATGCTTTTTCAACAATCTTGTCTGCTGTCTTGGCATCTACAGTTGTTTCAGCCTTATTGTCCTTAACAGCCGGAGTAAGGTCAGCAGTTGTATTCTTATCTGCAGGGTTGTTGGTTACGTTGTCTGTAGGGGTTGATGGTGTGTATGGTACAGGCCTAACTGTCCAAGCGTCACCACTCTTATCAGCATAATATCCTGAAGCTACATATGCACTAGGATCTGATGAGAATGTACCGCCTGTGATAGTAGCAGTTCCCTTATATTTTTCGCTATTATCATAACGATCACAAAGCACCTTCTGATTATCTTTACTTATATATGTACCTCCTGTTACTGTCAGTTCTCCAACAGCACGATTTTCAGCATATTTTGCAGTAAATAAAACTGCTTCAGCACTGTCATTTGCTTCAAAGCTACCACCGGAAAGATTAGCCTTGTGCCAGTTCATAATAACAAACTGCGAAGTATTAGAGAAAGATCCGCCGCTAACCGTCAACTCACCTAATTCATCATTTTTTACAGTATTAATACCGCCAGAAAAGCTTCCCCCGTTTATTTTTAATTTGGATGCGCTTTGACTTGCACTATCACCGCCATTACGGATCATACTTGAGAAGTGTCCTTTATTTGTAACATTAACACCATTTTTGATGGTCATATTACCACCCTTATCATTCAAAATAGTGTAGAAGCTATTCTTACCGGCACTGTCCTTATTATTCTCTTCATCCTCTAAACTTCGAGTATAAGTACCTCCATTAAGTATAGCTGTACCATAGTTAACTAAAGCTGCTTTGCCGTGAGTTACATTGTCTACAGTACCAGCCTTATTTTCACTGGTATCCTCAATAGTAAGTGTACCTCTATTAACAATTGTATGGCTACCACTATTTGTTATCTTATTTCCGTTAAGGTCAATAGTTGCAGTACAATCTGCTAGTATTGCAACATCCTTAGTAGCATCTTTACCAAGCTTAATTGTAACATTAGCACTTTCTCCAAGATAATCTACTGCACTTAAATCAGAATATGTACCACCTGTGATAAAATTTTTCTTATCTTCACTATATATAGCATTAGTTCCACCCTTTATAGCTGTAAAGTTTCCACCAGATACTGCGATTTTTACTTTAGCTATGTTTTCAACACTGTTTTTTTGTGGATTACTCTCGTATAGCGCACTGAAACCCTTTATATCTCCACTAATAATTTTTACGTCAATTGGTAAACCTGTAGTGTGCTGTGCAATCGCAATTCCCGCACCATCAGTAGTCGAGCCATTACCATTAGGAGTTACTGTTTTAGGTGCACTGGTGCCTGTAATCTCTGTATTTTCTGATACAGTAAGTTCTCCTGCACGAATTTCTATTCCAGTAGCTCCTGTTATCTTTGCGCCTTCAATATTCCATTTCGCATATCCTGCAGCATAAATTCCATCTCCTACTGACTCAATAGTTGCAGTTGATCCTATTTTAATATTTGGAACGGCTCCTGTTGTGGCTACAATTTGCCCATTTATATAAATTCCAGATCCCTTGTCACCAGATGTATCAGCAAGACCTTCAAGCTTACCGTTTACTGTGGCATTAATACCGTAATTTGAACCCTTATTCTGATCAATAAAAAGAGCACTCCAACCTCTAAGTGTGATATTTTCTCCAACTATAACATTGCTGTGATTTGTTTCAGTTTGCTGTGATCCGCCATTTAAAATAACTGGTCCAAAATAAGGCTCAGCTTCAGATACAGTTCCAGTGCCTTTAAACTCTAAAGTCCCATTTTTAACAGTAAAATGTTTTTTAGAAGAAAATGATATATTCTTACCATTCATATCTATAGTTATATTTTTGCCATTTTCTATAACAATGACTTTCCCAACATTTACCAAATCCTCTTCTAATCTAATATTTATATTTTGACCAGTAGTATTACTTAAAGCATTATTAAACTCTTCTATGCTTTTTACATGAACTACTGTTTCCTCCGCAGCAAACACCCCTATAGGCATCATTGCCACTATCATAGCCATACTTATGACTATAGCCAATAACTTCTTCATTCGTTTTCCCTCCTCGAATAAATAAATAAATAAATAAATTTGTTGCCTGTTACCTTTATTAAGTAACTTTAAATTAAAAAGACAAGCTTCTGCCTGCCTTGCTGTCGTAATAAATATTAGTCTGTATAACTGGCAGCCATACTCATTACGAGCTGCAGGCCCTATAGCTTTGCGCCCCTGTCTTTCGACAGATTTGCCCTTTTCAATTTTTACCGTTTAATTATACCCCTCCCCACGACGCTCTGTCAACATAAACACATTCAGCATGCCTTCAAAAACAGACGATCCGCCGATAAAATTATCAGCGGATCATCTGTTTATTTATTTATCCAATCAATCTATAAAGATTAATTAAGAAGGGTCTGATTTAAATCTACCTTGTTTCAGTTATTTACTTACTCCAGGTTCTAGCTCCATACTTGCACTGTTTAAGAACTGTCTGTCCTACAAGCTTATCTCCGTCATATACAAGAGCCTTTGCCTTGTAGTAGTACTTGGTACCTTTCTTACCTGCAGTGTTGATGTATGTCTTGCCGGCTTTTGTTGCCTTTGCTACATACTTTGATGCTTTCTTTTCTGATCTGTAGAACTTGTACTTAACTGTATATCCTGCATCTGTCAATGCCTTAACATCTCCTGATACTACTGCCTTGATGTTCTTCTTTGCTGTCTTTGATGTTCTTACCTTAAGATTAACTTCCTTGATTAAGGTATTTAACTGTTCAGCTATTTTCTTGTCAGCCTCAGCTTTTGCCATTACAGCATATTCTGAGAAATGACCTGTTGTGAATGTGTATGTACCGTCTGCATTGAGAACCCCCTCTACCAATGTGTAGCTACCGTTGTCATCAATGTATACGCATACTAATTCCTTGGCTGCAAGCTCCTTATCAAGGTTAATTGTAACCTTGACATTACCGCCCCTGAAGTCTGTAACAGCGCCCTTTGATGTTACAAGCTTCAGATCCACATGGCAGATGTTTTCATCAGTCTTAACTGTTTCAACTGCAAGTTTAACAGTTCCGTCTGTTCCAGCCTGCTCTGCTACTGCTGCAAGGGCAGTCTTGTCTAAATCAACTTTACCGTTGTCAGTTTTAATAACCAGACTGGCATCTGTTTTTTCAGCCAGTTCCTTAACTGTCTTTTCAGGTATAGCTACTTCTGATGAAGCTACAGTATTATTGCCTGCTGCATCAACTATTACCTCTGTTGATTTGTTTTCTACTGCCTTGTCAACGATCTTGTCTGCTGTCTTGGCATCTACTGTTGTTTCAGCCTTGTTGTCCTTAACAGCCGGAGCAAGGTCAGCAGTTGTATTCTTATCTGTTGTATTATTGGTTACGTTGTCTGTAGGTGTTGATGGTGTGTATGGTCTGCCTACTGTATACGGACCATTACCTGTTACTATATATCCATCTGCTACATATGCTGTAGGATCTGATGAGAATGTACCGCCAGTTACTGACAACAAACACTTAGGATCTTCGGGTTCTGTATCATAAAGTAATGCAATATCATTCAAAAACATACCGCCACTGACATTAACAATTGCTCCACCATAAGAGGAGTTTTTTACCACAGCCAATGCATATCCATTTGTTGATGAACCATTAAAATTTGCAACCTGTGTTTTTTCTGGTGCTGTATTATTAAATGTTCCACCCTTAATATCGAGTGTTCCGCCTTTAATTTCAATAGTACTTCCTTTGCCTGTACTATAATTTCCATTATTAATTACATATTTAGAATTTTTAGCAGCAAGATATAATTGTGCTTCAAACTCCCCATTATTAATAGTTATATTACTATTTTCATATGAGCCATTAGTATATACGTATCCCTTATATGTTCCATTATTTAATGTGGTTTCAGTATTATATATTGAAAAAACCGAAAATTCTCCATCCAATACACCATTTTCTATAATAAGTGTACCATTATTCTGAACAGCAACTTGTTTACCTTTTATTGTACCATTTCCTGTTATTTTAAGTTTTGAATTTTCTCCAACTCGAATAGTTCTCACACAGCCTGTTTTATATGATACTTCTTTAGTATTCAAGTCAAGTGTTATATTTTTATTTACTACAATGGTTTCATCTGTACTTATATCTTTTATAAGCTTTACAGTAGCTCCATCACTTGCAGCATCAATTGCTCCGGCAAGAGTTTTAAAACACTGTTCATCTATTGAGGCTACTGCATCTGCTGGATCTGTATTCCTTACAACAGTACCATCTGTTTTTAAAACATATCCATCTGCAATGTACGCTCTCACATCACCTGAGAATGTGCCACCTCTAATAGCATTTTTCTTGGTAGAAACCTCACCATTAAATTTTCCACCTAAGATTTCAATATTTGATCCTTTTGCAGAAACTGCAGTCGGTCCAGAGATTTCTCCGTTTTTAATAGTTATTGTACTCATAGAACTTCCACAGATTGCAGTTATATAAGTTTCATTATCTGCTGATACCGCAGTGATTTCGCCTCCATTCATTTCAAAAGCTGCATTTGAGTTTCTAATGTTTACAGCAAAATTACCTCTTAAAGCAGTTGCTATTACTTTACCACCATTCATAATGGCTTTTCCATTACCACCAATATAAATTGTGCTTCCAGCCTTAGCCATACCTTCACCGGTAATAATAGTTCCAGCTTCAATTGTCAGGCTTCCATTTCCTTCAACTGAAACAACTCTGCCTGATGTTCCTGTGTAACCCGAGCAGATTTTGCCACTGCCAATGCTGTCTTTAACTATTACGTTTCCCTTTATAAGTAGCGCTTGCTGGTTTACAGATGTATTAGTACCGCTAAGTATATGTCCGTTAAGGTCGATTGTCAGTTTTTTATTTTCCTCAATTGTAGTTGTCTTACCCGTAACTGTAACATTATTTATTAGCTTTATAGTACTATTCTCTACCGCAGCATCAATAGCCTCCTGTAACGTATCATAATGTGTAGTGCCTATTGCTGCCTGATGACTACAATTCTCTGCTGTACAATTCTCTGCTGTATCAGCAAACACCCCCATTGGCATCATTGCCACTATCATAGCCATACTTATGACTATTGCCAATAACTTCTTCATTTAATCACCCTCCTTAACTCGGATATTTAATTACTCAGGGCTGCCTCTGCCATAATAAAAGGACAAGCCTTAACCTGTCCTACTGTCATTATATATTCCTCATCTCTATGTAACTGGCAGCCATGCTCTATTGAGCTTCAGGCTCTGTAGCTTTGCATCCCTGTCTTTCGACAGATTTGCCCTCTTTTGTTTTACTCTTAAAGTATACCCTCCCCCCTGGTGCTTTGTCAATAAAAAAAGAACCCTGTCGGATATAATCGTCAGAGTTCTCTTTTTTACCTTGATTATGTTAATTAATACTTCTAAGCAATCACTGTATAATTAAGCTTCTGCCGCTTTTGGCTCTGCAGGCTTTCTCTTTGCTCTCAGGTTTATGATAGCACCTGTAGGGCATTCCTTAGCGCAGAGTCCGCAGTTTTTGCATTTTTCAGGATCTATTGCAGCCAGATTGTTCTCAATTGTAACTGCTTCGAATTTGCAGACCTTTTCGCATTTTTTGCAGCCTATGCAGCCGTTTGTGCAGGCTTTTCTTGTCTTTGCTCCCGGATCTGTAGAGTTACAGTGAACGATAACCTTGTTCTTTGCCGGAGCAATCCTGATAACATGGTTAGGGCATGCTTTTTCGCACATACCGCAGCCTACGCAGAGCTCTCTGTTTACAACCGCAACACCATCGCATACACTGATTGCGCCGTAAGCGCATACAGCCTCGCAGTCACCAAAGCCAAGACATCCGTGTGAACATACATTGACACCGCCAAACATCTGCTTTGCAGCCTTGCAGGTTGAATGTCCCTGATATTCCATCAGGGTTTTTGCTGCTCCTGTGTTGCCGTTGCACATTACTACAGCAACCACAGGCTCTGCTGACTCTGCCTCAACGCCCAGAACGCCGGCAAGTTTTGCCGCAAGGTCAGCGCCGCCTACAGGACATTTTGCCGTACCGATGCTCGGATCACCGCCAAGAGCGGCAGCATAGTCGTCACAGCCGGCAAAGCCGCAGGCTCCGCAGTTTGCTCCCGGAAGTTCATTTCTTAAGTTTGCAACTGTTTCATCAACCGGTACATAGAAAACTTTTGATGCGATAGTAAGAATAACGGCCAACACTAAACCGATTGCCATAACCAGTAATACCGGAATTAAAATATTCATCTCTTTCGCCTCCTCATTCTATACCAGTCCGCCGAATCCCATAAATGCAAGGGACAGGAAAGCAGCTGAAACCAATGTGATAGGTACACCCTGGAAAGCTTTAGGAATAGCCTCGTTGCCTTCAAGCTTCATTCTCATTCCTGAGAAAAGAACCATTGCAAGCAGGAAGCCGATTCCCGCACCGGCAGAGTTTACTAATGCCTGAGCATAGTTGTAACCCTCATCAATATTTGAAATACACACACCTAAAACTGCGCAGTTTGTAGTTATCAGCGGCAGATAAACTCCCAGCGATCTGTGAAGCGCCGGTATGAATTTTTTGAGCGCCATCTCTACAAACTGAACAAGCGCAGCTATAATCAGTATGAATACAATTGTCTGCAGATAACCGATTCCCAGTTTGTCAAGGATAAGCATAATCGGCCATGTTGCGGCAGTTGCAAGAACCATTACGAAAATTACCGCAACACCCATTCCGACTGAGGAATCTAGTTTTTTGGAAACACCAAGGAACGGACATATACCGAGGAATTGAGCCAGTACATAGTTGTTCACAAGGATAATACCTACTAAAATAGTGAAATACATTATGCTTCAGCTCCTTTCTTTATCTCTGCTTCAAGCGCTTCTATGCATTTTTCCTGCTGGCAGATGGAAGCCATTGCGCAGCCCCTGCAGTCAAAGCTGCCCTTAACACCTTTGCCCTTAGTGAAGTGATTGATTGCCGCAATCATAATCGCATATACGAAGAATCCGCCCGGAGCCAGCGCTATGATAAGCATTGGGTGAACGCTGAGCCAAGGAAGCGCAATTCCGAAGATTGTGCCTGCGCCTATGATTTCTCTGATAGCGCCCATAATTCCAAGCGCCAGTGTAAATCCAAGACCCATTCCGATACCGTCTAAAGCGGAATCCAGAGCGTTGTTCTTTGATGCGAACATCTCGGCTCTTCCGAGTATGATACAGTTTACTACTATCAGAGGTATGAACAGTCCCAGTGAGTCATAAAGTGACGGTACAAACGCCTGCAGTACAAACTGTACTACGGTCACAAAGCCTGCAATTACTACGATATAGCAAGGTATTCTCACTTTGTCGGGTATAATCTTTGCAAGCAGTGAAATAACTATATTCGAGCAGATCAGTACTGCCATTGCGGAAACACCCATTCCAAGACCGTTTAATGCCGAGCTTGTGGTTGCCAGTGTAGGACATGTTCCGAGAAGGAGCACCAGTACCGGGTTTTCCTTAATTATGCCTTTGGTTAATATGGCGAGTTTACTTACTTTGTTTTCCATTAGTTAGCACCTCCCACTTCCTTGTATTGTTCAAGCGCTGCGCATACACCGTAATGTACCGCATTTGATGATATTGTAGCGCCGCTGACATGAGTAACGTTTGTATCATCTTTAGCTGTAAATGCACTGTAGCTGTCAAGTCCCACATACTGTTCCAGATACGAAGGCTCCTGCGCCTTGGTGCCAAGACCCGGAGTATCAGCATGTGCAGTAACCTTAACGCCTGTAATGCAGCCGTCAGTATCTATACCTACCATTTCGGTAAGCAGTCCGCCGAAGGACTTGGATTTAACGGTAACAACCATACCTGTGTCATTGTCGGCAATATAGCAGTCTGTAACGAAAACCTTGTCGGCTTCGAGGACAACCAGATCGCCGTCATAAGCTGTAAATGAGTCTGCTGAAGGCAGAAGCTCAGCTCTTGCCTCGTCTGCCGCCTTAATTGAGTTCTGTTCAATTATAGGGGCTGTGATTGAGTTAATGTATGCAAGCGCACCTGTGATAACAAGGCAGATTACTACAAGAACAAGTGATGGTGCAATATATTCTCTGAATTTATTACTTTTCATTTTTCTTTGCACCTCCATACATTCTTTTCTGACAGAAGTTATCTATTAACGGAGTAACTATATTCATTAACAGTATTGAGAATGAAACTCCTTCAGGATACTGGCCGTACAGCCTTATCAGCATTGTGATAACACCGCAGCCTATGCCGAATATAACTTTGCCCATAGGAAGTATCGGCGTTGTAACATAGTCTGTTGCCATAAAGAAGGCACCGAGCATAACGCCGCCTGCAAGTACATGGAATACTGCCATCTGAAGCGCGTTTCCGTCGCCTGTTGCAGCATAGTATATAAGCGCAAATACAAATACTGTTCCGATAAAGCATGCCGGAATTATAGGACTTATAATCTTTCTCCAGATGAGGAACAGTCCTCCGATAAGCAGCATCAGGGCGCTTACTTCACCCATTGAACCGCCTATGTATCCCATAAACATATCCATATTTGACGGAAGCTCTCCGCCGCCCTCTGCAAGTATGCCCAGCGGAGTTGCGCCTGTCTGCGCATCTGCTCCTGTGAAAGGAACAGGCCATGTTGTCATTTCTGTTGCAAATGCTATAAACAGCACTATTCTTGCTGTGATAGCAGGGTTTACAAGGTTTTTGCCTATGCCGCCGTAAAGCTGCTTAACTATGATGATAGCTACAAAGCAGCCTACTATTGCAATCCAGTAAGGCAGACCTGACGGCACGTTGAATGCAATCAGAACGCCTGTTACCGCAGCACTTAAATCGCCTACTGTCTGAGGTTTTTTCATAAGCTTGTTGTATGCCCATTCGAAGAACATACAGGACACAAGGCAAACCAGTGTAAGAGCTATAACTCTCGGTCCGAATACATATATGCTCATTGCAAATGACGGAGCAAGTGCAATCAGAACCATCAGCATAATTCTGGTGGTATCAGTGTTTGATACTATATGAGGTGCTGATGAAACTGTTAAATTACTGTATATTTTCTTGTCCATTACTTAATTCCAGCCTCCTTTACTATTGCTTTTCCAAGCTTGTTCATAAAGCTGAGAGGTCTTCTTGCAGGGCAGATATATGAGCAGCTGCCACATTCCATGCACTGCATTACCTGCAGATTGGAAAGCGCCTGCGCATCCTTTGCCTCATATGCCTTGGCCAGTGCCGTAGGTATCAGGCCGAAAGGACAGGCTCTGTGACATCTGCCGCAGTTGATGCAGGCAGTTTCTTCTTTTACTCCTGCCTTTTCTTTGGAGAAGGCCAGTATCGCATTGTTGTTTTTAACAACAGGCATTTCATCTGATACTATGGCTCTGCCCATCATAGGTCCTCCCATAAGGATTTTTCTGGGCTCCTGTTTGTATCCGCCGCAGAATTCTATGACATCACAAATTCTGGCACCGATAGGAACTATTACGTTCTTTGGCTGGGCTACAGCATCTCCGTCTACGGTAATTCTCTTTGAAACAAGAGGCATACCTGTTCTGAAATATTTGCCTACAAATGCTATTGTGGTGACATTTGATAAAATGACACCGAGCTCTGCAGGAAGCACACCTGCGTTCATTTTCTTGCCTGTAATCTCATATACGAGAACTCTTTCGGCTCCCTTAGGGTATCTTGCCTGCAGTTTGAAAGTATGAATATTGGTTATACCTTTTGATGCAAGCAGTTTGTCAATGTGCTCGATAGCATCCGGTTTGTTCTCTTCGATACCGATATATCCCTCATCAAGACCTATATATTTCATAACCAGCTGGCAGCCGGAAATAAGATCCTCCGCATCCTCAAGCATTGCTCTGTGGTCAGAGGTAATGAACGGTTCGCACTCTGCCGCATTGACGATAAGTGTATGAACGTCATCGATATTCTTAGGGTTAAATTTAATATGTGTAGGGAATGAAGCTCCTCCAAGGCCTACCAGACCGCTGTCTCTGATTGCTTTTATAAATTCAGGCAGATCCTTAGCCTCAGGTACTTTAATTCCTTCATAAGGTTCCTGCTTTTTGTCTGCTTCAATTACAACAAGTGTGTCTGTTCCTCCCATAGCTGATCTCTGTTCTTCGATTCCTGCCACGGTCCCGGAAACACTTGAATAAATAGGGGCACTTACAAAAGCATCTACATCTCCGATAAGCTGGCCGACTTTAACGTAGTCGCCCTTCTGCACCAGCGGCTTGCACGGCGCTCCAATGTGCTGAGACATAGATATTTTTACAACATCAGGTACAGGCATTACTTCGGTTGCACTGCCGGCAGTGTTCTTGTAATGACTCACGTGAATGCTGTGTAAATGTTTTCGACTCATTATTGTGAGACCTTCCTTTCTAAAAATATACAAAAATACTCTTTACATCATACTACAAACTCAAACAAAAATCCATACTTTTGCGACAATTATGGCTAATTGGAGTACAGATAATTTTTTCCGCCTAGCACTTTGGTATTATACAATTCTTTTACGAGCAGCAAAAGACCTGCCGCATAAAATCAGCAGATCTTTTATTAATACTTTTACTACTTTATTCAGCAATAATGCAACTTGGCTTAATAGGCTTAATTATCTGAGACCCCATATGGTTTAAGTTGTCTTAAATAATCAATTACATCGCTTCGATAATTACTCTGACACTTCCATTCACCATCAGCGGTTATCACCATATTATATTTAGTATTGTCGTCATATGCTTTCCATTCGGAAATCAAATCATTATTAGGGTTCCCAGTCTTAGCAAAAGAATACACCATAGATTGTGCCTGCGCAATCAGATCATCAGACATTTTATCCGGATCTCCAGTAAGTTCCGTATATCCTTCTTTCGTTCCGAATTCAAAGCATAAATCCATACAATGAAGAGCTCTGCCCCAAGGAGAAACTTCTGCAGAATCACCACTATATTCAACCACTTCGTCTTTATCCGGAGCATATTCCCAATAATACAGATATGTATTTTTATTATTTTTTGATTGTGTTTCAGCTATCATTTGAGTAGGATAGTTGAAATAGATTTCATTGTATAAATCCATAGCCTGTTTTACAGGATCATCACCTTTTTTAATGAAATTATCATAAAATCCATCGACTTCAACACCGTAGTATCTTCCGTATGCATCAGAACGCATTGTATCTGTATTCACCATATAGTCATATATGGATTCAGGATCAGAAATCGGATCAGATACACCGTTATCCCAATCCACAGCATGCCAGTCCTCTTCACCATTGGTTCCGCCGATAAGCAGATCTATACTCGCTGCCGATCCGTTTTCAAGATCTTCCCACCATGTTTCGGAAATTATATTTCCATCGGCACATTTCAGTCCGGGATGCGCTCTGCCCAGTTTTTCCACAATATCTGATATATTTTCTGAAATTTCCTCGTCTGTAATCTTTGAAGCCTCTTCAACTGTACTTACTCCAAGCATATCAAAGATTATCTTTGAATTCTTTTTAACAGTTTCTTTTGATACGGCTTCTCTTGACTGTGTTCCGCTGTTTATAATCGCTCTGTTGAAATATTTATTTGTATCCGAATCTGCCATCAGCATCTCAACTGCTCCGCCACCTGCAGACTGACCCATAATTGTTACATTGTCCGGATCCCCGCCAAAAGCAGAAATGTTTTCCTGAATCCATTTAAGTGCCTGTGTCTGATCTTTTTTACTGAGATTAATTGCATCGGCATATTCATCAGTATAGCCCTCCAGTACCGACATATCAACTCCGGACATTATTGACATTCTGTAATTAATAGTTACCAGTACGCAGTCTTCTCCTTCCGGCAGATTCCTTATAAAGTATTCGCCATCATAAGAAGGATCTGTAGTTCCTCCCCAGATGCAGCTTCCTCCATGAATAAACATTATTACAGGTTTATCTTCTGTTTTAACGTCTTTTGTCCATACATTAAGAAACAGGCAGTCCTGTGAACAAGGGTCCTGCGAAGCTGCCTCCACCTCATCATAAGGCTGAATGCAATTAGCTCCAAAGGAAGTTGCTTCAATTTCATCCTCAGAAGTTGTGGTAACATCTGTTGCGGCTTTAAACGGTTCCATATTACCGTACCTTATGCCCAGAAATTCATCAACACCATCGTTGTCCTGTCCTATATAGGTTCCGGTCGGGGCTACAGCTTTAACAGCTGAGTCGCTGCAGCCGCAAAAACACAGTGTCATCATTAATATACCTGCAAATACAATCGGCAATAAAAACTTTTTCATCTTATACCTCCTAAACTAAATCTTTGAGTATTATTGCAATAAATGACTCTCATTGCCATAGATTATATTTGATTATTAAGAATTTTCATATAATACAATGGTACAGTTTTAAGTTATACCTTGATTTTTTGAATCAATTCATACCTGTTTTTTACATTTAACTTTTTATATATATGTGTCAGGTGCTGTTTTACCGTACTCTCTGATATAAACATTTTTTCTGCTATGTCCGGATTACTTGCTCCACTATAAATAAATCCTAACAGCTCCAGTTCTCTTGCGGTCAGTTTATATTCCTTGGCAAGAATCTCCCACGCAGCCTCTTTTCTGTCACTAACGCCTAAAATCTCAGGAATATAATAATCTGTCCTGAGTTCATCTTTTTTTGCAACCATATATAAAGTCAGTATACACATCACTATAGCAAAAATATGCGCAGGATCAAAACTTGCAAAAAGTATATTATTCGGAACCTCATCCAAACACGATATTATATCCCAATTAGTAATATAAATCATATATGTAACAAGACACCCGCTAAATATAAGCACCCATTTTCCCTGTTTCTCCCCTTTCATTTTTAAGGCGCCATAAAACACAAATATTATGCTTATTATAATTACTGTCACATCAAAGATGCAATTTATATATAATAGTATGTTTGATATTTCTTTACTACTCATTCCAAATTTATATGGACTGAATTTGGATATCAGATTCAATCCATCTACAGAAATTCCATAAATAATTGTATATATTGCAAAGCCTTTTATCTTTATTATATAAGGATTTCCAGATACTATTACTATGGTGGCTATCCATTCAACAATCACAACAAAATATGCCACATCAGAAAGTGTCGTCAGCGTATAAAACAACCCCCTGGTTATTTGGAGTTCTGTAAAAAATGTTACAAACATTTCAAATACGGTATATGCCAAAAATGATATCAGCAGCATTGAAACACTTTTATATAAACTCCCGGTTCTTTTAAATGAAAATCTTACATATAAGGTTGCAGCAATCGTACATATTATTATTGTACTGACATAAAACAGCATATTAACAAACATCGGAAATAAAATCATTACAAATCTCTACTTTCATATTATACCGTTAAAAGAACTTCTGAGGGTTGTATGTTCTGCCGTTTATCCATACCTCAAAATGCAGGTGATTTGTAGAGCCTGCGTTGCCTGTGCTTCCCACAGTTCCGATTTTATCACCGGCCTTAACCTTCTGTCCTGCTCTGACGCTTCTGGAATTGAGATGACCGTACCACGTCACAAGTCCCTTTGCGTGCTTTATAACTATGCCCTCGCCAAGACCTCCGTAGTTGCTTCTCGACCTTGTAACTGTACCTGAAGCTGCTGCGTATACCGGCGTACCCTTTGGCGCAGCATAGTCTGCTCCTATATGAAACGCACCTCCTCTGTTGCCGTAGCCCGACACGTGAGTTGATTTTTTAACGGGCTTTACAAGTGAAATTCCCCTGTAGGATTTGAGAGTCCAGCCCACAGCTTTTTTTGATTTTCTACTTTTGACGGTTTTTCCCTCTGTTTTAGCATATGCCGCCACTTTGTAGCAATACCTGCTTTTTATGCTGAGCCCGGAGTCTGTATATGAAGTTTTTTTACTTCCCTTTAGAGTTTTGATGCATATGTATTTCTTTTTGTTCTTGCTCCAGCGGTACACCTTGTAGCCGTCTGCCGCTTTGATACGTTTCCAGCTTACCTTTATTTTATCGTAATCTCTGCCTGCGGCCTTTACTCCTGACGGCGCAGCCGGTCTAACGGGCTTTGCCGGTGCCGCATTTACATTGTCCTCAGCTGCCGCCGGCTCCTCTGTTACTGTATCAGGGGCTGACGGCTCCTGCGCAGCATCCCCCGCGCCCTCTGCTTCTGATGAAAAAACAGCGACAGGCGCAAAGCACAGTGCGAACACAAAAAAAATACTTACAAGTTTTTTTATCATAACTGTTACTCCTTTTATTATTTAAAATATTTCGCAATCTATACATAAATCAGTAGTTCTGCGGCCTGTGAAATCTGCCCATAAACATCTCGGTCTTAACTACATTTATAAATGCTTTAGGGTCCTGCTCTATAACGCAACGGGTCACTATTTTGGCCTCTGTGCTTGACACCACGCAGTAAAGCATTGTTCTGTTGCTCTGCGAATACATACCCGTTGCCGGAATTTCAGTAACGCTGTGGTGGGTTTTTTCGAGTATCACCTGATAAAGCTCATTCGGGTAATCCGTAACTATAAACAGCGTAACCTTGTTGTGAGCCTGATAGAGAAGCCTTATCATCTCTGTCGAGGTGAACTGGAATATGATTGAATAAAGCGCCTTGTCCCAGCCAAACAGTATGCCCGCTATGGCAAGCACCGTAGCGTTTCCTATCAGAATATAGTTCCAGACATCCTTGTTTTTCTTTTCGAGAAAATACACCGCGATAAAATCCGTACCGCCGGTTGAAGTACCGCCGATAAGACAGATGCTTATTGCAACGCCGTTTACAAGGCCTCCGAACACACTTATGAGGAGGATGTCCTGTGTAATAGATATTGCAGGCACAATATCCGTAAACAGACTCGTCACAACTATAATCAGCGCTGTATTTAGAGTAAATCTCTTGCCTATTACCTTGAAACTTATAATCGCCGGAACTGCATTGAGCGCAAGGCTTATAGGCGAAAACGGCAGCGCTATGCCAAAGAACCTGTCAAATATGGTCTGTATCAGAAGTGTGACTCCGTTAAAGCCTCCCGGATAAAGCCCTCCCGTATGCACAAAGCTCTTGATGTTCACCGCCATAATAAATGAGCCTAGCAGCCCGAAAGCCAGTATTTTAAGCTCGGATTTCAGATTAAATCTGGAACTCATAAAAATCTCCTCCCGTCATTTCATATGAATATGTCCGTATAGTTTTAAGGCAGACATCACAACCATTGCGATGACTGCCGTTTGTTTAATAGAACTTTCTTGGATTGTACGCCTTGCCGTTTATTCTCACTTCAAAATGCAGATGAGCGCACATTGCGTTGCCTGTGGCTCCCACTCTGCCGATTTTATCTCCTGCCTTAACTTTATCTCCTTTTTTGACGCTGCGGCTGCTCATATGACCGTAGGTTGTGGTAATTCCCTTGCCGTGACTGATTTTAACCATAGTACCCATGCTGTTGATAGAGCCGTGGGACTCTATTACGGTACCGTCCGCCGCCGCATATATGCTTGTGCCGTGCGAGGCTCTGTAATCATTACCGTGGTGCATTCTGCCCCATCTCCAGCCGTAGGAAGAAACTGTGCTCAGTTTAGTAAGCGGCTTAACCAGGGCTATCCCCATATATGTCTTATAGGTTTTCTTTTTTACTGTCTTTGAAAACTTCCCCTCAACCTTATTATTTCCCTGCAGCTTGTAGGCGCATACCTTGTATCTGTAGGTTTTGTTGGATTTGAGTTTTTTGTCCGTATAGTAAGTCCTGCTGCCTTTGATGGTTTTTTTGAGTATGTATTTGCCGGAGGAGCTGCTGTATCTGTACACCCTGTAGCCGTCGCAGTTCTTTACTTTTTTCCAGCTCAGCTTAATATTATTTGAAATCGTCTTAACCTGAGCTTTAACTCCCTCAGGCGCTGCCGGTGCCTTAATCTCCTCTGCCGAAGGTGTGGTATCACTTCCTGCTTCATATGTGATTTCAGCAGGGATTTCAGACCCTGCATCTGCTGATGTTTCCTGCGCAAAACAAGCTCCGCCGCTGCACAGACTTATAATCATTGCCATAACTAATATATAAATAATCTTCGTTTTCATTGCTTCAATTTCTCCTGCATTTTGTTCTTAAAGTTTACCACAATTTTGCCACATTTGTCAATTGCGCAGTTGTATGATATATTTAAATCATAGAAATATTGACGGAGGTATTCCAAATGAAAAAAATACTTACAAGCGAATGTCTTTACGGCGGCAGAACAGTAAGATATGATGCCGGCGACTGCACAGAAACAAATCCTGTATATCTCAAATGGAAAGAGGAAGGCCGTCTGGTTACAGTCTGTCCTGAAGTGTTCGGCGGACTGCCTACTCCAAGACCTGATTCCCAGAGAGTCGGCGACAAGGTTATAGCCTGCACAGGACCCGATGTTACTGCCGAATACACTAAAGGAGCAGAGGAAGCATTAAGACTTGCTAAAGAACATGATGTTGCTTTCTGTATTATGAAGCAGGACAGCCCTTCCTGCGGAAGCAAATTCATTTATGACGGAACCTTTACAGATACCAAGATACCCGGACAGGGACTTGCTGTTGAGTATCTGAGAAATGCCGGTTTCAAAGTATTTGCAGAAGAGGATATAGACGAGGCCGCTGCATATCTTGCAGAGCTTGAAAAATAGCAAAAAACAAAGAGGTGGAATTCCGCCTCTTTTTGTGTGCCGTCATATGCCGGCGGGCACTGAAAATTTAATTGCCTTAGGAACAACCTCAAGCTCCAGAGCATGAGGCGATATTATTTCGCCGTCATTTGAAACCTTCATAGACCCTGTGTTTGATGTTATTTTCAGGCTTCTTACCCTGTGGTAGTCAAGTATTCCCTCTGCCGTAAGGTTATCAATATGGGTACCCTTTGAATAGCTGGGATAAAGGGATATGAATTTGGTTCTTGAAACCTCTTTGATAACGCTGACCTCAATCATACCGTCATCTACCAGTGACTGCGGAGAGCTCTGAACTCCTCCGCCGCAGTATCTGCCGTTGGCTGCCGCCGTCAGCAGCAGCGGTCCGTCGTGGACATATCCGTTATCAAGCTCTATCCGAAGATCCGCTCCCTTTTTTTTGATGAGAATTATTCCCACGCCCAGAAGGTAGGCCGCAGAGCCTGTAACAACCCCGCCCTTTCGGATTTCGGCCGCCTTTGCAACCACGTTGCTGTCAAAGCCTATGTTTATCATATTGTCGCAGTATCTGACAATATGCTGTCCGTCAAGCTCATATGTACATCTGATAAGGTCAACCTCTCTGATATTCCCAAGAAGCTGCGCCTTTATGTCCGCAAAGCTTTTGAGAGGTCCGAAAGCCCTTGCAAAATCATTGCCTGTGCCAAGAGGCACATTGCCTGCTACGGCATTGTCAAAGCCGTAAATTCCGTTTATTACTTCATTCAGAGTACCGTCACCGCCGCAGCCGAAAAATCTGAATACCTCATCGGGATTGTCGCTGCACATTTTTCTGGCAAAGGCTTCACCGTCGCTCATACTTCTGGTAAAGTATACCTCACAGTCAAGACCGGTTTCTGACGCCGCACGCTCTATACGGCTCAGCAGCTCCGCCTTTCTTCGTTTTCTTCCTGCATTGGGATTGATTATAAAATAGTTTTTCATCGAATACCTCGTATATTACTGTATATGCAATATACATTATATCACCTGTTCAAACAATTCACACTATTATTTTTTTACCGTTCTTTTATTTTTGATATTTTGAGTGTATACTATAGATATATCTAAGCAACAGGAGGTTTTTAATGGATTTAAGAGTAAAACAGCTTGCAGATGTACTTGTCAACTACTCCTGCAACGTACAGAAAAACGAAAAGGTTTTAATAAATTACGAGGGTGAGTGCTGCAAACCGCTGGTGAAGCAGCTTATCAAAAACATTTATGCCCGCGGCGGCATGCCTTATGTGGAAATGAGGGATTCCTCCGTAACAAGAGAAATTCTGCTGGGAGCCACAGAGGAGCAGATGAATTTTCTTAATGAATATCAGCTTATGCAGATGAAAGGTATGGACTGCTACATCGCAATAAGAGCGGGAAGCAACACGTCGGAGCTTTCAGATGTACCGTCAGACAAGCTCAATATGTACTACCGAAAAACACAGCCGGTACTCGATTACAGAGTAAACGAAACAAAATGGGTTGTTTTGAGATACCCTAACGAGTCTATGGCTCAGCTTGCAGGCACCAGCCTTGAAAGCTTTGAGGATTTCTATTTTGAGGTATGCACTCTTGATTACGCCAAGATGAGCAAGGCTATGGACAGTCTGGTTGAGCTTATGAACAGAACCGACAGGGTTCACATCAAGGGACCGGGAACTGACCTTACTTTCTCAATCAAGGACATTCCTGCAATCAAATGCGCAGGCGAGATGAACATTCCTGACGGCGAGGTATACACTGCACCTGTAAGAGAGTCAATGAACGGAGTTATATCCTATAATACACCGTCAGAGGAACAGGGCTTCACCTATGAAAATATCCGTTTTGAAATTAAAGACGGCAAAATCATCAAAGCTGCGGCCAATGACAACGAGCGTATAAACCAGCTTCTTGATACCGATGAGGGCGCAAGATATTTCGGAGAGTTTGCAATAGGCGTGAACCCATATATCCTAAACCCTATGAAAGATACGCTGTTTGATGAAAAAATCGCAGGCAGCTTCCATCTGACTCCGGGAATGGCATATGAGGATGCGCCAAACGGCAATGACTCCGCAGTTCACTGGGATCTTGTCATGATACAGCGCCCTGAATACGGCGGAGGTGAGATATATTTTGACGATGTGCTTATCAGAAAAGACGGGCTGTTTACACTGCCGGAGCTTATGTGCCTCAACCCTGAAAATTTAAAATAGCGGATTAACTGCAAAAGCCTGCTTTCACAGCGGGCTTTTTTAATTTAAACAGTTCATAAAACAAATAATATATCTATTGACAATCTGATAATAATCATACATAATTAATTATAAATCGAACACCGATGTTCATGTCAACTGTTTTTTGAAATTTTTTTAATTTTTTTCGAATTAAATTTACAGAGGGGATATATGGATACTAAAAATCTCTTTAAAATGGGGGAAGTCACAAAAGCACTGGGCCTTACAAGAAGAATTCTTATAAATTATGAGGAACTGGGACTTGTAACGCCTGCCTTTAAAAATGAAAATCAGGGTTTTCGCTACTATTCTGCCGACAATATGGTGCATATCAGACTTATACGCACTTTGCAGAAGCTGGGACTGTCCCTTTCTGAAATACGGGAGTATTTTAATGACACCACACATCTTGAGGATCAGATTGACAGACTGGTGCTGCTCAGAAATCAGCTCGACCAGTGCATTGCGCAGCTGCATCTGCGTCAGTTTGAGGAAAGCAGTCAGGAAATCTATCAGGTTACACTGCCTGAATTCAATGCATTCTGCCGCGATTTTAAAACCGCTGATCTTGCGGAAAAAACAGCGCAGCTTCGCCAGACATATATAGATGCGCTCAAGCATTTCCCTGCAGATAACGAAAACAGAATGTGTATCCAGATTCCGGCAGGCTCGGATTCAGAGGGCACATATATTATACCTGTGCTGGCAGATGCCGGTTTAAAGGACATAAGGCATTTCCCGCAGGCAGCCGCAATATGTATATATTACAGAGGACCGTATGAGAATTTTCCCAATGTTCACGAAAGGCTTATGCAGTATGCTTTAGACAACAATATGACGCCTCACGGATACTTCCGCAATATATATATGGAGGGTCCGCCTACCCACGGTACAAACAAAGAGGCATATGTCACACAGATTGCCCTGCCTATCAAATTCATTGAAACCTGAAACTAAAGGTCTGTATACGCAGCATAGACTGCGCACACAGACCTTGTTTTTATTGTATATAGAACTGGTTGTCGCTGAATTTATAGATATAGTTACCTCTTGCAAGTTTCTTGTTCTCATAGTAGCTGTGATAAAATCCCAGATAGTATGTATCTCCCGCAAAGAACCCGTTCTCAAGCTCATACCCGCAATTGACCTTAATGCGGCATTTCAGCTTGCCGCTTTTGTCATACAGGCTCAGATAGCTTGGCAGGCTTCTTACAGAGGTGCTCTCCTGAGATACGATATCTCCGTTTAGCATATTAAGCCCCGCATATATCGTATAACTTTTTTTAGCCGAAGTCTTTATAAGCTCAAGAGGTCTGAATTCCCTGTCAAGCATTATCATACCTTTGATACCTCTGACCCTTACATAATAGCAGTTGTTCTCGCTGTCATAGGTAATGGCGTTATACCCGGAGGTTTCTGTCTGCACATCCTCCGAAAGTCCGTGCAGAAATACCGGAAGTTCTATTTTGATATTCCTTTTGACCTTGAGTGTATCGGGATTGATTACGGCTATGGTATCCGGTACGCCGGTAAGGTGTATTGCTATTATCTCTCCAGTACGGTCATTATATGTAAGATCGTTTCCGTGATGAATTTTCAGCGCTGATGATACCTTAACCAATTTAAAATCCTTTAGCCTCACCTTTGCTATTTTGCATTTTTCTACAGCGCGGTTGTAAAGAATATAGTATGCGTTTTCTCCATCGCTGCAGGCTCCCTGAAATGTATCATACCCAAAGAGTTTTTCTCCTGCGGCAGCTCTCAGGTTGTATGTACCCGCAGAACCAAACCTTATAATCTTCCCTGTCATTTCGTTATAGGTTTCGTTTTCTATGCCCGCCGTAATGTTTTTTTGAATGGTCACAGCATCCGCTGTATACGGTATCCCCGATATTATAACTAATGCAAGCAGTATAACACAAAATCTTCTCATATCCCTTTGCTCCCTCTTAATCCAGTTTCTCTCTGTTTCTCTTTTTCTTTTTTACTGCTGCAATTATGCTTACTGTTATAAGCAGTACCGCAATAATTCCTGCCGATATTTCAAGCAGTCTGCTGTTTTTCTGATGCTGTGTATCCTCTGACTTTACAGTATCGGTACCGTTTTTATCACTGCTGCTGTTGTCTGCACTGCCGCTGTCTCCGTCTCCGGTATTGCCTGCAGGCTCATTGGCTGAAATTTCTTCTATCGTTATGTTCCTGGTGACATACGGCGTATTCATCGCCTTGCCGTCAAGGTCATAGGCCTCCTCTGTGCTGATTGCAACAGAAGCTGCTCCCGTTTTGAGCGCTTTGAATTTGAGATTAAACTCCACAGTCTTACCATTATCAGAGCTGCCTTTAAGCTTGATAATACCGCCGTCGCCCGTACTTGAGCCTCCGGATATGTACTCCAGCAGATCTGTATCATAGCTGACGCTGCCTTTTATTGAGTCAAGATAATCCGAACTGTATTTTACGTCTACAGTGAAGTTTTCGCCTGCTGAAATATTACTGCTGCTCTCTGCATTTAAATTGAGTGATGCTGCAAACGCACTCTGAGGTACTGCAGTAATTATACACAGTATCAGCACTGCTATGAATTTTTTCATAATGCTCTTCCTCCTACTTCCTTATAATCGTCAGCGTATAGGTCCTTGAAAGTCCGCTGGTCGCTTTCACTTTAATATAGTGGGTATTGGTTCCTGTTTTAAGTGATACGGTATCAGCGCCGCCTGTTACCTGCGCGCCGCTGTCATTTGCTTTGGCGGTAACCGCAACCTTATCTGTATCGTGAGGAACCGTAACTGTATATTTTTGAGTATACCTGCTGAAGTTCTTGTCAAGGCTTACCGATGCCTCTCCTGCGGTTACTTTAATGCGGTCTAAAAGATTGTTGTTGTTGCCTGTTGTGGTCGGTTTTTTGCAGGCAGATGACGGCATACTCTTGAATACAGGTATTTTAAATACTATGGCGCCGTCTGCAAGAGAGCTGTAGCCCTGCTTCATAATCATAGCCTCGCTTTCGGCTCCCTGTATATTTGTCATATACTGATGCGTGCCTATTGCGTTTTTGCTGTCAGCGCATACGTTAAATTTCTTGAGATACAGGGTATCCTGTCCCGAATTCACATAGCCTTCGGCATAAAACATCGCTCCGCCCTTGAGGGACTTGTATCTGGTGTTCCACGGCCTGCCGTAGGTGGTAGCGCCTGCGCCTGCACCCGATGCCCACCATAAACCTCTCTGGACTGCAGACATAGTAGAGGTTTTGTAAGCTCCGCAGTTAAAGAAATTGTATATTCCCTTGTAGCCCTTGTACGTGCCCGATACCGAGCCGTTTGAAAGGCTGCCCTGCTCCTGTATTATCATAGCCGCAAGCACGTTTGGATTTACTCCCGTATTCTTGCCTGCGTAATATATGGCGCTTGCATATGTAGAGTAAGGCTCGTCAGGGAAGTCCACATCAAGAAATGTGCCTTTAACTATTTTTTTAACTGTCGATATGCTCTGAGCCTCGCTGTCAAAAGCATGGCTTACAAACATATATATGCCGTTTTCGTTAAGAAAATTACGCGGATCGAGATAATATTTGATTATTCCGGTATACGCGCTTACCCAGCCGCCGCTGTCAAATACGACATATTTGTTATTTTTAAAGTCGTAGGCTCCGCTTTTCATTGATTTCCATGAATCATAGGCGCCTGAATATATAAGGTTTCTGCCTACCATCGTTTCGGCTGCAACTGCAGCAGACCATGCTGTGCCTGTATGCTCAGCCCTGAAAATCCAGTCCGGGTGTTTTTCGTGAAGCGCCCGAAGATAAGGCTTGTAGCTTTCGGGAAAGCCCTCGTTTTCGAGCATTGTTTCAAAGTCAGATGCGGTGTTTCCTCCGCTGCCTCCGCTGTTATCCCTGTATTCGCTCACTTTAACATAGGCAGAGGATACATATCCGTATTCGCTGCCGAATTTTATTTTGTACCAAAGCTTCCCGCTGCTGTCTTTTTTGCTTCCCAGTATTCTGGCTGTCGCCCCCTTGTCGATGCTTCCAAGCACTCTTCCGGAAGTTCCGGCGGAGACTCTGACATTAAGCGGTCCTTCTTTGACTGTTATCATCTGTTCCTTTGTTTCCTCTGCCGGAGCCGTCGTGCTGCCTTTTTTGACATATGAAGCCCTTATATATGACAGCTTGCCGTTATATGTAACTGCATACCACAGTTTTTTGCTGCTGTCATATTTGTAGCCTTTAAGCGTAACCGACGCTCCTTTTTTGAGAGTTCCTCTCAAAGTGCCGGAGGTTCCCGCAGAAGCTCTGACGCTTAAAGGTCCGTCTGTAACCGTAGCTTTCTGCGCCGGAGTGTAAATTGTATATGCTGTTTTGGTTACTGTCTTGACATAGGCCGAGCTTATATATGAAGCCTTGCCGTCATAGGTTATGTAATACCATTTAGTGCTTCCGTTTGTTTTATATCCTTTTAGCGTAACCTGCTGCCCTTTGGCAAGCTCTCCTCTGACTGATGAGGTCGCCGAGGCCGCGCTTCTGACATTAAGCGGCCCTGCGGTTACCTGCCCCGTCTTATAGGATGAATATTTAACCAGTTCTGCGCCTGATGAGGCTGTTACCGATAATACAAATATCAGAGTAACCGTTATCATAACTGCAATAATGCGCACTAGTCTGTTCATTGCTGCTTCTCCTGTTCAATCCCCTGTTTAATATCCGGTCTATATACCTATTACCTCTTTAATCAGTACAGGTATTTCCGCCCGGTTTTCTGATATTTCAAATGCCTTTGCCGCCTCTGCAGCCGCATTTGAAAGCTTTGTTTCGTCATTTGCATATACTGCTGCAAGAGTTTCACCGCACTTAACAGCATCTCCGACTTTCTTTTCGAGGTATATGCCTGCCGCAAGGTCTATGCTGTCCTCCTTGGTGGCTCTGCCCGCGCCCGAATGCTGCGATGCGAGGCCTATTCTTCTTGCTTCTATCTTTGCTACGAAACCGTCTTTTTCGGCTTTGATTTCAACGCTGTGGGCCGCCTTTGGAAGCAGGCTGTAATCGTCTGCAATGTCAGGATCTCCGCCCTGCGCCTTGACAAATTCCATAAATTTCTCTATTCCTGCTCCGCTCAGCATAGCATTTCTTGCCATCTCATAGCCCACTGCCGGATCTGCCGCCTTACCTCCCATATACAGCATAATGCCCGAAAGTGTCAGTGACAGCTCCTGTATGTCCTCAGGACCTCTTCCCTTGAGTGTTTCCATTGCCTCTATAACTTCAAGGCTGTTGCCTACCGCTCTGCCAAGAGGCTGGCTCATATCGGTTATAACGGCGGCTGTCGGAACACCGTCGCCCTTGCCTATATGGCACATCAGCTCTCCCAGCGCTCTGGCATCTTCAAGAGTTTCCATAAATGCACCATTGCCGCATTTAACGTCTAAAACTATGGCGTCTGAACCTGCCGCAAGCTTCTTGCTCATTATTGATGAGGTTATAAGCCCCAGATTTCCCACTGTCGCAGTCACATCTCTGAGGGCGTATATTTTTTTGTCGGCAGGAGCCACATGGGCTGTCTGTCCCACAACAGCTATGCCGGTTTCGTTTACCTGCTTTATAAATTCATCAGGCTCAAGCGATGTCTTGAAGCCTCTAATTGATTCCAGCTTGTCTACAGTGCCGCCTGTAAATCCCAGTCCTCTTCCGCTCATTTTGGCAACCGGCACTCCGCAGGCTGCCGTAAGCGGTCCTACTACCATAGTAGTCTTGTCGCCTACGCCTCCGGTCGAATGTTTGTCTACCTTGATGCCTTTAATTGATGACAGGTCGACAACATCTCCAGAAAATTTCATAGCCTTTGTCAGAGAATATATCTCATCTTTGTCAAGGCCTCTGATATATGCCGCCATAAGAAATGCGGCAGCCTGATAGTCCGGAATACTTCCGTCCGTATATCCGTTTACAAAGAATCTGATTTCTTCATCTGAAAGTATACCGCCGTCTCTTTTTTTCTCTATAATATCATACATATTCATAAGTCTTACCTCATTTTTTTACTCTGTCAAGCACACTGGTTCCAAGGCCTGTGCCGTCTACTCCAAGTATATCGCATACCGTAGCCCCTATATCTGCAAAGGTGCTTCCTGTTCCAAGATTAACGCTTCTTATATGTTTACCGTACATTACAAAAGGAATATATTCTCTTGTGTGGTCAGTACCGCTGTGAACAGGATCGTTGCCGTGGTCTGCGCATATCATAAGCACGTCATCATCCTTCATAGCGGCTAATATTTCCGGTATCCTGCTGTCAAAGGCTTCTATGGCTTTGCCGTAGCCTACAGGATTTCTTCTGTGTCCATACTCTGAGTCAAATTCCACAAGGTTTGTGAATATGAAGCCTTCAAATTCCTGCCCGAGAGCCTCTATTGTCTTGTCAACTCCGTCCATATTGCTTTTAGTCTTAACCTTGTCTGTAACACCATTGCCGTTGAATATATCGTTTATCTTGCCTACGGCATATACGGTCTTTCCGGCTTCCTTTATTTTATCCAGAACCGTCGGTGCAGGCGGATCTACGGAATAGTCATGTCTGTCGCTGGTGCGTTTGCGTTTGCCGTTTTCTATGATATACGGGCGGGCTATAACTCTGCCGCAGGCGTATTCGCCTACAAGCATATTTCTTGCAATCTGACACATCTCATACAGTCTCTCAAGAGGAATAACTGCCGTATTGGCGGCAATCTGAAATACGCTGTCGGCAGATGTGTATACTATAGGCTTGCCTGTAGCCTCGTGCTCATCGCCCAGCACCTCTATTATCTCCGTACCCGAAGCCGGGTAGTTGCCGAGAGTTCCAACGCCTATGGCCTCCTCAAACTTATCCATAAATTCCTTTGGAAATCCGTTTGGATATGTTTTGAACGGAACCTCGGTTTTAAGACCTGCAATCTCCCAGTGTCCCGTAGTGGTGTCCTTGCCCTTTGAAAGCTCCATAAATCTGCCGTATGCGCCTGTCGGGCTTTTAACTGCAAGCCTGCCTCCTGCAGCCCCGTCTATATTGCAGAAGCCTAAGTTTTGCAGGTTGGGAATGTTAATTCCTCCCTCCTGATCGTTCATCACATCGACTATGTGTCCGAAAGTATCTGCTCCCGCATCGCCGTAATCTGCCGCATCAGGCAGCGCTCCCACTCCCAGACTGTCTGTCACTATTAAAGTTACTCTTTTCATTTTTCCTATACCTCCGCTATGAGTTTCGGGCAGGCCCTGAGATAATCAAGGCTTACCAGCATATATCTGGCACCGTTAAATACCGCCTGAAGTCCGTTTTTGAATACTTCAGGCCCGTGAAGATGTCCGTACACGACAGTCTCCGCTCCGTACTCCGTAAACAGCTCCGTAAATCCGGAGTTCTGAAATTTCTCGTTTGTAGGCGGATAATGCAGCACCCCTATAATCCGCTCATATCCCGCCTGTTTTGCCGCTTTGAGTGAAGCCTCCACTCTAAGCAGCTCTCTTTTGTATATTTTTTCGTCCTGCGGGGTGAACCCGTCATTTCCCGGGCATATCCAGCCGCGGCTTCCGCATATGGCGTATCCGTCTGCGGCATAGAAATGGTTCTGCAGGAAGTATACATCATCATAAAGCTGATTGAGCTTTGTAATGCCGGTCCACCATAAATCGTGGTTGCCCTTGATTATGACCTTGCGGCCCGGCAGCTGATGTATCCACTCAAAATCGGCATAAGCCTCATCTTTAGTCAGTCCCCACGATATGTCCCCCGCAATTATAACGGTGTCGGTTTCCCTGACTGTGTTTATCCAGTTTTCTTTAAGTCTCTCCGTATGGTTTGCCCATAACGGACCGAATATATCCATTGGCTTATCTACTCTCTCGTCAAAAGAAAGATGCAGATCACCTATTGCGTATATGCTCATTAACTATTCCTCATTATCGTTTATTCCAAGCAGACCGCTGCTTGTTTCTTCGGGCAGAGCCGTAACATCTCTGAGTCTTCTCTGTATCACGTTTGTTCTGGTGCCTATCAGAGCATCCAGCTCATTGTTTGCCTGATTAATTCTCTCCTGGGCTTTTTTGAGGGTCTTTTCAAACTTGCCAAACTCCGTCTTGACAGCACCAAGCACATCCCATACTCTGCTGGAGTGCTTCTCTATGGCAAGGGTTCTGAAGCCCATTTGCAGACTGTTCAGGAGAGCCGCCATAGTAGTAGGTCCCGCGATGTTAACCTTGTATTCTCTCTGCAGCACCTCAACCATACCTCTTCTTACAACCTCCGCATAAAGTCCCTCAAACGGCAGGAACAGTATTGCAAAGTCAGTGGTTGCAGGCGGATCTACATATTTGTCATGTATATATTTGGCCGAGGCCTTAATCGATGCCTCAAGCGCCCTGCCGCAGGCCTCTATCTGAGCCTTGTCGCCTGTCTCATAGGCATCTGCCAGATTGCTGTATTTGTCTGCAGGGAATTTGGCGTCTATCGGAAGATATACAACTCCGTCCTCATCGCCGGGCAGCCTTATTGCAAATTCAACCCTGTCAGACGAGCCTTTTTTGGTGGCAACGTTTTCGTCGTACTGCTCCTTAGTCAGAACCTGCTCAAGAATTGCCGAAAGCTGAATTTCTCCGAGTATGCCTCTTGTTTTGACATTTGACAGCACTTTTTTGAGGTCGCCGACTCCCGATGCCAGATTCTGCATTTCGCCAAGTCCCTTGTATACCTCTTCCAGTCTTTCGCTGACAAGCTTAAATGACTGTGACAGCCTCTCCTCTAAAGTCTTCTGGAGCTTTTCATCTACCGTCGCTCTCATTTTTTCAAGCTGAACGCTGTTCTCGTCGGTAAGAGCCTTGATTTTGCTCTCCATTGCAGTCCTTATATTGTCAAGCTTCTGCTCGTTTTCGACTGCCATATTTGAAAATCTGGTATTAAGCTCCGCAAGCCTCATATCCTGCGCCTTGGCAGACTCTTTCATATTGTTTGATATCATCTCTCCCAGCATCTGAAATGAGCTGTTTACATTCTGAAGCGTCTCGGTTCTGGAGCGCGCTATCTCGTTTTTAATCTCTGCGCTGTCACTGCCGGCGGCAAGCTTCTTCTCAAGTGATGATATCTTAATTATTGCAATAACAAGAAGCACCGCAATAATTCCAAGTAAAATATATATAACTGTGTTCATCGGATTTCCTTTCTATTATGCACATATCCCGCATACTATATAAGCAGTGGAATTTCAGTCTAATTATAACATATAAGCGGGAGGTTTAAAACACAAAATGATAGAATACCTGCTGACAGGACCCTTTGGTATTATCTCTATGACATTCAGATATTTAATATGTATGCTGACCCCTCTGGTAACGGCATTTGCCTTCTGTCAGCTGTTTCTTGAAAGGTCCGGGATAATACTGCGCCTTGAAAGCCACTCCGGAAAATTACTGTCGCATATGGGGCTTTCGGCAGACTGCCTTCTCCCCCTCATGTCAGGATTCGGCTGCACCACGGCCGCGCTGTCCGCCCTGTCGGGCTTAAACTCCTCCCGTGAAAGATATATAGCGGCGTTTCTGCTGTCTGCTGCAGTTCCCTGCTCTGCCCAGACTGCCGTAATAATCGGTATCGCCTTCGTACTTCCTCCCTCCCTGTTCATATTCTATATATCTTCAGTTGCCGCCGTATTTGTAATTTCTGGTATCTTTCTCAATATACTGCTTCCCGCAGATAAAATATATCACACGCCCCGTACTAAAAACGGTGCCGTGCACATGCCTGCCATGTTTCCGCTTTTAAAAGTCTCTGTTTTATACGGCATATCCTTTTTAAAGGATACGCTGCTTCCCTTTGCAGCAGGCTCCGCCATACTTTCTGTTTTAAGCTATACGGGGTTTCTGGATTATCTGTGCCGCATATGCGCGCCTGTAACCGAAAGCTTCCTGCAGCTGCCGAGAGAAGCTGCGTCCCTGTTCATAATGAGCATTGTAAAAAGAGATTTCGGAGCGGCGGGACTTCTGTCCGTAATAGAGCAGAGCTCATTCACATACCGGCAGCTTACGGTTTCAATGCTTATTCTGAGCCTGTTTGTCCCCTGCTTTGCCTCCCTCATAATACTTCTCAAACAGGAGGGCTTCGCAAAGGCCCTGTCCATATGGGCGGGAAGCCTTGCACTCTCTATCCTGGTGGGAAAACTTGCCTCTCTGCTTCTTATCTCTTGACACTCGCCCCTGTTTTCTGTAAAATATACTCATAATCCTGACACAAAGTTTTCGCACTGCGAATTCTGCCTGAAAGGTGCAATATATGAGCTATCAGTATATCTGCATTCTTTTGGGGGTGCAGATATTTTTAATACACAGGAGGCTTGCAATGGAAACAAGAGTTGCCGTTATGGGCATAATAGTTGAAAATCCCGATTCCGCTTCATATCTCAATTCGCTGCTGCATGAATATGGAAGCTATATAATCGGAAGAATGGGAATTCCCTACAAAGAAAGAAATATCAATATAATATCTGTTGCCATAGACGCGCCGCAGAACATCATTTCTGCTCTTTCGGGCAAAATAGGGAACATAGGCGGCATCAGCGTCAAAACAGCATATTCAAATGTGGTGTCAAATGGATAATAATCTGAAACTGCTGATAGACAGACTGGAAGCAGAGCGCTGCCTCGAAAAAAACGAATACAAAATGCTGATTGAGGGTTTTTCAGAGGAACCTGCAGCCTACGCCGCTTCAAAGGCAGACAGAATAAGGCAGAGCATCTACGGAAAAGACGTATATATCAGAGGGCTGATTGAAGTCAGCAACATATGCGCAAACGACTGCCTGTACTGCGGCATCAGGAAAAGCAATGCACAGTGCGCGAGATACCGCCTGCCTCTTGAGACAGTTCTTGAATGCTGCCGCAAGGGCTATGAGCTTGGATTCAGAACCTTTGTAATGCAGGGCGGCGAGGACGGATTTTTTACTGCGGAGCATATATGCAGATATGTCAGCAGTATCAAAAAAAGCTTTCCGGACTGCGCAGTAACGCTTTCTCTTGGCGAATATTCAAAAGAGGAATACAAGGCCATGTATGATGCAGGCGCCGACCGCTATCTGCTTCGTCACGAAACTGCGGACAAGGCTCACTATGAGAAGCTTCACCCTGCGTCAATGTCCTTTGAAAAACGAATGAAGTGCCTTGAGAATATAAAGGAAACCGGTTTTCAGACAGGCTGCGGATTTATGGTCGGATCTCCTTATCAGAGCTCTGACACACTTGCAGCGGATCTTAAATTCATAGAGAAGTTTAAACCTCATATGTGCGGCATAGGACCGTTTATCCCTCATAAGGACACACCTTTCGGAAGCTGCCCTGCGGGAACGGCAGAGCTTACCGTTTACCTGCTCTCCCTGATACGCCTTATCAGACCCGACATACTGCTTCCCGCAACAACAGCCCTGGGAACTATAGACAATATGGGGCGCGAAAAAGGCATTCTTGTAGGTGCAAATGTTGTAATGCCTAATCTTTCACCTGTTTCCGAAAGAAAAAAATATATGCTTTACAACGACAAAATATGTATGAACGAGGAGGCCGCCGAAAACCTTGCGGCTCTCAAAAGAAAAGTTTCGGCCATAGGCTATCGCATTGTCACAGACAGAGGCGATTTCAGAAATATAATCTAACGAAAAGTTAATTCTGACCGTAAGAAAGGAAAAATTATGACAATCTACAATCCAAAATCACTTAAAGCTGATGAATTCATCAATCACGAGGAGATACTCGAAACTCTCAAATATGCAGAGGAAAACAAAAACAATATAGAGCTTATCGACAGTATTCTCGAAAAGGCAAGACCGAGAAAAACAGCGGACGGAACAGTCTGTCAGGGTCTTACCCACAGAGAGGCTTCCGTACTTCTTGCCTGTGATATTCCTGAAAAAATCGAAGAAATGTACAGGCTGGCAGAGGAAATCAAGCTTGCCTTTTACGGCAATCGTATTGTAATGTTTGCGCCTCTTTATCTTTCAAACTACTGCGTAAACGGCTGCGTATACTGCCCTTACCATATGAAAAACAAGCATATCAGGAGAATAAAGCTGACACAGGAGGAAATACGCGAAGAGGTAATCGCGCTTCAGGATATGGGCCACAAGCGCCTTGCAATCGAAGCGGGAGAAGACCCTGTAAACAATCCTATCGAATATATACTTGAATGTATCGATACAATATACAGTATCAAACACAAAAACGGCGCCATCCGCCGCGTAAATGTAAACATCGCCGCAACCACTGTGGAAAACTACCGCAAATTAAGCGATGCCGGCATAGGCACATATATACTGTTTCAGGAAACCTACCACAAGGAAAGCTATCTGAAGCTCCACCCTACAGGACCTAAGCACGACTATGACTATCATACGGAGGCCATGGACAGAGCAATGGAGGGTGGCATCGACGATGTGGGTCTCGGCGTTTTATTCGGCCTTGAGATGTACAAATATGAATTTGCAGGTCTGCTGATGCACGCAGAGCATCTTGAAGCCGTACACGGAGTAGGACCTCACACCATCAGTGTACCGCGTATCAAGCGCGCCGACGATATAGACCCGAGCGCATTTGACAACAGCATAAGCGATGAGCTTTTTGAAAAGATAATCGCCTGCATCAGAATAGCCGTACCGTACACCGGAATGATAATTTCCACAAGAGAGGGGGAAAAGGTACGTGAAAAGGCTCTTTCCATCGGAATATCCCAGATAAGCGGCGGCTCCCGCACATCTGTTGGCGGATACACAGAAGAAGAAAGACCTCACGATTCGGAGCAGTTTGACGTATCCGACCAGAGAACTCTCGATGAGGTTGTAAACTGGCTTATGGAGCTTGGATATATTCCGTCATTCTGCACTGCATGTTACCGCGAGGGCAGAACAGGCGACAGATTTATGTCACTTTGCAAAAACGGACAGATTTTAAACTGCTGTCACCCTAACGCACTTATGACACTTACAGAATATCTCACCGACTATGCAAGTGATGATACTAAGAAAACAGGCTTTGCCCTTATTGAAAAGGAGCTTGAAAAAATACCTGCTCCAAAGGTAAAGGCTATCGCAAGGGAAAACGTCGATGCCATCAAGGCTTCCAACAGACGTGATTTCCGTTTCTAGCAGGGAGAATATTATGAGTCTTAATGAACAGGTATCCGCAGAAAGACTGCATATAGGGTTTTTCGGAATGAGAAACGCAGGCAAGTCAAGTCTTGTCAACGCCGTTACGGGCCAGGACTTGTGCGTGGTTTCAGAAACAAAAGGAACTACAACAGACCCTGTCAGAAAAGCAATGGAGCTTCTGCCTCTCGGACCGGTTGTAATCATCGACACTCCCGGCCTTGATGATGAGGGAGATTTGGGGAAATTAAGAGTCGAAAAGGCGCTGTCCGTACTCAACAAAACGGATATAGCGGTTCTCGTTACCGATGCCTCAAAAGAGCTTATGCCTTTGGAGCTTGACCTTATCCAAAGCTTTAAGGAGAGGAATATAGACTATATAATCGCATATAACAAGTCGGATCTGCTTGGCAGTATCCCTGCGGCAGGCGGAAACTCAATATATGTAAGTGCCATTGAAAACAAGAATATATATGAACTCAAGGAGCTCATCGCATCTTTTGCAAAGGTGCAGAAAACAGATAAAAGAGTAATAGCGGATCTGATAAATCCGGAAGATATTATTGTACTTGTCGTACCTGTAGACAGCGCCGCTCCAAAGGGCAGACTGATACTGCCGCAGCAGCAGACCATAAGAGATATCCTCGATACGGGAGCTGTCTGTATGGTTACAAGGGAAACAGAGCTTGAAAAAACACTTGCCTCGCTTTCCCGGAAACCGAAGCTGGTGGTTACGGATTCCCAGGTGTTCGGATTCGTTAACAAAGCGGTTCCAAAAGATATAATGCTTACATCGTTTTCAATACTGTTTGCAGATTACAAGGGTGATCTAAGGCAGGCTGTAAAAGGCGCAGCCATGCTCGACAGACTGAAAGACGGAAATACTGTCCTTATCTCAGAAGGCTGCACCCATCACAGGCAGTGCGAGGATATAGGGACTGTCAAAATGCCTGCGTGGATTGAAAAGCATACAGGCAAAAAACTGAATTTTGCTTTCACCTCAGGCGGTGATTTCCCATCGGATATGTCACAGTATGCTCTGATCGTTCACTGCGGCGGCTGCATGCTTAACGAAAAGGAAATGAAATACCGCATAGGCTGCTGCAAAGAAAGCGGCATACCCATTACAAACTACGGTATTGCCATCGCTCATATGCACGGTATTCTGAAACGGTCACTGGAGCCGTTTCCGGATATACTTGACGAGCTGAAATAACAAAAAGACCTTGTTCAGAGAACTTCCCTGAGCAAGGTTTATTAATTCCGAATTATTCACAGGTGCTGTTTCTGTATTTCGGAATAAAAACAATATGGCAAGTGCAATTCCGGCGTGTCTTTGTTATACCCTGGTTATCCGTATGGATACCTCCTATGCTTTGATATGTCTGCGAAACCAATATCATTACAGCATAGGAATTTTCATATTACAGGCAATACGGCTGCTATGCCTGCTCCCCCGTCTCGGATTGGGTATTGAAAGATTTTCTCATTCAATACTGACTGCCACTCCGCTGATCCTTGCTTCAATAGCAAGCTCCGTACGACTGCCGCAGCCTGTTTTTTCGAGCATATTATGTATGTGGTTTTTTACTGTGCTTTCTGATATGTGCAGCTTGTGCGCTATATTCGAATTAGAAAAACCTTTTGTCATAACACGCAGCACCTCCAGCTCTCTTTCGGTAAACTCTGTACTGTAGGCAAGCCCCAGCTTAACTCTCGGTGTACTGTCGGGATATACATTCTCACCTGACATCGTTCTGTCCATAATTTCAAGAATAGTTTCTTTTGATGTTTCCTTGTACCAAAAACTGTCTATGCCTATTTCTTTTGCTTTTTTGAGCCATGAGGCTTCAGGCATGGACGTAACTGCGATTATTCTGATACCGGGGCAGAGTTTTTTTACTTTCATGGCCGCCGCAAACCCGTTGGAGCCGTCGTTCATAAGAATATCCATTATAACGAGATCAATATGCTCGCTTGCCGCAAATGTATCAGCATAGGCTGCGGATTCTACCATACATGCAATTTCATATTTCTCACTCGAATTAATATACATTTCAAACAGCTGTCTTGCTGTAAACTGATCCTCTACAATCATAACTCTGGTCTTTGACATCTGTAATTTCCTTTCTGTCATATCGTACAATCATATCTTTTGTATGCCTTAATCAGTATTATACACATAATTCTATGATATTCCCCCACCCATATATGCCGAAAAGGTGGGGAAAAGTTAATATTTTTTGTTTTTTACGATATGAAAAAGCTCTGATATCATTCAATCTCTGATGTATGAATCTGATCAGGCAGATTTATGTTCAGGGCAAAACGCGGCGTGCTTTCTATTGTCATGCTTCCCCCTGCAGCTTCAACAATACGTCTTGTATTTTTGAGTCCTCCCGCTTCTTTTACTTCTCTTTCGGGTTGTCTGCCGTCATTTGTGATTCTTGCGGTTATTATATCCCCTTCGGTTTTTATTTCAAGAAAAATTCTGTGACCTCCGGCATGTTTTACGGTATTGGTTAGACATTCCCGGAGAGCCGTCATTATGATATGCTTCTGGTGTTCTCCTGCCGGAAGCACTCCTGTATGCGCTATATCCACGTTAACCGCCGCTGCGTTTTTGAGAAGATTTGTCCATTCATCTTCCGGTTTTTCTGAGGCCGCTTCGTGCCTCATAACCGTAACTATGTATTTCCACAATGCAAGCAGGCTGCTGCGGTTTCTTTCGTCAAAGGGCTGCTCCATATATGATCTGTACGTGAGCAGCGCTCTGCCCAGATCGTCATGCACTTTGATTTTTGCTCTGAGAATTTCTTTTTCTCTTGTGAGAGCTTCAATCCTGCTGTTAAAGCTGCGGAGTCTTTCGTTGACTTCGCTTAATTTCCGGTTGCGCTGCGACAGCTCACGATTGAGCCTGGCCTGCTCTGTCACATTATATGCAATAATCTCTGTTATTTCCGAATTTCCATTCATCACAGTATTATATCTGAAATCCCATACCTGTCCGTCTGCTTCTTTTACGGTTACTGCAGGCTGTGTGCGAAGGCGTCTGGCATTTCTCTCAAGTTCGGCATTTCTGATGTTTTCCATGAATATCTCCGCATTCATAATCTCACTGCCCAGCAGTCTGCCGCAGAGCATATTCATCTGCGTGTTCACCAGCAGAGGACAGCCGTCTTTGTCAGAAAAACAGATCCCGTCCGGAAGTATATCCATACCTTCTCTGATGGCATCTTCCGTAATCATTGTTTTCCCTGTCCGGATTATATGTATATGAAGCATAACCGCAACAGTGGTAAAAAAAACAAATACCGCAGCCAGCTCAGCGGCGGGCAGCTCCGATATGATTGCGGTGGTATGGCGGCTGCATTCGCCTGAAAACCTGTGTATATATAATTCTCCGATTTCATAAAGCACCGCTGCACACAGTATTGCACAGAGTAATGCGACTGCTTTGTATCTGGATTTCATATGTGTATTCAGAGTGCTGATAAATACGAACACCGCAAATGTCATAAGTATAATCCCGTACACTCCCGACATTGCAACAGCCGCCTCGCTCAATTCATTTAAATCTGTTTATTATTTCATATACTCCAATATATCACCATATCGGCAGTCAGGCTCTCTGCATATGCAATTTGCCCTGCCCGGTAATAATCCCGGCAGGGTCTGTTCAGTATATATTCAACCTTATTTCAGCTTTTTACATCTGCTGCATCTTTCATAACTGCCGCATCCGCCGCAGCTTCCGCAGCTGTTTCTGTTTTTTATCATATGTATAACCGCAGCCGCCAGTGCTGCCGCTATAAGTATCAGGACTATCACAGTAGGTACATTCATAAACCGCTTCACCGTCCTTGTCCGCTACAGCAATCCGCCGATAAAGTACACTATCCATGCGCATATCCATGCAATCACACACTGGCAGATAACCACACCGACAGCCCACCTGCCGCCAAGTTCTCTTTTGATTGAGGTTATGGCTGCAACACATGGAGTATAAAGGAGGCAGAACACCAGAAGCGCCGCTGCCGCAAGCGGTGTGATTATCGAGGCTATATTTATCCCGTCAGTAAGCACCGTCAGTGTTGCAACTACGCTTTCCTTTGCCATAAATCCTGTAATAAGCGCTGTCGATATTCTCCAGTCGCCAAAGCCAAGGGGCGCAAATACCGGAGCTATAAAGCCGGCAAGCATCGCCAGCAGGCTGTCCTGGGAATCGGTAACAACATTAAGCCGGCTGTCAAAGGTCTGCAGGCACCATATTACAATGGTTGCCACAAATATTACCGTAAACGCTCTCTGCAGGAAATCCTTTGCCTTTTCCCAAAGCAGCTGCCCTACATTCTTAGCTCCCGGAAAGCGATAGTTCGGAAGCTCCATAACAAAAGGAACAGGCTCGCCCTTAAACATAATTCCACGTGTAAGAAGTGCAAACAGTATTCCCACTGCAATGCCTGTGAAATACAGTATAATCATCACCAGCGCGCTTTTATCCGGGAAAAACGCTGCCGAGAAAAATCCGTATATAGGCAGCTTAGCCGAGCAGCTCATAAACGGCGTCAGAAGTATGGTCATTTTACGGTCCCTTTCGGACGGCAGTGTCCTGCTTGCCATAACTCCGGGAACAGTACAGCCAAAGCCTATCAGCATAGGAACTATACTTCTTCCGGACAGACCTATTTTTCTGAGCAGCTTGTCCATTACAAAGGCCACCCTTGCCATATATCCGCTGTCCTCTAATATGGACAGGAAAAAAAACAGCGTAACTATTATAGGGAGAAATGCGAGTACGCTTCCCACTCCCTTGAAAATTCCGTCTATAACCAGCGAATGAACCACCGGATTTATCCGATAGACTTCAAGACCGTGATCCACAAGCTCTGTCACCAAGCCAAGTCCGCTGTCAAGCAAATCTGAAAGAAACGAGCCGATAACTCCGAAGGTAAGCCAGAATACAAGCCCCATTATACATACGAATGCAGGGATTGCCGTATATCTGCCCGTAAGCACCCTGTCTATTTTCACGCTGCGGGCGTGTTCCCTGCTTTCTTTCGGTTTTATTACCGTAGCCTCGCACACCCTGTGTATAAACGACACTCTCATATCTGCAACAGCTGCAGCCTGGTCAAGTCCGCGTTCTTCTTCCATCTGTCGTATGATATGGCCCAGCATGCCCTTTTCGTTGTCATCAAGCTTAAGCTGCTCCAGTATCATACTGTCGCCTTCCGCAAGCTTGCTGGCTGCAAATCTGAGAGGGATCTGTGCCGCTTTTGCGTGGTCCTCAATCAGATGCATTATACCGTGCAGGCATCTGTGTACAGCACCTCTGTGCTCCTCAGGGCTGCAGAAATCCGTACGCCCCGGTTTTTCCTGATACTTTGCCACATGTATAGCGTGATCCACAAGCTCGCTTATTCCCTCATTTCTGGCTGCGGATATAGGTACTACCGGAATACCCAGAGTCTGTTCCATCTCGTTGACAAGAACAGCTCCTCCGTTTTCTCTGACCTCGTCCATCATATTAAGGGCAAGCACCATGGGTATATCCAGCTCCATAAGCTGCATTGTCAGATAAAGGTTTCTCTCTATATTTGAGGCATCTACAATATTTATAATGCCCTTAGGCTTATCTTCCATCAGAAACTGTCTTGTTACGATCTCCTCGCTGGTATACGGTGACATAGAATATATGCCCGGAAGATCCGTAACAAGTGTGTTGCCGTGTCCTTTGATTACTCCGTCTTTTCTGTCTACTGTGACTCCCGGGAAATTGCCTACATGCTGATTTGAGCCTGTAAGCTGGTTAAACAGCGTAGTCTTGCCGCAGTTCTGGTTTCCAACCAGCGCAAAGGTTATTGTCTCACCCTCCGGCAAAGGCAGGCCGTCGGTTTTAACGTGGTATATACCGCCCTCTCCAAGTCCCGGATGCTCTGCCTCTGATTTTTTGCTGCGCAGCTTCTCTTCACCGGCTGCATCGCTGTCAGAATATGATATATCCTCAATTTCTATTTTTTCCGCATCGGCAACTCTGAGCGTAAGCTCATATCCGTGTATTCTGAATTCCATGGGGTCTCCCATAGGGGCAAGCTTCATAAGCTTTATCTCTGCTCCCGGCACAACACCCATATCCAAAAAATGCTGTCTGAGGGCTCCCTGGCCTCCTATTTCAAGATCTTTTAATAACATATATTTCTCCTGCAGGTTTCAAATTATTCTTGTGTAAATTCCCCGTACCATTCAATAACTGGTCTGAGCTTCATTCTGTCTGTAAAGTCCGCACCTTTATCAAGTATTTTAATAAGCTCCTTTGCCTTTTTTCTCTCGGCTTCATCGGTTCCTGTTTCGGCGGTCTTTTTTAATACGTTTCCGAACACCATAAGCATTTTTTTCTGAACGCCCGTAAGCTTTGAAAAATCCATACCGCCTCGCAGATAAAAAACCGGCATATCGTCAGCTATGCTGTTTTTGGCTCTGATGTCCTTCATGATACTATCTGCATTTTCGGAAATTCCGCAGGGACATACAGCTCTGATATTGTATCTTCTGGCTGCTTTTTTGAGTCCCTCTATTTTGTTTGCGCTTATCCAGCCCATATATATGACGTCATCGCTTTTTGAAAGTGATTTTTTGTCCTCTCCAAGTCCCGCGTTATATGCTGGAAGTGACAGCTTCTCTGACAGCATCTGCGCATATTTTCTCGTAAAGCCCGTATTTGATGTATATATTATCGCTTTCATTTTAATCCTCTCCTTCGTCAGGTATATATTCTAATATATCTCCGGGCTGGCAGTCAAGTGCTCTGCATATACCGTTGAGAGTTGTAAATCTGATGGCGCTTATTTTGCCTGTCTTGATATTGGAAAGGTTGACATTTGAAATGCCCACCTCCTCTGCCAGACTGTTTAATGACATCTTGCGGTCTGCCATCATACGGTCAAGTCTTAATACTATAGCCATAGCCGCCTCCTACAGTGTTTCGTCTGCCTCCTGCAGCCTGAACAGATGGGACAACCACTCCCGATACCAGTATAAGAATAGCGGTTTTTCTGATCCTTGCCGCGTGCTTTAATTCAAACGGTCTTAATTCCACGCTGATTTCTCTGAATATCCTGTATGCGAGGAATATCATAAACCATACAAATATCTGCTGTGTCATGGCTGTTATGTACTCTGCTGCAATCTGGGAATCAGCCCTCTGACTGTCAAGCGGTGAATGAAATATAGGCTCTCCCAGTTTAAAAATCGTGTCGTTGGATCCTGGAGCTCCTATCCATATGAGAGCTATAATTTCCATACAGAATCCCACTATTATAGCGATGCTGCATATTTTAAGAACTACGCTTACAGCACTGCTGCTTTTGCTTATTTTAGTCTGAATACTGTTTAATCCGTTCATTTGCCTGCCCCTTTATCTCTGATGGTTACATATTACATCGTCAATTTACCTTTGTAAACAATTTTTTAATGTTTTTCGATAAATTTTTAGCCTTTTTCAAGTCAGACAATAAAAAACAGGCAACTCAATGTGAATCACCTGTTCTAAAAGCATGTATGATATTATCTGTCCGATATGTGACCTGCTTTTAACTTTGAGAAATAGCTCCTGGTTTCTGTCGCTACAACGCCGCTTAATGCAACCAGTGCTATCAGGTTAGGTATAGCCATAAATCCGTTGAATATATCAGCTATTGTCCATACTGCCTCAAATGTAAGGAAAGGTCCGATGAAAACGGCCGCTATGTAGAGCCACTTGTAAGTCATAAGCACTCCCGTTTTTTTGCCGCCTATGAGATATTCAAGGCATCTTTCGGAATAGTAATCCCATCCGAGAATTGTTGTAAATGCAAAGAATGCAAGGCACAGCATCAGGAAGAAGGCTCCTGTCTGTGTATTCCAAGGAAGTCCCTCACCGAAAGCTGTCGCTGTTACTGCAGCGCCTTCAAGACCTTCAATTCCGTGTGAGTTTGTAACAAGGATTGTAAGCGCAGTCATCATACAGATGATTATTGTGTCAAGGAAAGTACCTGTCATTGTAACAAGACCCTGTCTTACAGGCTCTTTAGTCCGAGCTGCAGCTGCTGCGATAGGCGCTGAACCAAGACCTGCCTCATTTGAGAATACTCCTCTTGCAACACCCTTCTGCATTGCGATAAACATTGCACCCAGCGCTCCGCCTGCTGCGGCTCTTGCTCCGAAAGCTCCCTCAACGATTTCCTTAACTGCTGCAGGGATTTCCTGTATATTAACTATCAGTATTGCAACGCATACTACTACATAAAGCACCATCATAAACGGTACTACCACTGATGATACGCTGGCAATTCTCTTAATTCCGCCGATTACTACAAGCGCTACTGCCGCCGCTACAACTACTGCCGTAACTAGTGTTGCCCATGTATAGCCAATGCCGTTCATTGTAAATGCAATGTGAGCGCCGTTAGGATCTGCAAAGTTGTTTACTGCTGTTGAGATACCGTTTACCTGCGTAATTGTACCTATGCCCAGAAGTCCTGCTCCCACGCCGAAAAATGCAAATATTTTAGCAAGCCATTTCCAGTTCCTGCCCATACCTCTTTCTATGTAGTAGAACGGTCCGCCCAGAGCATGTCCCTCTTTGTCAATAACTCTGTATTTGACTGCAAGAAGTCCCTCTGCATATTTTGTAGCCATACCTATGCAGGCTGCTATAAACATCCAGAATACCGCTCCCGGTCCTCCCGCAAGCATTGCTCCCGCAACACCTACGATATTACCTGTACCTACTGTAGCCGACAGCGCCGTGCACAGCGCTCCGAAGCTTGTAACCTCGCCCACACCGTCTTTTTCGTTTTTGACCATATAGCGCAGCGCCAGTCCCAGCTTACGGAACTGCAGCACGCCAAGCCTTACGGTAAGCAGAAGACCTGTACCCATAATGAGTATAAGCATAGGCACGCCCCAAGCCAGATTATCGAGTTTTGTTAAAAAGTCCATAAATGTCATTTTGATTTCTCCCTCTCAAATAAAACTTAAGCAAATAAAAAAAGCCGATTAACTCGACTTCCAGAGAGATGCATAAGCTGACCTATGCTCTGTCCTTTGTGCCTGAGATATCACTTACAGGTTGCTTAGTCCTGTATGCTTAAACCTTCGGCGCCCTTAAAGGGTCTCTCCAGAGAATCATAGTTTTTTCATACCATATAAAAACTGTAATATACGGTTCATATAAACTAATGGAACTATATTACCATATATTACAGTGATTTTCAATATAAAATTTGAAATTTCTAATTTTGACAGTAATTTCTGCTATTTGCCTGTTGAAAGCTTATCTACGCCCTTGGCGTTCTCCACTACCATATCAATAACCTTCTGGTAAAGCATATAATATTTGATATATTCTTCTCCGCCTACATATTCCTCATATGATGAGCCTGTGTAGTCCTCAAATTCCTTGGCTGTATATCCTATTGACTCAAGCTGTGCGGCTACGAAGTCCTTGTATTCGGAGTCAGTGACTTCAAGCCCCTCCTGTCTTGCAATGTAGTAAACTATCATCTGCTCCTTGGCATTTGTCTGAGCAGCGCTGTCAAGTTCTTCGTTGAACTCATCTTCTGTCATCTTGTATGTGCTTTCGATAACATCGGCATATTCCATACTGTTGTTCTTGGCGTAATCCTCAACATACTGCTTCTGTTTTTCCTTGTATGCCTCAAGCTCTTTTTCAGGATACTCGATTACCTCTGAGCTGTCTGTGATAACTCCCCACAGGTAAGTCTCTATCTCCTGCTTCTGTTCGTTCTCTTTGTTTTTGTAAAGTTCTTTTTTGACAGCCTTTTCGTAATCTGCAACAGTATCATACTCTGAGCTCTGCGCCACGTATTCCTTCTCTGTAGGAGTTACGTTCTCCTGGGATGAATTGATTTTAACCTCAAACACAACGTCCTTGCCTGAAAGATCCTCGTTGTTCGGATACGGATCAGGGAAAGTAAGATTAAGTGTCACTGTGTCGCCGACTTTGGCTCCCACAAGTCCGGCTTCAAATCCGTCTATCATAGTCTTGCTGCCGATTTCAAGAGTGCTGCCCTCTGCAGAGCCGTTTTCAAACTCTTTGCCGTCAATCTTGCCTGTATAGTCGATGTTTACTGTGTCACCGTCGTGCACCTTGCCGTCCTCGACGTCTTTAAGTGATTTGGCTTCGTCTAAGTCCTCCTGAATTGCATCTTTTATTTCTTTGTCCGATACTTTTATCTTGTCCGGATTTTTGTATTCAAGTCCTTTGTATTCTCCAACCTTGACATATTTGGTAAGATCGTAATCGTAAGGCTCGCTGCCGCAGCCTGTTAATATCATTGTTGATCCTAATGCAAGGATAAGAAATAATGCTAATGCTTTTTTCATATCACACCTCATAAAACAAATTTTTTAGCTTTGTCTATTCTATCATAAAACCGGCAGCTGTAATAGATATATAACCAAAATTCACGAGAAGTTCACAAACAATGAATATAAACCCGGCAAGATAATATATTTTACATATGAAAAAGATTTTAATTACTCTGGCACCCCTGATTTTCGGGGCGCTGTCATGGCTTGTGGTTTCAGATGCCGCAGTCTCTTATCAAATGCTTGTACGGCCGCCGCTGTCTCCGACGTCATGGGTGTTTCCTGCTGTATGGACTGTTCTCTATATTATGATGGGAACAGCCTCGCTTAGAATATACAGCTCGGCTGATTCCGACAGGACAAATGCTCTTTATCTTTTTTACATACAGCTTGCGGTAAATATCATCTGGCCCTTTATATTTTTCGGGCTGTGTCAGTATCTGGTGGCTTTTCTCTGGATAATACTGCTGTGGCTGCTTGTCCTTGATACGACAGTAACCTTTGGCAGCATAGACAGGAGAGCGGGCTTTCTGCTTATACCGTACATGTTATGGATATCCTTTGCGGCATATCTTAATCTTGCTGTATTCTTCCTGAACTGAGACTGGGGGATTTATTTAAATCTCTCAGCCATTTTTTTGCTGACCTCCTTTATTTCTCTCTGGGATTTAAGCCTTCGGATCCACCCCTCCGGTATGCCTTCAAAGCCGTAGCAAAGTCCCGCAAGACCTCCTGCGGCAGAGCAGACCACATCAGAGGCTCCTCCCAGTTTTTTGGCCATACGCACGCAGTCCTCGTAATTTTCGCTGTTTATAAGGCACCAGATTGCAGCCTCAACAGTTCTGACAGAATTTTCACTTCCGAATATGGCCGCTTCCGGCAGAAGCCTGAATATATCCATATTATATAAATCTCTGAGTTCAAGAAGAGCGCTCCTGTAAACCGGACTTCCCGAATAGTACCTGCTGACCAGCTTTATTGCCTCGTATATGCTCTGATCCGTCGAAAATCCCCCCAGCAGCAGTCTCCCTATCGTCACATATATTGAGCAGGCCACAATACTGAAGGAGTGATTGTTAATAATCCTTACTGTATCGTGAATTATTTTCATTTCCTGATGTCCAAGCTCACATTCAAGAAAATCAATCTCACCAAGATATATGACAACGGGTATCATTCTCACCACAGAGCCGTATCCGTTGTCTTCGGTGCCTGCCCGATATTTGCAGCTTTTGCCGCCGTTTTTGTATACCTCTATCGCGGCAGCCACATCGTCACCTATATAAAAGTTCTTTTCGGGCGGTACAAATTTAAGATTTTCTGTGAAGTCCGCAAAGTTCTGCATAACTCCTCCATAGTTTTTTTCACATAAAAACCCGTCAGCCGTACAAAGACAAAGTCCTGTACTTCTGGACCAGCTTTTTTGATCAGCGCCGTCAGGTGCTATTGCCTCGGCCTCGCCTACAGCAAGTCCGAACATTCCTCCTATTATTCGGTCTTCTATACTTTTACACATTTCATTTCCCCCTTTAAATATGATCTGCACTATCCTCTAGCTATATATTAAATGCTGCCGAGGAGCAAATATATCTCTGATACAGGGAAAAAAACTTCAATTATCGTCATACGGCTCTGACGCCCGATAAAAAATTCCGGCATATGACCGGAATTTCTGTTCTGTATTATTTTGTATCCACCAGTATGCCCGCCTGCTCAAGACCTTTTATGATACGCACATAGGCATCTTTGTCAGGAACTCTTATCATATGAATATGAAGACCGCCTGTCAGGTCACAAAGCTGCGTAGCATTGGTGGCTTTTGCAATACGCACAAACTCATCTGCATCATATCTTGACCTGATATTAAGGTCTGCGCTTATCTGTCCGTATATAGGGTGCTCGACTATTACATTGTCGATGCAGCCTCCGTTATCTATAATTATGTAAAACTCTTGCAGTGTATCCTCTGCGCTGTGTCTGCATACTATGCTTTCGACAATGGAGTCATCTTCGGATTTCTCAATAACATAGCCTCTCTGGGTTGCAATTATTTTGTGTCCGTTTGCACGAAGAATAGCAATATCTGAAACAATTATCTGCCTTGTGACTCCAAATTCAGCCGCAAGCTTTGATGCAGATATGCTGATATCGGCATCTCTCAGAATATCAAGTATTCTGCTGCGCCTTTCGGTCTGGTTCATAGCCGCCCTCCTTTTGTATCTAATCTATATAGATTTTACTCCATTTCCTCTTAAATCACAACAAAAACATTCAAGCTGCTTTCTATGTTATAAAAAATAAGCTCCGCGGGTACAGAACTTATTTTTTAATCTGATTTTTTATATTTTTTGAAGGAGGTATTTCATATCTGTCTATATATGAAACTGTGAAAAAATCTATCTCTTACAATACCTATTATACATATCAGTATGTCATAACCCGGTCGTTTTGATGTCACTTGTGAAAAGGTTTTGTTCACATCTCCTTCACACTTCTAGCCCCAGAGTTCCTCATCTGACGGCACATAGTTGTCCGGCATATATCTTGCAATTCTAGATACATTCATAAGGTGCTTGTAATCAAGGTTTTCGGATATGGAGTTATGTCCCCATGTGCCGCAGCCCAATGTGTTTGTAGGTGCCAGTCCGTTGTAGAAGCTGCCGCCTGCGCTGCTTGCGCACACCTGATTTATGACAAATCTTGATACGCAAAGCTCCTCGCCCACATGTCTGATATGCTCCTCGGAATCGGAATGGAATGAAACGCTGTGACCCTTGCCTTCCTTTTCGAGATTTTCTCTTGCTATGTTTATTCCCTCGTCTAAATCGGAATACTTGTATGCTGCAATTACAGGAGCCATTTTTTCGCCGCCCAGAGGATCTCTGTCTGCCGCCGCCTCTGCCAGCGCAACTATGATTCTGGTATCCTCAGGGATATCAAGTCCTGCCATCTGCGCTATTTTTGCAGGCGACTGTCCTACAGAATGTCTGTTAGGCTTGCCGTCCTCAAACAGCGCTGCTCTGATACCGTCAAGCTCCTGCGGAGTTCTCGCTATATATGCACCGTTTGCCTCAAACTCTGCCATAATATCCTCAAAATCGTTTTCAGGGCAGATTACCGACTGCTCGCCGGAGCATATGATACCGTAGTCAAAGGTTCTTCCCTGAATTATCTTAGGTACTGCTGTTTTAAAGTCATATCCCTCGTCTATAATGCACTGCACATTACCTGCGCCTACGCCAAGAGCAGGTCTGCCGGAACTGTACGCCGCATTTACCATGCCCGCTCCGCCGGTTGCAACCACCACATCTGCCGAAGATATCAGAGTTCTGGTGTTTTCTCTTGACTGCTGATCTATAATCTGTATCAGATTCTTTGGATATCCCAGCCTTGCAAGCTCTGCATTCATCATATCAACGGTTTTGGTACTGCATTTGATAGATTTGTGATGAGGCGTTATAACTATGGCATTGCCGCATTTGAGAGCAAACATTGCATTGCTCATAGGTGTAACTATAGGGTTGGTGCATGGGGTTATCGCCGCAACAACTCCTACAGGCTTTGCTATTCTTGTTATGCCTGTGGTTTCATCTGTATCTAGTATGCCTCTTGACTTCTTGCCTTTGAGGTTATTCCATATTATCTTTGATTTCTGTTTGTTTTTGGCTATCTTGTCGGGAACGTTTCCCATTCCTGTCTCTTCTACTGCTATTTCAGCCAGATACTCTGCATTGTCATACACGACCTTGGCTATTGTCTTTACGGCTAAATCCACTTCCTCCTGGCTCATTTTTTCAAATTCAGCCTGAGCCTTTCTCGCTCTTTCGATATATTCTCCTATATATGCCTTACTGTCAAATTCCATTGTAATTCCTCCAAATTCAATAATCACTCTTTATATATATAATACAACAAATCCCCTCAGGTTTCTATATAAAAACAAATATAATACTGTACACACGCGCTATGTATTATTTTCCGCTGCAGGTGCAATAATAATACAAAACAAAGTCATATCAGGAGAATACTTATGAATAAATACGATTATTTTTTAAAAACTCTGCGTGAAAAGCTGCCTCTTGAGGAATGTTTTGACCTTGTGGAACACCCTGTAAATATAGGCGGCAGAAGCGCCTCTCTCTTTTTTATAGACGGGCTTGTCAGAGGCCACATAATGCAGCAGATTATGACCGACCTGCTGTCTGTAACGGAAAGTCAGATAGATAAATCACAGACCGCAGATGATTTTATTTCAAACAGCATCACACTCTTAGACTCTGTTTCCGAGGGCGATGTCAATGCTGTCATAAAGTATCTTTATTCGGGGCTTGTGCCTCTTGTCGTAGATGGCTTTGATAAGGTCATAATAATGGATGTAAGAGAATATCCCTCAAGAGCCGTAAACGAGCCGCAAAAAGAAAAGAGCCTGCGCGGCGCAAAGGATGGATTTACAGAAACATTTATGAGCAATATAGCTCTTGTGCGGAGAAGAATTCGTGACAACCGCCTCATAGTCAGAAACTATACCATAGGCAGCGTCTCCAAAACGGATGTGTGTATCGTGTATATGAAAGGTCTTGCCGATGAAAAGATAGTTAAAAAATTCGATAAGGCCATAAGGGATATAAAGGTGGATACTCTGACGGTGGGAGAGCAGTCGCTGGTTGAGGCGATGGGCAAAAAAAGCCCTCTGAACCCGTTTCCAAAGGTAAGATACACCCAGAGACCCGACGTGGTGTCCGCGCATATAACGGAGGGGAAAATCGCAATTATAACCGATAATACCCCTACAGTAATTCTGATACCCGTAGGAATTTTTGATTTTGTGCAGGACGTTGACGATTACTATTTTCCTGCAATTACGGGCAGCTATTTCAGAGCTTTGAGATTAATCAATTTCCTCGTAATTCTGTTTCTGACCCCTGTATATCTGATGCTGACAGAGGAATATATAGACGCTCCTGATATTATTAAGTTTTTTATACCCGATGAGGACTATGCAATACCGATATTCTGGCAGTTCATACTGATAGAAGCCGCAATAGACGGACTCAAGCTGGCCTCACTCAACACGCCGGAGTCCCTCGGAATGTCCCTTTCGGTAATAGGTGCGCTGCTTCTGGGTGAGTTTTCCATAGAGTCGGGCTGGTTTATTCCTCAGACCATTTTCTGTATGGCAGTTGTCGCTCTTGCAGCATTTACACAGCCAAGCATTGAGCTTTCCTTTGCGGTCAAATTTGCAAGAATACTGCTGCTTACAGGCGTATTTGTTTTCGGATATCTGGGCGGAATAATTGCGCTTCTGATTATTATAGCCGTAATCGCATTTACGAGAACACTGTCGGGAACCTCGTATCTCTATCCTCTGGTTCCGTTCAAATGGCAGGCATTAAAAAAACTGCTGTTTCGTACTATGAAAAAAGAAAACAGCAGGTAGGTTAACGATACACAGGAAGAGTCCTGTTGTACCATCTTAAATCTATTGCTTTGTAAAGAGCGGCAAGGTCACCTGCGGTAACCTCAAAACTGCATATGATATCATCATTATTGCCTGATATAATCTGCATATATATGCCTGCGCCCTCTCTGTATATGCAGGTGCGGCAGTCCTCCGATGAAAAAACAGGCTCTCTGCTATGCCCTGTTTTATCGGTCTCTCTGACATATGGCTTCAGAGCATTCCTGAAAAGCAGCACATCGCCGCAGCTCAGTGTATATTCTTTCCCTGATATGTCTGCCGTCAGACTGCATGGGGTATGGTAGTCAAGACATTTGATATCCGCTGCAAGATATATAATGCAGCCGTTCTTTTCCAGCACTTTTCTTGCGTATATCATTGGTTTATCCTTTGCATATTAACAGGGCCGGCTGCACAGACAGCCGTCCCCTAATTACAGGTTTATTCTTCAAAGTCAACAGGCTCGCAGTCATCAAGGTCAACGGGAACTATAACGTTCTGCGCGTCCTCCAGCCTGTCTGCCGGTACATAGATGTCTATAGGAAAAGATGTATTGGAACCCATGGCTATCTCTATGAAATTGCTGGCTCCCTGATATTTTTTGACGCACGGAATGCCCTCGCTTCTGAGCTTTGATTCCAGAATATCGGCATCAAGGCTGCTCTTCGTATGGCATAAAAACACGCCGTCTCTCCAGACTTCTTTTTCTTTTACAAACATTTTATTCTCCTGCTATATAGCCTTTGTTTCAATTTCTTCAACAAGCTTTGCGATAAATTCGTCTGCGTTCATTTCGCCAAGATCTCCAACCTTTGAGGATCTTACCGATAATGTGCCGGCCTCTGCTTCTCTTTCGCCTATTGTGCAAAGGTATGAGTCTCTCTGGTTTCTTGCCTCTCTGATCTTGTATCCGATTTTTTCGTTTCTTCCGTCAAGCTCAACTCGCAGTCCTGCTTCTTCACACTTTGCTTTGATTTCTTCTGCATAAGGCACGAATTTTTCTGTTACCGTAAGCAGCTTAACCTGTACAGGTGCAAGCCACAGAGGGAATTTGCCCGCAAAATGCTCTGTAAGTATTCCTATAAATCTTTCGATTGAACCGAAGATTACTCTGTGTATCATTACAGGTCTGTGCTTTTCGCCGTCTGCTCCAACGTATGTGATGTCAAATCTCTGAGGCATCTGCATATCAAGCTGGATAGTACCGCACTGCCATGTTCTTCCCAGTGAGTCTTCAAGGTGGAAGTCAAGCTTAGGACCGTAGAAAGCGCCGTCACCCTCGTTTATAACATACGGAACGCCTATTGTTTCCATAGCCTCTCTGAGAGCTGTTTCGGCTGCTTCCCATTCCTCGTCTGAACCCATTGAGTCGTCCGGTCTTGTGGAAAGCTCTATGTGATAAGTAAATCCGAACATATTGTATACGTCATCTATAAATTTAACAACGCCGATTACCTCGTCCTTAATCTGATCAGGAAGCATAAATATATGTGCATCGTCCTGTGTGAAAGTTCTTACTCTCATAAGGCCGTGAAGCGCTCCTGAAAGCTCGTGTCTGTGAACCTGTCCCAGTTCTCCCATTCTGATAGGGAAATCTCTGTAGGACCACATTTTTCTCTTGTATGCCAGAAGTGAGCCCGGACAGTTCATAGGCTTGATTGCATAGTCCTCACCGTCAATCTTGGTGAAATACATATTGTCCTTGTAGTGATCCCAGTGTCCTGATGTTCTCCACAGCTGCTCATTCATAATAAGCGGGGTTTTGATTTCCTCATATCCTCTTTTTCTGTGCTCTGACTTCCAGAAGCTTTCAAGTTCGTTTCTGATTATCATACCGTTAGGCATAAAGAACGGAAATCCCGGACCCTCTTCAAATATAGCGAACAGATCCATTTCCTTGCCGATTTTACGGTGGTCTCTCTTTTTGGCTTCTTCAAGTCTTTTAACGTATTCATCAAGCTCTGCCTGTGTAGGGAAAGCCGTCGCATATATTCTCTGAAGCATCTGTCTGTCGGAGTCGCCTCTCCAGTATGCTCCCGCAACGCTCATCAGCTTGAATGCTTTAATCTTGCCTGTTGATTCCATATGAGGACCTGCGCAGAGATCCACAAAGTCGCCCTGCTTGTAAAATGATATAACCGCATCTTCAGGCAGGTCATTGATAAGCTCCACCTTGTAAGGCTCGTTTTTTTCTTCCATCAGAGCGATAGCCTCAGCTCTCGGCAGTTCAAATCTTTCCAGCGGATAGTTTGCCTGTACTATTTTTTTCATTTCTTTCTGAATTTTGAGGAAATCCTCTTCGCTGAATTTGTGCTCTGACTCAAAGTCATAGTAAAATCCGTTGTCAATAGCAGGTCCTATTGCAAGCTTTGTATCCGGCCACAGATTTTTTACAGCCTGCGCCATAATGTGTGATGCTGTATGTCTGTAAGTGTTTCTTACCTGTTCATCTTCAAAATTCAGTTTTTCCTTTGCCATAATATCTCTCCTTATATATTAATTCTTTTGATTTGCTATTCGTAGTCGCGTGTCCATTCACCGTCGGCCTGCTCTGCGCCGTTCATAACATTGTTTATCTTTGTATTCGCTTTGGTTATGCAGCTTGTAGACGGTATTACCACCGATGCGGGAGCTCCGCCCATTGTGTAGCAAGGCTGACTGCCTGTACTGCCGGTTATTGAATAGTTTGCTATATTCCAGCCGGACATATCATTTATCTGCATCTTTACAAGCGACTGCATTTCAGATGTGGTCATATTTGTCTGCATTTCGTCTTTGACCGCATCAAGCAGCTGTGTATATTTTGTAAGCAGTGTTTTGCTTGAAAGCACTTTTTTGAGCATTGCCTTTAATACTTTCTGCTGGTTTTTATTTCTCTGAAAATCACCGTCCGTAAACGAATATCTTTCTCTTGAAAATGCCAGAGCCTCTTCACCGCTCAGATGGTTCTTGCCCTCAACAAAGCTGTATCCCTCGTTCTGTCTGCCATGGGTTATAAATGCCATATCGGATTTGACATCAATGCCTCCTATGGCATCAACTATTTCAATTACAGTCGAGAAGTTGACTCTGATATAGTAATTTATATCAATGCTCAGCATATCCTCTATTGTGGTTACGGTTTCGTCAATGCCGTATACGCCCGAATGAGTAAGCTTGTCATAAGCTGCTCTGCTGTGAAGCATTACATAGGAGTCCCTCGGTATTGATGTCAGCAGTATGGTCTTTGTTTCCGGATTGACCGTCATAACCATATTGACATCGCTTTTTGCAACCTGTTCTATGGTTCCGAAGTTGTCGTTGCCGCTGATGCACACATTAAACGGTGTGGTCGTTATCTTATCAACACTCTTGGCCACATTATCAACCGCCGTTGCTATAGTTATAGTATATATTATTTTTGTCGACTCTTCAAAGCCTTTAATGTTCTCGCAGGACATATCGTAATATGTGCTGCTCATAAATATGGCGTTGCAGTCGCCGTTCATAAGGGTTTCGGATATCTCTATAGAGTTCTTGCCCTCTTCAAAGTTTATCTGCACATGATCTGCAAGTTTCTGCCTTGCCTCAAGGTAAGGTGTCTCCGATGATTTGAAAACATAGACATCATCTCCCATAATGAGATCAAGACCCATTGCTTTGGCTGACGCATCCTCCACATCTTCTGCCGGAACTATAACGTAATAGTCCTCTGTGGACTGTCCGATGGTGCTTATCTTTGAAAACAGATCCTGCGTGCTGTATATATAGTATGAACCTATACCGTAGACAATAATTGCGATAATTGCAATTACTGTTCCGACCACGCGCCGCTTTGACCTCTTTTTCCTGATACGCAGAAACATCACAACAAAGAATGAACCTATCAGTATAACCGCAAGAGCAGGTATCAGATATTTCATAGGCAGTACATTAAGCCATATCAGCATAGCCGAAAAGCATATCATCAGAATCATATATATTACGATGAGTATGATGTGAAAAGGCTTTCTGCCGCCCTTCTTTGGTGCGCTGTTATCCTCTGAAGTTCTTCTTCGTTTTTTTCTGGTTTTTCTGTTTACTTCACGCAATGTAAATTCTCCTTATATTTTACTGTGTTTAAAGCTGTAATCAATATCCGTAATAACCTGTTGTGTACGAAATGCTGCCGCTTATTTCCCTGACTCTGTCGCTTGGCACATAGCCGCTCTGACCGAAAGCATCCTCATGAAGTCTGGCAACGTTGCTTTCGAGGGTAATCGGAGCCGCATACCATACATGCGACGGACTGATATATCCCTCCTTGTCATAAGGCCAGCCGATGCTGTCCTTGATGTCCATTTTGTACATTTTGAGCATAAGCGGGATTATATCCATAGAGTCGATATTGCTGCTTACCTCCGGCAGCACATCGTCCATCATTTTGTTAAGCTCTCCGAAGCTCATTTTTTTGACTTCTTTGAATACTGCTGTGAGAACGGTTCTCATTCGCTCTGTCCTGCGGTAATCACCGCCCTCCGTATGTCTGATACGGGAGTAGGTTACAGCCTGAACCCCGTCAAGGTGCTGTTCGCCTGCCTCGGTTATATATTCAAAATCGCTTTTGAGATATCTTGCGGTTTCGGGCAGATATGTATTCATCTGGCTTATCTCATCGTCTTTGATATCTATGTCAATTCCGCCCACGCTGTCTACCACCTTAGCCACCGTCTTGAAATTAAGAGCCGCAAATTCTGTGATATTAAGGTCAAGGTTTCTGTTGAGGGTATTGATTGTCCTCTCCGGTCCGCCGTATGCAAATGCATGGGTCACCTTGTCAAGACCTACGCCCTCAATGTCAAGGAATGAGTCCCTGTAAACCGATATGAGTTTGATGTCCCCCGATGTCTTGTTTATACTCACTATTATTATAGAGTCTGTCCTTGAGCCTGAGAAATTACTCATATCTCTTGTATCAACTCCGAGTATGACGATATTCCTGTAATCGGAAATGTCATTGTCTGCCGCAAGGCTGCTTTCGTCAAGCTCAACGTGCAATATGTTATCAAGCTTGTCCCTGGCATAAAGAACTCCCGCCGCGCTTATTACGGCACCTATTATAACAAGCGTCATAATGAATGATATAAAACGCCTTAAAAACGATTTTCTTTTTTTTCTGTGTATTCCGGCCATCTCCCCAGTTCCCCTCTAGTCATATACACTTTATTTTATATTAAATCGGAGATGTTTTCAATAAATTTCTATTTTATATCGCATCTTAATTATTTTTAATTCATAATTCCACTGTGTCCCGGACATAGCTTTTTTCCCGCGCACTCTGTATATCTGCATATATTTGTGGCAAAAGAGGTACATCGGATGTATAATACCTGTATGGACAGAGTTATTTTACATTGTGATATGAATGGATTTTTTGCATCGGTTGAGCTGCTTTCGCATCCTGAGCTTGCAAATGTTCCCATGGCGGTATGCGGAAACCCCGAAAACCGTCACGGCATAATTCTTGCAAAAAACGAGCTTGCCAAGAAAGCAGGCGTTGTTACCGCGCAGACGCTGTGGCAGGCGCGAAAGAAATGCCCTGATTTACAGGTGGTGCCTCCGCACCATGATAAATACAAGCACTACAGCAGGCTTATCAATGAAATCTACGGCAGATTCACCGATATGGTAGAGCCTTTCAGCATTGACGAGTCGTGGCTTGATGTTACTGCAAGCCGCAGGCTTTTCGGTGACGGCAAGTATATAGCGGACACCATAAGAAAAACCGTCAGAGAGGAGCTTGGACTTACACTTTCTGCGGGGGTTTCTTTTAATAAAATCTTCGCCAAAATGGGCAGTGAATACAAAAAACCCGATGCAACCACAGTCATATCCAGAGATAATTACAAAAAAATATTATGGCCTATGCCTGTTTCCGAAATGTTTTTTGTGGGAGGCGCAACCGCTCAAAAGCTTAACAAGGCGGGAATTATGACTATAGGTCAGCTTGCGCAGACCGAACGGGCGCTGCTTGAGAATATGCTGGGCAAGCATGGCAGTCAGCTTTATGATTATGCCAACGGGCTTGATGACTCGCCTGTATGCCGTCAGTGTGAGAAGCAGAAGATAAAATCCGTCGGAAACGGCATTACGTTCAAAAGAAATCTCACCGGCACAGAGGATATAAAGACGGCTGCAATGAACCTTGCAGACACTGTTGCGGCAAGGCTTCGCCATTATGAAATGAAAGCTCATGGCATTAAGGTTGATATTAAGGATACGGAGCTCAAAACAATATCAAGACAGAAACAGCTTACAGTTCCAACAAATCTTGCCTATGAGATTTCAGAAGCTGCAGTTGAAATAATAATATCCTCATGGAATATCAGAAAACCTATCAGAATGCTGACAATCACGGGAATAAACCTGTGCGATGAGGACACCGAGGAACAGATCTCACTGTTCGGCGCAGATACTGTTTCCAGAGAGAAAACCGAAAATCTGGAGCGGGCCATGGATTCCATACGGGCAAGGTATGGCCAGTCATCCATTACTTTCGGCAAGTTTAAAACAGATGAGCTTGGCATAGATCCATACAGCGATGATGATTAAAACAACAAAATCAGGAGTTTTGCATTTGATAGCATATCTCTTGATTTATATTTTTTATCAAAGTAAAATCGTTGTACGTATAATCCGCCATGCAACTACTAAAAATGAAATAAGAATAAATATTTCACCGTTTTATTTCAATTTTAATTGTTTTTTTGAAATAAGAGAAGTATAATAGAGTATATATTTCAATTTCCCGAAAGGAGCCATGACTGATGAACAATCGTGCAGGCTATTATAAACAAAATTTATCAGGCGAAATGGCATACAAGTCTTTTGTTCCAAATCCTCTGCCGCCGGTTCCTCCGATTGAGTTATCAGAGGATATTGTGGGCTTACTTGTAAAAGCAAATTCTCAGCTTGCCGTTTTGGAAAGTATTGCGGCTCGCATCCCAAATGTGAAATTATTCATATCTATGTACGTACGTAAAGAAGCACTGATGTCTTCGCAAATTGAGGGTACACAGGCAACTTTAGAAGATATTTTAGATCCAATGCTGGATACCAACACAAACCGCAATATTGCGGATGTTGTAAACTATATCAAAGCCACCGAATTTGCAATTACACGTTTACAAACTCTTCCGCTATGCAACCGCCTGATTAAAGAAACACACGCAGTGCTAATGAAAGGAGTACGCGGGCAAGAAAAAAATCCAGGTGAATTCAGATACTCACAGAATTGGATTGGCGGTCAAGGAAGCACGCTCAAAAATGCCCGCTATATTCCTCCATCTCCCGACGATATGCAAAACGCAATGTCTGACCTGGAAAAATACATCAATACCGATGATGATCTAGATGCATTAATCCAGGCAGCACTTATACATTATCAGTTTGAAACCATCCACCCTTTCCTTGACGGAAACGGTCGTGTCGGCCGTCTACTGATTACACTGTTTTTAATGGACAAAGGAATTCTCACAACACCCGCTTTATATATTTCCTATTTCCTTAAAAAAAACCGTGTGGAATACTATGACCGCATGACTGAAGTAAGAACAAAGGGAAACTATGAGCAATGGATCATTTTCTTCTTGCAGGCTATCATGGAGTCTGCAGGAGATGCTACATCAACAATTGATGAACTAATCACTCTCCATGACACCAATACATCTGTAATTTCCAAATTGGGACGTGCATCAAAAAATACAATGCTTGTTTTTGACTATCTAGAGTCCAACCCTATTATTGATATTGGAAAAACAGCGGAAGCTTTAAGCATTACCTTTAATACTGCCTCCAGCGCAGTCAGGCGTTTAGTTGATGCCGGTATTCTTGTACAAACCGGAGGCGGCGGCAGAAATCGTACCTTTGCCTATGAGGCATATCTTGATATCCTACGCAAAGGAACCTGAAGCTGCATCTGACCGGTTCAGACCGGTCAGTAAAAAACACAACCATAGAAAACCCCTGTGGTTGTGTTTTTGTATGCTGCACGCCTTGCAGCTCTATCTTATTTTTACAAATTCGTTTTCATCGGCTCTGTATATGCTTTTGACAGCTATCTGATTTTCGGCAAGTATGCGTTTTACTTCCCCGATGTCGTCTGTCTTTATATATATACCGTAGCCGCAGCTTTTAACAAGCTCGGGCGGAAGTCTTCTGACCGAAGCTCTGAGTCCGTTTTCTGAAAGTTTATCTCTGGCATATGCCGCTTTATAAAATGAAGAGAAGGAAATAATATACAACTTCTTCATTTCCGTCACTCCCATCACAGTATAATACTACATTATATGCAGCAGCCGCTGAAATGTCACTGTCTGTGCAAAGGCTCCGTCTGTTTCAGAAGCCACTTAGCTTCGTCCTCGTCAAGATATTCTTTAAGTGTATCATACACTCTGCTGTGATATCGGTTTAAAAATTCCAGCTCATCATCCTCAAGCATATTAACCTCTATGGCCTCTCTGTCAAAAGGGCAGAGTGTTATGGTTTCAAAACAAAGTCCGTCACCCTCTTCTATGCAGAGGATTTCGTTTTCAAGTCTGATACCGTATTTTCCCGCAAAATATACCCCCGGCTCATCGCTGGTTATCATTCCCGGTACTATACAGCATTTGTCACCTCTGCGGCTGATGGTATTTGGTCCCTCGTGAACGCTTAACATATGGCCTACTCCATGCCCTGTACCGTGATTGAAATCAAATCCTCTGTCTTTGAGCGGTTTTCTTGCTATAACATCAAGCTCCGCTCCCGTGGTTTCATATCTGAATTTTGCCGCCGCAAGCCTAATGTTGGATTTCAGTACAGCAGTATATGCATATCTTCTGTCACAGGTAACAGGTCCCAGAGCAATGGTTCTTGTAATATCCGTAGTACCGTCCCTGTACTGGCCTCCCGAATCCACCAGCAGAAATCCCTCAGGTTTAATCTGCACGTTGCTCTGCTTCGTCGCCTGATAATGTATTATAGCGCCATGCTCCTCATAGCCTGCTATGGTATCAAAGCTAAGGTCATATGCTCCCTGCTGCCTGCGGCACTCCTCAAGATAGTCAGCCGCGGAAATTTCAGTGATATACTGTCTTCCCGCCTTATTTTTAATCCAATACAGGAATTTAACCATTGCAGCGCCGTCTCTGATATGGGCATTGCGGGTGCAGGCGATTTCCGTATCGTTTTTGACTGCTTTCATAAGCTCTATTGGATTTGTTTCGTCAGTTATATCAACCGAGCTGTGCAGGCATCCTGCAAGGGCATATGACGTGCCTGATTTTTCAAGGCTCAGGCTACAGTTTCTAAGTGATTTAAGGTCGTCGAAGATCTGCATATACGGTCGCGTGTTTTCTCTCTTAAAGCTATCGTCCATAACATAAAAAGCATCTGTATCTCTGCCTATAAGGGCAAAGGCGAAGAATACCGGAGTATGCTCCACGTCATCTCCCCGCAGGTTATACAGCCATGCAATCTGCTCGAGCTTTGTAACAAGCAGGAAGTCACAGTCCCCCATTTCCTTTCTTACTCTTGCAAGCTTTGAGCGGAAAGTTTCTCCTGCAGCCGAAATATCAAGCTCATATATATGTGACGGCTTTATTTCCGGGCGGTCTTTCCATATTTCACCTGCAAGGTCTATGTCCCATACCACCTCTGCAAAGGCCTCAAATCTGCTGCCCTGCCCGGCACTTACCACTCTGCCGTCAAAGCCGAGGCGGAGTTTTCTGTCCTGTTTTTCGCAGCTTAAGGCTTCAATATACTGCTCCAGTGTCGGAACGCCCTCTGTTCCCTCTTTCATAAGCTCTATGCCGCTTCCCGAAAGCTGAGCTTCTGCCTGCAAAAAGTATCTGCCGTCGGTCCATAATGCCGCAGTATCCTGCGTTACCGCAAGGGTTCCTGCGGAGCCTGTGAAGCCCGATATATACTCTCTGCATTTAAAATAGTCGTTTACATACTCCGAGCCGTGATAATCCGTAGTCGGTACTATATATATGTCGATATTGTGCTTTTTCATCTGCACGCGAAGTTCTTCAAGCTGTTTTCTCATAAATCTTTCCTTTCAGACTGTTATGATATACATTATACACCTGAAAGCGCCGTATAAGTACACAATCTGTCAAAAATATCAGCTGAGTCTTGCAATAAGCTCTCCTGCCTTTACCTGCTGTCCCTCTTCAACATAGATTTTGTCAACAGTACCTTTCATCGGAGCAAGGATATTTGTTTCCATTTTCATCGCCTCAACAACTGCTACCGGCTGTTTCTCGCTTACCTCATCGCCCTCTTTTACAAGAAGCTTCACAATATTTCCTGGGATATTTGCCCCTATTTCCGCAGGGTTTTCTTCATCGGCATACATTATCTGTGATGAGTTTGCGCTTATTGCAGCGCTCTTGTCCTTGATTTTAACTGCTGTTCTGTTGCCGTTAACCTCAAATATCACTGTCTTGAAGCCCTCATCGTCTGTATCTCTGCTGCTTGAAGTCAGCTTAACTATAATCTGCTTGCCCTCAGCAAGCTTGATTTCGCATGTTTCACCCTCTGCAAGACCATGGAAGAATATATCGCTTCCCATAAGTCTGAAGCTGCCGTCTTTTTCAAGGCTTGTGATATAGTCCTCAAATACTTTCGGATAAAGAGCGTAGCTCAGAAGCTCCTGTTCGTTTCCCTCAAGTCCCAGCTCATTTTGCAGCTTATCTCTGATTGCATCAAAGTCCTCGTCAGGAAGCAGCGAGCCCGGTCTTACGGTCACAGGGGTTTTGCCGCGAAGCACAAGCTTTTGCAGCCTCTCAGGGAATCCTCCCTCCGGCTGACCCATCATTCCCTCAAAGTAGGATACTACAGAGTCAGGGAAGTCTATGTCAGCAGCCTTATCGTAGATATTTTCAGGCGTAAGTCCGTTCTGAACCATAAATATAGCCATATCTCCAACCACCTTTGATGACGGAGTAACCTTTACGATATCTCCAAGCATCTGATTTACGGTTCTGTACATTTCCTTTACTTCTCTGAATTTATGACCGAGGCCGAAGCTGTCCACCTGTGATTTAAGGTTTGAATACTGGCCTCCCGGCATCTCATATTTATATATTTCTGCCGAGCCTGTAACCATATCCGATTCAAATTCTTTGTATACAGGTCTTACAGCCTCCCAGTACTCTGAAATCTTCTGTATCTCACCCACATCAATGCCCGTATCTCTTTCGGTGCCCTCAAGTGCTGCCACGATGGAGTTAAGGGCAGGCTGGCTTGTAAGCCCCGACATACTGTTAAAGGCCGCATCTATGATGTCAACTCCGGCATTTGCAGCCATCATCAGTGTCGCAACACCGTTGCCGCTGGTATCGTGAGTATGCAGATGCACAGGTATTGATATCTCGTTCTTCAATGCTTCAATTAATTTTTTGGCTGCCATAGGCTTGAGAAGCCCTGACATATCCTTGATACCCAGTATATGTGCTCCCCGTTTTTCAAGCTCCTTAGCCATATTGACATAGTAGCTCAGGCTGTATTTATCTCTGCTTTCGTCAAGTATATCACCTGTATAGCACATGCAGGCCTCCGCTATTTTGCCCTGATTTAAAACCTCGTCAAGAGAAACCTGTATGCCCTCTATCCAGTTCAGAGAGTCAAATATTCTGAATACATCTATACCTGATTTTGCGGACTCCTTTATAAATCTTCTTATGACATTATCGGGATAATTCTTGTAACCCACACCGTTTGCACCTCTTATGAGCATCTGAAGCATTATATTCGGCACAGCTTCTCTGAGAGTTTCAAGTCTTTCCCACGGCGACTCCTTTAAAAATCTGTATGAAGTGTCAAAGGTTGCTCCGCCCCACATTTCAAGTGAAAACAGGTCCTTTGCATACAGCGCCACTGCGGGAGCTATTTTTTCCATATCCACTGTTCTGACTCTGGTTGCCATAAGCGACTGCTGCGCATCTCTCATGGTTGTATCAGTTATGAGAAGCTTTTTCTGTGAATTTATCCATTTTACAACGCCCTCCGGACCCTCGGCTTCTAAAAGCTGCCTGGTTCCTTTGAGTGAATTAAGCTCCGCCGGCTTTATTCTCGGAAATACAGGTATATTAAATTCAGGCTTGATGCCTCTGTTGCCGTTTACATATTTTTCGCCGAGGAAGTTAAGCACCTTGAGCTCCTTGTCCTCTTTAACGGATATGTTAAGCAGATTAGGATTGTCTGCAATAAAGCCCGTATCACACATACCCGCTCTGAATGTAGAGTGGTTAAGCACATTTAAAAGAAATGCTCTGTTGGTTTTAACGCCCTTGACATTCATCTCATTTAAAGCTCTTTTGGCTTTGTTTACAGCATCCTTAAAGGTTCTCGCCCATGCTGTGACCTTAACCAGCAGACTGTCATAGTACGGTGAAATCTCAGAGTTTACGGCAGCATTGCCCGCGTCAAGTCTGATGCCGAAGCCTCCGGCACTGATATACTTGGTTATAATTCCGGTATCGGGAGCAAATCCGTTTACAGGGTCCTCCGTAGTAAGTCTGCACTGCACCGCATAACCGTTCTGCTTTATATCCGCCTGACTCTTAAGATTTACTTCCTCCGAGTCAAGGCTGTAGCCCTCTGCAATGAGTATCTGTGACTGAACTATATCCACACCGGTTGTCATTTCGGTTACAGTATGCTCAACCTGTATTCTCGGGTTCATCTCGATGAAGTAGTGATTTCCGTCACTGTCTACAAGAAACTCAACCGTTCCCGCGCTTCTGTAATTTACGGCAGAGGCTATTTTGATTGCATCTGCGCATATTCGCTCCCTCTGCTCCTGCGTTATTGACAGAGCCGGAGTAAATTCAACAACTTTCTGATGTCTTCTCTGAATTGAGCAGTCCCTTTCGTACAGGTGAACTATATTGCCGTAGTTGTCGCCAAGCACCTGCACCTCTATATGCTTTGGTCTTTCTATGTATTTTTCTATAAATATGTCGTCAATTCCAAAGGCCTTGCGTGCTTCGCTTCTGGCGCTTTCAAACTGCTCCGGAAGCTCATCTTTGCTCCTTACAATCCTCATACCTCTGCCTCCGCCTCCGGCCGCCGCCTTGAGCATTACAGGGTAGCCGCATTTTTCTGCAAATTCCAGAGCCACCTCTACTGACGGTATGGTTTCTGCAATCCCCGGAATAGTAGGCACTCCCGCCTTTGCCGCAACGATTTTGGATTTGACCTTATCTCCGAGGCTGTCCATCATCATGCAGTCAGGGCCTATAAATACTATGCCTGCCTCCTCGCAGGCTCTTGCAAACTCCGTATTCTCTGAAAGAAATCCGTATCCCGGATGTATGGCATCTACGCCCTTTGCCTTTGCCAGCTCTATAATTCCGTCAATTGAAAGATAAGCGTCAACCGGGGATTTACCTCTGCCTATCTGATAGGCTTCGTCCGCTTTGGTGCGAAACAGTGAGTTCTTGTCCTCCTCCGAATATACTGCAACTCCTCTTATCCCAAGCTCCTTGCAGGCTCTCAGTATTCTTATTGCAATCTCTCCTCTGTTGGCTACAAGAACCCTCTTGAATTTTCTTATTTCCATATAAATCTCCTTTGTTATAAAAAACAAATGAAGGCCTTAATGGTCCTCATTTATTTTAATTCATATATTTATTTGATTATTGTATTCATTATACAAGATACAACACGCAATTTCAAGCACATTTTTGTTGTTAATCAACAATCAGTATGTGATTATTTTATGCCATTTTACCAATTTACGCAAGTGCCTACTGTTCTTCGCCAAACAGACTTCTGATGCTTCGCGCATAATATGTTATGAAGCTGGCTTTTTTTACATCTCTGTCAGACACAAGGCTTGCACTTCCTGTTTTCTGTCCGTCATAATATATATCCACTCTGCCTACGGCATCGCCTTTCTTAAGCGGCAGGCTTATGTCTTTGTCTATCACTATTTTGTGTGTGACTTTTTCTTTATCACCTTTTTTTATGAATGCGGCAGCGGCTTCTCCTGTTACAGCTTTAAGCTGCTCCGGCTCTCCTCTGTCCACAGGAACTTTTTTTACTGCCTCGCCCTCAGGGAAAATCTGCGCGGTTTCATATGCCGAAAATCCATAATCCAGAAGCTTTGCAACCTGTGCGTTTCTCTCTTTTGAGGTTTTAGCACCGAGAACCACCGCTATGAGAGTAGTATTGCCTCTTGTTGCCGAGGCCGACAGACAGTAGCCCGCTTCCTGCGTAAAGCCTGTTTTAATTCCGTTGGCTCCGTTATATGTTTTTATCATTTTGTTGGTATTGGTAAGTCCGAATTCCGTTTCTTTGCCCGGAAGTCCCACCTTTATTGTATCCTGCCATTTGGTGCACCATTTTCTTATCTCCTTATGCTTTATAAGCTCCTTTGACATAAGGGCGATATCATATGCGCTGGTGTAATGCTCCCTTACGGGCAGGCCGTTAGTATTTACGAAGTTGGTGTTTTTCATTCCCAGCTCCTGCGCTTTTTTATTCATTTTTTCAACAAATATATCAGTACTTCCGGCAATGTACTCTGCCAGAGCCACGCAGCCGTCATTGGCAGACACCATTGCAACCCCCTCAAGAAGCTGCGCTACGGTATGGGTTTCTCCCGGCTCCATATACATCTGGCTGCCGCCCATTGATGCGGCATTGTCTGATATGGTAACCTCATCATCAAGGGTTATTTTACCGCTGTCAACGGCCTCCATTGCAAGCAGCATAGTCATAACCTTTGTTACCGATGCAGGCGGAAGCTCCTTATCGGCATTTAAAGCATATATGACCTTGCCTGTGGCAGAGTCTATGAGCACCGCCGCCTTTGCCTTTATTTTGGGGCCGCCCTTTGAGTCTGCGGTTTTACTTTGTGATACTTCATCATTTACGGTTTCAATACTCTGTGCCACATCAATGGTTCTCTGTTTTATACACATATTTTTTACGCCCATAAACCCGCCGAAGCCTAAGGCTATGACCAGCACTATACATATAGGGGCTTCTATTTTTTTAAAAGGAAATTTCACATCGGACCTCCTCGTTTAATTTCTCTTTTATATAGTATTGAGGTTCCTCATATTTTAGAACAAATTTAACAGGGCGGTCATTCGACCGCCCCCCCCGTTATTCAGGTTATTTATCTATCCCCATACCTGCACTGTTTTAATTCAGCCTGTGCTATCAGAGCCTTTCCACCATATACAAGCACCTTAGCCTTGAGATTAACTAAGGCATTTATCACAGCTTCTCTATTTCTTCTACAGGCAGTCCTGATGTTTCAGCAATGATGTCAATACTGACACCTTTCACCTTTAATGCTTTAGCCATCTCCAATTTCTCTGCCGCTTTGCCGTCTTCAAATCCCTCTTTCTTCATAACCTCTCCGTATTTCTCTACTGTTATTCCTGTAAGCATACCCTCTACCTCCGTTGCATACTTATTAAGAAAATCCACAAGAATGCCTTCGCTCTTAGCTCGTTTTACCGAAGCGGCCACTGCTTCCTCAAGGCTCATTTCCCTGTCAAGATATTCATTCACAAAATATA
>URGK01000003.1 GCA_900547295.1 uncultured Eubacteriales bacterium
CTCCTCCACTAATCATCACTGAAGAAGAAATCGTTGAAAACATGAAGATTATGGATAAGGTATTAACTGAAGTTGACAAGTGGATCTAATGTGCGATTGAGAGGAATTGATATGGAGAGCTCTATTCAGATTTTATCAAGGTTTTCATGGTTAGTAAATTCGGTATATGAAGAAGGCAAAAAACAGCAGAGAAATGATTTGCGGTTTGAAGAAATTTTTGAAAGAACATGCAGAGGGATGGCAGTTGATTCGGGCAAAGTAATAAACGATGATTTTACAGTCCGAAAGACTGATCTGTATGGCAATGGTGCTACATTTCTTTATATGGATGAAGAAGGAAGCATACTTGTTAATATGAGATTTTTACTGAGCTCATGCATTACCGTTAAAGGTAATGATATGGTAAAGGGCAAAGATCTTTGTGAAAATCCTCAGGCAATGTCGTATGTAAAAAATGCGATTGAACACATAAAAAATATTTTGTAAGTTATGGTGGTTAAACCTTGAAGTAAAGATCTGTTTTATAGAGTAAAATAATTGAGCGGCACATCTCGGAAATTTGAGGTGTGCCGTTTTAAAATGCAATGATATGTGAATGGCAGGAGGGTGGCATGAAATTTGCTTTATTTTAATAATGTGGATTAAATGCAAGTTGTTATACAAAACAAATAATGTTGAAATTTCAATGATTATTAGAAGTAAAATGTACATAGTGATGTAGATAGAAATAAACAAATGTCGAAAAATTAAGAATACGACGAATAAAAGCTACAACAACTTAAAGCAAGTGACTGATAATTATTTGATAATTCGTAAAAAACTGCCCTCTTCCTATTGCGGCGCCGATAGGGGGGGGTATCTTAATATTTGTTTTTTGTAATTTGCATTGTAAGTTATTGTAATGGAACCGGAAAGGAGAAATTGTATGTCAGAAATCTATAAAGGCAAGATGAGCGTAACTCAAGAACAGATTGATACGGCTCACAGAAAGTTTCAAGTAAATATTAAAGGCATTACACCCGAGTTGAAGCAAGAACTTGAAGCTCGGATTGAAGAATTCGAAGAAGAACATGAATGGGATGCATTGCACGGTGGTAATGGATGGGTTAAAAGAATTGCTACCTGGGATGTTTTGGTCATGGCAGGATTGGATATTATATTCGTGATATGGTGGCTTATAGCCGTAGGTTAGTAAACAGGAGGAATGTAAAATGGGTAAAAAAGGTAAAGACAAAGCTCGTACGGAAGCCAACTTTACATTATTGCCTGCAAAGCAAAATGAAAGATCTTACGGATTTATTGATCAGGTTGCAGTGCAGGTGTGCTTTGGTATTGCTGCGTGGTATTTTTTGGCTGGAGCACAAACAGGCTATTATGTGCCGCTATCGGAAGCAATTCCGTCAATTTTAGTAGGTAATTGTGTTCCTTTATTTTTAATTGCTTTTGCAGGATTCTATTCGGCAAGATTTGGAGTGGATTCACTTACAGCTTCTCAAGGCGCTTTTGGAGCAAAGGGACCTGTAGTAATTATTGTTATGTTCGTTACACAGTTGGCAGTAAGTGCTTCAATGCCGATGCTTTTATTCGGACAGTTAGCGATTAAATTCAGTGCAAGGCTGGGGTTCCCTGAGTTCCTGTGTACAGAGACTCCGGGGGTTGCGATTTGGTCTCTGATGGCACTGGCAATTGGAATCTATATTGCATATAGTGGCCCTGATACAATGATGTGGTTTTCAAGGATATCAGCAGTGCTTATGGTAGGTATCATTGTTTGGTTATGCTATTATATTATAGGGGAGTACGGGTTTGATTATATTGCAAATGCAGAACCTAGAGGAAGAATTATTATAGAAGGAAATGAAGGCTTAACTAAGAGATGGAATAATGCCGCTGCACTTGAAACCAATTTTGGATTGGGTTTCTCATGGGCATTTATGTTTGGAATGTTCACAAGAATGGGTAAGTCGGAAGGACAGGCTTACCATGGCTGCATTTGGGGCTGGGGAATAATATCATGCTGCGCTATTATGTTTGGTGCGGTGGTTGCCCTTGCAACAGGTGCATATGACCCGTCAGACTGGATATTGGAGGCAAGTGAAAAGAGCGGGATGTTTGCACTTGCTATTATGGGGCTGATATTTATGGCTGTTGCCAATATTTCATCTATTGCAATTAATACATATCCTGGAGCAATAGCTATTACTTCAAGATGGCCTAAGGTAAAATGGGGGCTTGCTATTGCCCTGGTTGGAATACCTACAATAATCCTGTTAAATCCTGAAGTTTATTATAGAATCAGCAATATCTACGCAATAGTAGGCTTACTTACTTCGGTATTTGCAGGTATTATGACAACGGAAACCTTATTTGTTAGTAAAGGTCGCGTGAGTATTCGTGAGTTTTATGATCGCAAAAACGGCTTTAAATATTATAAAGGTATAAACCCAGCAGGATTTATAGCTATGGCGTGCGGATTGGTGGTATATCTTCTCATATTAAATCCACTTACTTATACAAGTCTGACTGGGTTGTTTCCGTATACTTGCGCAGCGTTGCCTACTTATTTTATAACAGGTATTGTTTATTTAATTCTTATGAAATGCTGGATTTTGAAAAAGTATCCGGTGACTTTCCTGAATAACATTGAGGAAAAGGCCGAATAACTCAGGATGGATTTATAGAGTAAAATAATTGAGCGGCACATCTCGGAAATTTGAGGTGTGCCGTTTTAAAATGCGTGTTCTTTGAAAGCAGAAACCCGCTTAAGCTGAACAAAGTCAGCCTAAACGGATTATCTGTGTGTCTTTACAACATGTATTAAGTAATATGCTCCATTATTCTCTTTCGGGTTTCATTTTTTTATATATAGCAGTTCTGTGGATGCCAAGCTTTTCAGCCGCCTTGCTTATTGAGCCTCCGCAGCTGTCTATGCAGTTTTTTATATATTCGTTTTCCACACGCAGCATATAATCTTTCAGTGATTCAAAGGATGCGGAATCAGCATTAAAAGAAGGCTCTGCATTTGCCGGAAGTTTATTTTCAGCACTGCTGCATACTGTTGAATCGGTGTTTCGATTATATGAAATTTCTTCACTTAAAAGTGATTTTATAAAAGGGGCCTCAAGATAATCATCTTCCATGGAAAGAATAAAAGCCTTCTGAATAAAATTTTCTAACTGGCGAATGTTGCCCGGCCAGCTGTACTCCAAGAGCAGCTGAACAGCGTCATTGCTGAAAGTTTTGCTGCAGGAGTATGTTTTGTTGGCTTTGGCTGATATGTGGCTGATTATATCAATTATTTCCTCTCCTCGCTCTCTGAGAGGAGGAATTTTAACAGAAACCACATTAAGACGATAAAAAAGATCTTCTCTAAAAAGTCCTTCCCTCATCATTTCATGCAGATTCCTATGGGTCGCTGAAATAATCCGGACATTAATCTTGCGGTATACCGTGCCGCCTACACGCAGCAAGTATCCTGAGTCCAGTACTTTTAGTAATTTTGCCTGCAGCTGAAGAGGCATTTCTCCGATTTCGTCAAGAAATACGGTTCCGTTGTGGGCGATTTCAAGCAGTCCTTTTTTTCCTTCGTTGCTGGCGCCGGTAAAGGCTCCTTTTTCGTAGCCAAAAAGCTCCGATTCTAAGAGATTTTCCGGTAGGGCCGCGCAATTCAGTTCGATAAATTTTTCTTTTGCTCTTTTGCTGTTTTCATGAATATATTTGGACATGACGCCTTTGCCGGTGCCGGTTTCTCCAAGCAGCATGATGGCGCAATCGGTTTGAGCCGCATAATAGCATCGCTTAAGGACTTCTTTCATGGCAGGGCTTGAGTAAATGTGCTTTGTAGGCATATTTTCAAAATCATAGTGAATATCCGAAAAACCCTCTTCGTGCTTCATGAATTTGTCGAAGAATTTTTTAATAACGGAAAGTGGCCGACAGTTTGTAATAACATATCGGATATTACCGTTTTCATCGTATATTGGTTTACTGGTTGACATTATTTCTACGCCGGTACGTGTTTTAACCAGTCCTGTATATGTTTTTTTGCTTTTGACAGCTTCGATGCTGGGTGAACCAGTATATGCCCCGCTGGCTACAAGATCTGAAATCATATTACCTACAAGACTGTTAAATGGAACTCCTATCATTTTTGCAACTGCAGGGTTTGCTACGAGCAGCTTCCCATTGCCGTCAACAATGAATACACCATCATGTGAATTATACATATACTCTGACAGAATATTAGCATCAAAAACATTCTGCTTATACAGCATTTCTTCAAAATCGTTTCTGTACATTATAGTTCCTCCGATTGACGGTCGTTATTTAATATTATACTTAATACCTGATGCCTGCCCTTTATATTCAGTTTTTTGTAAAGGTTGATCAGGTGTTTTTTTGCAGTTGTGGCACTGATAAAAAGTTTGTCAGCTATTTCAGCAGTGTCCAACCCTTCTGTTATGCATAAAAACACATCATATTCCCTAGGAGAAAGATTGTATTTATTTTTTACTTCTGCCAGGAGATTCGTGATAGTAAGCGAAAAATCATATATAACGACATAGTATCCATCACTGCTTTTTTTGATGTCAGCCATAAACTTATGATTTCCGATGCAAAGATCCTGTGTAATATTAGGATAATCCTCCAATCTGTTTGCTGCAAGAGAAAGAGCTTTGGTTATTATGTCAATAATTTTTTCTTTTTCATAGCCGCATATTTCTTCAAGGTGAGTGATGCTGGAACGTATGAGTTTCATATCTTTGTCAAATATGCAAAAACCGCCATTGTTACTCATGTGGTCAAAAGGAATAGGGTTTGTATTTATAATATTGCTGTTTTTCTTGAGGTTGTTATATATTTTGGAAATATTTATAAGGTGAGGCCTGATGTACTTGATTACCTCCAAAGCTTTTGGGGTAAAATCGCTGTTGCGTTCAGATCTGTGAATACTGATAGCGCTGAGCTGACCTTCTTCATAAGAAATGTTTCCCTCTATTGAGTAGTCCATTCCCAGGGGTCTTACAACGTCATTATAGTATTTTGTTTTTTCGCGTTCGCTTTGAATAAAAACATCGGAGGAACGGAAGATGATAGGACTGCTGTTTGAGACCATAGGCAGAACTTCGTCCATTTTATATACATCTTCATTGTGATAACGCTCAAGTTCTTCTTTTGTCCATCCGCAAAAGATAAAATCTTCATAAGAAACACTGTCGTTGTGAAAGTTGCAGAAATATATTTCGCCTTTTTCAAAAGGGACCAGTTTTTTTAGAGATTCCAGGAAATTTTTAAGTGCTGTTTCACCATTGTCTGAGTGTATGACTTCAGAGTAAAGTACAGCGGTTATATCATTTAAGTATCTGCAATCTTCAACAGTTAAAATTTCGTTATTCATTACCATTTTTACTGCCTTTCCTGTTTTGTCGAAAATTAAAAAAGTCTGTTTTATCTGAATATAATTATACCACAAAACAGTGATTAAGAGAAGTTGTTTTGAGCCTTGATACAGACAATTTTGTTGTTAAAACAACTGCAGAACTTATAGAAGACAAATAGCAAAAATAAAGGTAAAATACAAGTAGTTAATAACTTGGTGTCCTATCCTGCAGCGATGTGATTTTAATTATTTTTTTAGTTGGCATGAATCTTGCGTTTATTATTTAGCAACCAAGGTTTTGGGGGGGGGAGGTGTATTGTTTTTTCTACAAACTGAAGAGTTTGTTCTACAAATGCGGTCAAAAACAGACAAATATTAATTGCTAAGGAGGAGAACTTTATGACCAAAAAAATGCAAAGTATCACTATGACTGTCCTTATAATAATACTGACATCTTCGCTGGGAGATTCAATTAACGGAATGAATCCTGTACTGGAGAACATTTCTAATGAGTTCCCGAATTTGAGTTACAGTCTTATTACACTGGTTGGAACAATACCTAATGTTACTTATATTATTGCAGCTCTTATTGCAGGATTTTTTGTTGGAAAACAATTAAAATATAAAACAACAATTGTACTCGGATGCATATGTATCCTCATCGGCGGAATGCTGCCGGGAATATGGTATGAGAGTTTTGCACTTATACTTACAGCAAGACTTATCTTTGGAATTGGCCTCGGACTTCTTGCCGTTTTAAATGCTTATGTAACCGAAATTTTTGATGGAACAGCACGCCAGAAATATCTGGGATGGCATACATCTGCAATGAACTGCGGTTCAATAATTCTGCTGCTTCTGGCAGGGTACCTTGGAGGGCATCACTGGTCATTTGCGGCTTACAGCTATGTTCTCGCTGTAATACCGCTTATTTTTGCTTTCTTTGTTAAAGAGCCTGATCAGTTGAGATTTTCATACGTTTCAAGGTCTGTTTCTGAAGCTGAAGCAAAGGGCAAAAAAACCATGAGCCCTGCGGCAATTGGATATTTTATAGTTATGGTTGTTGTAGCCACTGCCCTTAACTGCTTTTTTATTGTAATGTCACCTTTCGTAATAGATGTTCAGGGAGGGACAGTATTTCTTACAAGTGTGATTTTATGCTGCTACATTTTCGGAGGAGCTGTTGCAGGGTTTGTTTTTGAAAAAATGCGCAAGGTTTTCAAGAAAGCGTTTCTGTGCATTGTATGCCTGTGCATAGCGCTTGGGGCGGCGCTTGTATACTTCACAGGAGTATATGCTCTGATGGGAATCGGCGGATTTCTTTGCGGCTTTTCATTCTGGTCGATAATGACTATATGTATTGAACTTACAGCACTTAAAAGTAACGAGGCGTCTGTTGCTTTTTCAACGACTATGATATGCGTTGGAACTTATCTCGGCTGTTTCCTTGCATCACCATGGACATCTGTCGTTACTGCTGTTTTCGGAGAGCTTTATAAAGGCGTATTTGTTTCTATAATTGTTATACATATAATAATTGCAATAATATTCTTTATTAAAAACCCGCTAAAAGAAAATACACTGAGTAATAGTGAGGAGGCGATTTAATGTCATTTATACCTGTACCTGGCTCTGCCGAATGGGCGGACAACTATAAATTTATTGAGCTTAATACCGGAATCCGTATGGCCTACATGGAATTTGGGGACACTGAAAAACCACCGCTTATTATGGTGCATGGATTCTCAGATACTGCAAGACTGGGAAGACTCGCAGCTATTGAATTAGCCGAGGACTATCATATATACGCTGTTGACTTGAGAGGCCATGGGCTTTCTGATAAGCCGAAAAGATTTGCTTATACTATTTTGCAGCACGCCGAGGACATTACTGATTTTATTGATCAAATGGGCATAGACAGGTTTTATCTGGTGGGTCAGTCGATGGGTGGGATGATTTCCCAGACAATTGCCTTTACGATACCTGATAGAGTAATTAAACTTGCTTTAGTATCGACAGGAGCAAGATTCCATCATTCTCCTAAAAAATTAAGAGAGCTTGATGAGATGTTTACAGAATACAGCCAGAACACTCCCGCTCTTGAGGATTGGTACTCTGAGGCAAAGTATATTGCGGATAAAGATTTCTATAAGCCGCATTACGCTGAACTGAAGAAATGGCCTGACTATTGCTGGAAAGCAGCATGGTGGGGCATGGAGCTTTTGGACAATACTCCTTTCCTGCAGTATATATCTGCTCCGACCATAGCATTTTGGGGAACGGCAGATCCTATTTTTACAGCAAAGTACCAAAAAGAAGTGCAGAAACTTTTGCCTAAAGCAAAATTTGTTTTCTTTGAAAATCAGGAACATGATCTGATGTCGCTGGTTCCGGATGAACTGGGTAAATATATTAAGAAGTTCTTCGCATAAATGTTATGCATGAAAAAAATAGGCTTTAACAAATTTTTATATGTAAGATGAAAATGGGGTGTACAAAAGGGCGCTATAACGCTTTTAGTGGTTGGACGTTAGTGGTGGTCTAACTTTACAGCTTGCAAATAAAAAGTCAAGCATATTTTGATGAACATTGAAAATTTTATACAGGTTGAAAAACAGGCATCACAACAAGACCGCCAAAGTATGCCGGTCTGGGGAAATTGTGTAAGTATTGTGGTTTTAGCAAAAATAACAGAGTATGTACAGAATTCGTTCTAGTTTTACATACTCTGTTTTTTATTGCGAAAATATATAACCTGTACTTAAAAATTTAAGGGTTTATTTAAAACTTTATGGATGAATTTTTGTTTAGTGAATACAGAACTCTTCTTCTGAACCTGTCAAAGTTTCTGTATCCCGCAGCGGATGCTTTCAGCAACCCTATACGGGAATTGATAGACTCTATAGGACCATTGGATATTCGTCTTCCGTCTACTCTGTCAAAACTGTTTATTATCTCGTTATGCCATTTTGAAAGACTGCCTGCAACAGTCTTGAATTCCGGAACACTAAAAGTCTTTAAATCTTTGATATAGTGGTCAAGTCTGCCCTCTATGTCATCTTCTGTAGAATCCCTGTTGATATCAAGATAATCTTCTTTCAGCATATATGCAACTTCGAGTTCAGGATCAAATTCCAGCATCAGATTGACAAGTTCCCTTGCGAGTATATGTTTTCTTCCGATATCAGAAATATATTTAGGGACATACAGTTTGTGAAAAAAATGAAGCGGAGCGCCGCTTTTGAGATACAGCCCGATGCCCTCCTTTGAAAGCATACTGTTGTCCTCGCGGAGCATATACCCCTTGTTGGTAACGGCGTCAATGCTGTAGCCCTCGTTTTGAAGCGCGCGCATTGCCTTTCATACCGCTGTTCTCGAAACTTTCAGAGAGTCGGCCATTTTTTCGCCTGACAGAAAACTGCCTCTGTTTTCTTCAAGCAGCTTTAATACGTTGTTTTTTACAGACATAAGTTTAACCTTCCTTTATATTTCATATATTAACTGTTTTTAACCTTGAGGTCAAATGAATTTGACGCGGACGCCGTCAGACTGCCGGAGATGAAAAATAATATGTATATATTTTTGATAATATTATTTCCGGAATATAGTGCATTGTGATTAAAAAATGATAGAATATAGAAGTATATTGTAATTCATACCAATTTTACATACAGAGTGTCACAGGGCGGTAAACAGGTGGCATATGCGAGTTGCAATATATCAGACATACAGTTATAAGCAGGTCAAACATATTTTACATAGAGGAGCAGGTTCTAATGGAAAAAGAAAAAACTACGGCAGTAACTGAAGAAGCCGCAGTAAATACTGCAGAGACAGTATAGGGGATTAAAGACGAATTCGGAGTAATCGCAAAGGAAACCAAGGTCACAGGCAATATAAAGACTGACGGACATATTGTAATTGAAGGCAGTGTCAGAGGCAATATTACAGCCAAGGGCAATGTGGTTGTATTAGGCAGTGTTTCGGGCAATATCAGCTGCAACAATCTCATGCTTCAGCAGGGAAATCTTGTAAACACAGAGATAACGGCGACAGGACACGTTGCTGTCGAAAACGGTATTAAAGTTGAGGGCAAAATCAAATGCAGGAGTATATCTATATACGGTGAGGTAAACGGAGAGGTTGAGGCTGAGGAAGCTGCTGAGACAGGACCGCAGGCTGTTCTTTCAGGAAGCATAACTGCAGGAACCTTAGGAATACAGTTTGGCGCCAAAGTATCGGCGACTATGAAAATAGCAGAATAAGGCAGGCTCATAACCTGTTTTTTTAGTGCCTTAAATGTAAATTGAATGAAAAGTATGTGATAATTGAAAATTAGTTTGAAATAACTGTACTTTTTATATATAATATTAAGGGTAACTGTAAATCATAAATTATGAAGAACAATATTAGAATAAATGACCGTTTACAGGGCTTTAAATAAATCGAAAAAATTTTGTAGAAGGAGAGATTAATATGGCATTTACAGAAGAAGTTGGCATAGACCTTGGGACCGCGAACGTCCTGGTGTATATAAAGGGTAAGGGGATTGTTTTAAACGAGCCCTCAGTAGTTGCAATCAACAGAGATACAGATGAGATACTTGCGGTAGGCGAAGAAGCCAGACTGATGCTGGGAAGAACTCCTGCCAACATCATTGCGGTAAGACCTCTCAGAGACGGCGTTATCTCAGACTATGACGTTACTGAGAGAATGCTCAAATACTTCATCAGAAAGAGCTGCGGCACAGGCAGATTTTTCAGACCTAAAATCATGGTATGCGTGCCTAGCGGTGTTACCGAGGTTGAGAAGAGAGCAGTAAGAGAAGCAGCCACACAGGCAGGCGGCAAGACAGTATATCTGATGGAAGAGCCGGTTGCTGCTGCTATAGGCGCAGGTATTGATATTTCCAAGCCTGACGGAACTATGGTTATAGATATAGGCGGCGGTACTACAGACATTGCCGTTATCTCACTTGGCGGTATCGTTGCCAGCGAGTCAATCAAGATGGCCGGAGATAAATTCGACGATCATATTGTAAGATATATGGCCAAGGAGCACAATCTATATATAGGTGAGCGTACAGCTGAGGAACTCAAAAGGAACATCGGTACGGCTTATCCGAGAGAAGAAAGCATTACTATGGAGTGCAGAGGCAGAGACAGAGTAACAGGTCTTCCTAAGACCGTAGAGATAACCTCCGAGGAAATGATGAACGCACTCAAAGAGCCTCTTGACGCTATAGTAGAGGCTGTTCACATCGTGCTTGAGCAGACTCCTCCTGAGCTTGCTGCCGATATCAGCACAAGCGGTATTACAATTACAGGCGGCGGAGCGCTTCTTTACGGTATAGATAAGAGAATACAGGAGTCAATAGGCATTGAAGTTAAAATTGCCGAGGACCCTAAAGAATGTGTTGCAAAGGGAACAGGCGAATCCTTAGAAGAAATCGAAAAGCTTGAAAACAATGCAATGAACAAGAGAAAAGCATATATCTAGAAAAAAGCTCTCGTTAAGAGAGCTTTTTTAAAAAACAGGAGTAAAAATGAAATTAGAACTTATAGCTACGGCAACTTTCGGACTTGAGGCTGTAGTAAAGCGTGAAATAGAGGCGCTTGGCTACAAGATAATCAGGTCGGAGGACGCCAAGATAACATATATGGGAGATGAGCGCGCAATAGCCAGGTCAAACCTGTGGCTTCGCAGCGCCGACAGAGTTCTTCTCAAAATGGGAGAATTCAAGGCTCTGGAATTTGAGGACCTGTTTCAGCAGACCAAGGCTATTGCATGGGAGGATATAATTCCTGCAGACGGCAAATTCACAGTCACAGGAACCTCTGTCAAATCCAAGCTTCACAGCGTGCCTGCGTGCCAGAGCATAGTCAAAAAGGCCATAGTCGAAAGGCTGGGCTCATTTTACTGCATTGACCGGTTTGAAGAAACGGGAGCGGAGTACACAGTTAAAGTCACAATACTAAAGGACAGAGTGACTCTTACAATAGACACTTCAGGGACAGGACTTCACAAGAGAGGCTACAGAGTCTGTGATGTTGCGGCTCCGATTAAAGAAACTCTTGCCGCGGCTATGGTGCAGCTGTCGTTTTGGAAAGCGGGCAGGCTGCTGGTGGATCCGTGCTGCGGTTCGGGCACCATACCTATTGAGGCTGCAATGATAGGCAGGAACATAGCGCCGGGACTCAACCGTAAATTTGCATCACAGGAATGGGACATTATCCCGCCCGAAATCTGGAAAGAAGAACGAAAGGCGGCTTTTGAGGCCATAGATTATGATGCGGACATCAGAATAGAGGCTTCGGATATAAGCGGGAGGGCTGTTGAGGCTGCCATTGAAAACGCCGCAGAGGCGGGAGTGGACGACTGCGTAGAATTTAAAAAGATGGATATGGCAAGGCTTACGGCAGAGGAAGAGGGCGGCATAGTCATAACCAATCCGCCGTATGGAGAGCGTATAGGTGAGAAAAAACAGATAGAAGCCATTTACAGTGCATACAATGAATTTTACAGAAAAAATCCCACATGGTCGCTGTTTATGGTTACAACAGATAAAGAGGTCGAAAACAAAATTTTCGGCAGGCCTGCGGACAGAAGACGCAAGCTGTATAACGGCAGACTGGAAGTGTGCTACTATCAGTTCCACGGTCAGAAGCCGGGCAGGAAACAAGAGAAATAAAAGCAAAGGAGAAAAGCTATGGCAGTAAATTTAAAGGGAAGAAACTTTTTAACACTAATGGATTTTACACCGGAGGAAATCAGATATATGCTGGATCTTGCTCACGACCTTAAATCAAAAAAGAGAGCAGGAATAAGAAACGAAGTATTAAAGGGCAAGAATATAGTTCTGCTGTTTGAAAAAACCTCCACAAGAACAAGATGCTCATTTGAGGTTGCCTGCCTTGACGAGGGCGCTCATGTGACATTTCTTGACTCAAAATCCTCGCAGATGGGCAAAAAAGAGTCTATTGCTGATACAGCAAAGGTACTGGGCAGATTTTATGACGGTATCGAATACAGAGGCTTCAGCCAGGAGGTTGTAGAGGAGCTTGCCGCAAATGCGGGAGTGCCTGTATGGAACGGCCTTACAGATGTTGACCACCCTACACAGATACTTGCGGATATGCTTACAATAGAGGAGCACATTGCAAAGCCTCTTTCCAAGGTCAAGGTTGTATTTGTAGGCGATGTCAGAAACAATATGGCTTATGCGTGGATGTACGGCTGCGCCAAAATGGGTATGCACTTTGTGGCATATGGTCCTAAGGAGCTGGCTGATCAGGTTGACAGTGATGTGCTTGCAAGAGCGCGCGCCGTTGCCGAAACCACAGGCGCGGTTATCGAGGTGAGCACAGATGAAGCCTGCCTCAAAGGAGCAGACGTAATTTATACGGATATATGGGCTTCAATGGGTGAAGAGGATCAGATACCTGAGAGAGTAAAGCTTCTTACGCCTTACAAGGTTACAGGAGAAATGATGGACAGGACCGAAAACCCTGACGCCATATTCCTGCACTGCCTGCCATCTTTCCATAACTTTGAGACAACCATGGCAAAAGAGCAGATGGAGCTGGGATATGATATCAGAGAGGTGACTGACGAGGTATTTATGTCAAGACAGTCCAAGGTGTTTGACGAGGCCGAAAACAGAATGCATACAATCAAGGCGGTTATAGTTGCGACAATAGCGTAGCTGACAAGGGAGAGGAGAACATAATGAAGCCGGGAATTCACAATTTTTCGGAGATAGGAAAGCTTAACAAGGTGCTGCTGCACAGACTGGGAGATGAGGTTGAGGGACTTGTTCCCGACAATTTTGAGAGATTGCTGTTTGACGATATACCCTATCTCAAGGTGGCGCAGCAGGAGCACGACAGATTTGCGCAGCTTCTGAGAGACAACGGCGTTGAGGTGGTGTACTACCTTGACGAAACCGCCAAGGCCCTCGAAAAGCCGGGTGTCAAGAGCAAATTCATCAAAGAGTTTCTCGATGCAAGTCATATATATTCGCAGGGGGTATACGAGGAGCTGTCGGAGTATCTTGAAAATATGTCTGCCTATGATGTGGTAAGCAAGGCCATAGCAGGGATTAAAAAGGGAGAAATAGCTGACATTAAGCATAAATCTCTGGCAGACTATATATCAGTATCTTATCCGTACTATACAGATCCTATGCCTAATCTGTATTTTACAAGAGATCCCGGTGCCTGCATCGGAAGCGGCATTAATATTCATCATATGAGCACGCAGGCTAGAAGACGTGAGCCGCTGCTGCTCAAATATATGTATATGTACAATGATGATTTTACAACCGACAGAGAGCATATATGGTATGACTATAATGATGAGTTTTCAATCGAGGGCGGCGATGTGCTGGTGCTTTCAAAGGATACCGTGGCTATCGGACTTTCCCAGCGCACCACTGTTTCGGGCATTGAGAGATTTTCAAAAAATCTTCTTTCAGGCTCCGATTTTAAAAAGATAATCGTATTTGACATTCCAAAATGCAGGGCGTTTATGCATCTTGATACTGTGTTCACTATGGTGGACTACGACAAATTCACCATACATCACGAAATAGAGGACCCTCTGCATCTGTTTGAAATATCCCTTGACAGGCAGGGCGAGGTAAAGGTAAGGTCAGTAACGGACAGCCTTACAAACCTTTTGAAGCTGGAGCTTTCACTGCCTGCCGTAGAGCTTATCAGATGTGGCGGCGAAGACCTTATGGCTGCGCAGCGTGAGCAGTGGAATGACGGTTCAAACACTCTCTGCATAGCGCCGGGCAAGGTCGTTACCTATGAGAGAAATTATGTGACAAATGATATTCTTGACAAAAAAGGGCTGACAGTGCTTACAGTTCCGTCGGCAGAGCTGTCAAGAGGCAGGGGCGGTCCGAGATGTATGTCGTGCCCTGTAAACAGAGATGATCTGTAATGTATTAATAAAATTAAGGAGTTTGAGATATGGCGTCTAAAATAGTAATTGCACTGGGAGGAAATGCTCTGCAGTCGGGAAACGGTCCCGCAACGGCAGAGGCGCAGCTTGAGGTTGTAAGGAAGACCTGTGAGCATATAGCGCAGATAAGCGATATGGGCTATGAGCTTGCCATTGTTCACGGCAACGGCCCTCAGGTGGGAAGAATACTTCTCGCTTCTGAAACGGCCAGAGAGGTGACACCTGCCATGCCGTTTGATGTATGCGGAGCAATGTCGCAGGGGTACATAGGCTACCATCTGCAGCAGGGATTAAAGCATGCGCTTAACCTTAGAAACAGGGATATACCTGTTGTTACGGTTGCAACACAGGTTATAGTTGAGGAAAACGATCCTGCATTTGATGACCCGACCAAGCCTATCGGTCCTTTTTATACCGAAAGCGAAGCCAGAGCCATTGTAAAAGAAAAGGGCTATATTATGAAAGAGGACTCAGGCAGAGGCTGGAGAAGAGTTGTGGCATCACCTGTACCAAGGAGAATAGTTGAGATAGATGCTGTCAGACATCTGTGGGACTCAAGTATTGTAATTACCTGCGGAGGAGGAGGTATACCTGTAGTCGAAAAACCTGACGGTACAATCGAGGGCACAGAGGCTGTAATAGACAAGGATTTTGCAGCGGAGCTTTTAGCCGAGCAGGTGGATGCGGATGTCCTTATGATACTTACAGAGGTTGAGAGAGTTTCACTTAATTTCAATACGCCGGAACAGAGGGATCTTTCAGCGCTTAATCTTGCAGATGCCGCAAGGTACTGCGAAGAGGGACATTTTGCAGCGGGGAGTATGCTGCCCAAGGTTCAGGCCGCAATGAAATTTGTAAGAGCAAATCCGTCAAAGCATGCCGTTATAACGTCGCTTGACAAGGCGATAGAAGCATTAAACGGCGAGTCGGGAACCGTTATAACCTATGCGTAAATTAATAAATGATTAATTGAGACTGCTCCTTATTCATCGGGGAGCAGTTCTTGTGTATACAGGCGAAAAATCAAGAAAAAATTAATAAATATTGAATGAAACCTGTGAATACAGCTTCTGATGTGAATAATTATAAATAAAATACAAAAAATATTCATCAGCCTTGTTGCATAAATATAATTTGCGGTGTATAATTATATAGAACTACACAAGGGAGGAAAAAGATGAAAGGACTGATTTATTTAGAGGACGGAACTGTATTCAGGGGATATGGCTTCGGATATCCGTGCACCAATGTGGGAGAGCTGGTGTTCAACACCTCAATGACCGGATATCAGGAGATACTTACCGATCCGTCATACAAAGGACAGATTATAAATATGACTTATCCGCTTATAGGAAACTACGGGATTAACAGCCTTGACAACGAGTCTGACAAAATCCACGCGTCAGGCTTCATAGTAAAGGACATTTCGTTAAATCCGTCAAATGCAGCAAGTGAAAAAAACATAGATGAATGGCTCAGGGAAATGAAAGTTCCGGGGGTTTACGGTGTAGACACAAGACGAATTGCAAAAAAAATCAGAAACGGCGGCACAGTAAAGTGTGTTATAACCAACGAAGAAAAAACCGTTTCAGAACTTAAAGAAATATGCGATGCGGCAGAGCTTAGAAACGATCAGATGAAAACCGCAGGAGTATCGGAATATGAACACATTCCGGGAATGGGCTGCAAAGTGGCAGTACTGGACTTCGGCGTCAAGGCCGGAATAATCGAAAACCTCATAGCAAGGGACTGTGATGTTCACATATTCCCGTATGGTACTTCGGCAGAGGAAATAATGAGCATTTCACCTGACGGACTTTTCCTTACAAACGGGCCGGGAGATCCGCAGGAGGCTGCAGAGGGCATCGAAACCGTAAAAGCTCTTGTCGGCGAGCTTCCGATTTTCGGTGTTTGTATGGGACATCAGGTGCTTGCGCTTGCAATGGGCGGCAAAACCTACAAGCTCAAATTCGGACACAGGGGCGGCAACCATGGAGTATTTGACAGGGAATCCGGCAGATCTTTCATTGTGGCGCAGAACCACGGCTATGCGGTAGACGGCGACTCCCTTATATTCAAGGGTATGGAGATGGTATATATAAATCTTAACGATATGAGCGTTGAGGGCATGAAGCACAGGAGCCTGCCGCTGTTTTCGGTGCAGTTTCATCCGGAAGCCTGCGCGGGACCTGAGGATACCAATATGCTTTTTGACAAATTTATAGAGATGATGGGGGAAAACAATGCCAAAGGACAGTAAACTTAAAAAGATAATGATAATCGGTTCCGGTCCTATAGTCGTAGGACAGGCAGCCGAGTTTGACTATGCGGGCACACAGGCCTGCAAGGCAATCAAAGAAGAAGGAATTAAAACCATACTTGTCAACAGCAACCCTGCCACGATAATGACTGACACCGATATTGCAGACAAGGTATACATAGAGCCGCTGACAGCAGAGGCTGTAAGCAGCATAATCGAAAAAGAGCAGCCTGACGGATTTCTTGCAGGCTTCGGAGGACAGACGGGACTTAATCTTGCGATGGAGCTTGAAGCTGCCGGAGTATTTGCAAAATACGGCGTGAAGCTTCTCGGAGTAAACAGGGACAGCATCAAAAAGGCAGAGGACAGAGAAGCTTTCAAAGAGCTGATGCTTGAGATAGGAGAGCCTGTTCCGCCAAGCACCATAGCGACTCATATGGAGGAATGCTATGAATTCGTAAAACAGGTGGGCTATCCCGTAATTATAAGGCCGGCATACACACTGGGCGGTACCGGCGGCGGCATTGCCGCCAATGAAGAGGAGCTCGACCTGCTGGCAAAGCGCGGAATGGAAAACAGCGCGATAGGTCAGATACTCCTTGAGAAGTCAGTTGCAGGCTGGAAAGAAATCGAATATGAGGTAATGCGTGATGCCAAAGACAACTGCATAATCGTGTGCAGTATGGAAAATATAGACCCTGTAGGCATACATACAGGCGACAGCATAGTAGTTGCGCCGGTGCAGACCCTGAGAGACAGAGAGCATCAGATGCTGAGAAGCTCCGCGCTGAAGATAATCAAGAGCCTTGGCATAGAGGGCGGCTGCAATGTGCAGTTTGCGCTTAACGGAGATACAGGAGAATACATTGTAATAGAGGTAAACCCTCGTGTAAGCAGGTCATCAGCCCTTGCCTCAAAGGCCGCAGGCTACCCTATAGCAAAGCTGGCTGCCAAAATAGCGCTGGGCTATTCACTTGACGAGCTTTCAAACTATGTAACCGGAACAACCAGCGCATGCTTTGAGCCTGCTTTAGACTACTGCGTTGTGAAATTCCCGAAGTTTCCGTTTGATAAATTCAGAACTTCGCTTCGGACTTTAGGCACGCAGATGCAGGCTACAGGCGAGGTTATGGCAATATGCAGGACCTTTGAGAGCGCGCTTCTCAAGGCGGTTACATCTCTTGAGGTCAAGTGTGACGGACTCAGAAATCCATATATAGACGGACTTAATGATGAAGAACTGGTTGCAAAGCTCAAACGAGCTGATGACGAAAGACTCTTTGCCATTGCGGAGATTTACAGAAGAAATATATTTACAGTAGAGCAGCTGTTTGAGATAACGGGAATTGACCCGTGGTTCCTGAATAAGATAAAGAACATAACAGATATGGAGGAAACCCTCAAGTCGCAGCGTCTGACAGCGCAGCTTCTCAGAGAAGCCGAAACCATGGGATTTACCGAAAACGAAATTATGGAGCTTTCGGGAGTCGAAAGCTCCATATCTGACATGAGAATATATCACGATATATTCCCTGTCTACAAAATGGTAGATACCTGCGGCGGTGAATTTGAAGCGCTGACTCCGTACTATTACTCAACCTATGACGATGAGGACGAGGTTATATATGACGGCAATGACAAAATCCTTGTAGTCGGATCGGGTCCTATCCGTATAGGTCAGGGCATAGAATTTGACTACAGCTGTGTTCATGGCGCGTGGGCAATAAACAGGCTGGGTTATGAGTCCATAATGATAAACAACAACCCTGAAACCGTAAGTACCGACTTTGACACATCCGACAGACTGTATTTTGAGGCATTGCATGTAGACGATGTGATGAACGTTATCAAAAAAGAGCGCCCTATGGGAGTAATTCTCCAGTTCGGCGGCCAGACCTCGCTTAACATAACAGAGGACTTATACAACAGAAGCATAAATATACTGGGAACGGAATTTCAGTATATCGATATGGCAGAGGACAGAGAGAAATTCTCAGAGCTTCTTAATGAGCTTGACATTCCTACGCCTGACGGCTATGCTGTAACCACAGAGGAGGAAGCTTTTACGGCTGTGGCGAAGCTAAAATATCCTGTAATGGTAAGGCCGTCATATGTAATAGGAGGCAGAGCAATGCAGGTTGTATACAGCGACGAGGAGCTGCTAAAATATCTCAAGGAAGCTGTATCGCTTTCAGAGGAGCACCCTGTGCTGGTGGACAAATACATACAGGGCAAGGAAATGGAGATAGATGCCATAGGTGACGGTGAGGACATCCTTATACCGGGTATAATGGAGCATGTTGAAAGAACCGGAGTACATTCCGGCGACAGCATTTCGGTATATCCGCCTTATTCACTGCCCGAAAAGATAAAAGAAAAAATCATAGATTATACGATGAAAATCTCAAAGGCTCTGCATATAGTGGGTCTTGTGAATATTCAGTATGCGACAGACGGTGAAGAGGTTTATGTAATAGAGGTTAATCCGAGAGCCTCAAGAACAGTTCCTATTCTGAGCAAGGTTACGGGAGTTCCTATGATAGAACTGGCTGTAAAGGCGATGCTTGGGACAAAGCTTAAGGATACAGAGTACGGCACGGGAGTATACAAAGAGGCTTCCAAATATGCAGTTAAGGTTCCGGTATTTTCGGGAGCAAAGCTCATAAACACCGATATTGCGCTGGGACCTGAAATGAAATCCACAGGAGAGGCGCTTGGTATAGACAGCGATCTTCACAGGGCATTTCTCAAAGGCTTTGAGGGAGCAAACATACCTGTACCTCAGGCAGGAGGCGTATACGTTTCGGTTAAAGATGCCGACAAGAATGAATTTACCGCAGAAGTAATCAAAAAATACAGCGCGGCAGGCTTTAAGATTATGGCATCCGAGGGTACAGGCGAATTTCTTGCAGGCTGCGGCATAGATGTTAAAATACTTGCGCCTGAGGAAGCTGAGAAGCTGGCAGGAAAGGATATAAATATACTGATTAATGTGGCTAATGTAGGCAACAGAAAAGGCACAGAGGGACTGTCGCTCAGAAGAAAGGCAATAGAAAAAGGCATTGCAGTTCTCACCTGTATGGATACGGCAGCTGTGTTCCTTGACGTAATCAAACTGAAACGCGAGGGCATGCAGCTTGAATATGAAGCAATCTAAAGAATATGCAAAGACTTGTATTTTACCGCTGTCATATGACAGCGGTTTTTGCAGGAGCGCAGAGAATCTTCGCTGCATTAAGTATCATAAAATTTTTCAAAAATTTAAATTGCCTATTGAAAAAAGAAACCGTATATGGTAGACTTTCTTTGCTTGGCTAACAACAGGTGCCGTATATAATAGTATGTGCGGCATATATTTCAAAGAACAAGTTAGCAACTGCTAACTCAAAGCTTCCGCTTTATTCCATTGAAATAGAAAGATGAGTAAGAAACAGGCGGGAGATAAAAGCAGGAATAACGGGAACCTTTAATGTCGTATCATGGTTATTTAGTGCGGCATTAAATTCTAATCAAGGGTTAGCTTATGCTAACTAAAATTACAGACTTATTTATTTGTAGTAAATGCGGGTTTAAATAAGCGCGGTGAGAGGAAAATAACTGGATAAACGTAGGATGCTGTAGAAGATTTATATAGTGCAGCATTAATTTTTAAGAATGAGTTAGCATATGCTAACTAACAGGTTTGTTCTTTCTATACTGCTTTGGGGTGTTGTCAGGCGGAGGCTATAAACACAGGAAGGAGGCTAATAATTTAAAAGGTAAATTACTGATTAAGAAAGGATTTTTTGAATATGAAGAAGAAAATATTGTCTATACTTCTGATGATGGCAATGATAGTTTCGATGTTTCCCGCATCGGCATTTGCAGTCACAGTAGACAAATCATATATGCCGGGAACATATACCGGTGAAGCTATAGGATACGATAACGGGAAAGTTACAGTCACAGTCAAGCTTGAAGCTGACAGTGAGGGAAACACTGTAATTTCAGATATTGAAGCTGACGGCAGCACACAGACTCAGAGTGTCTGGGAAAAGGCAAAAGCTGTTTTAAGTCAGATTAAAGAAAAAAACGGCACTGATGATATCGATACGGTAAGCGGTGCGACTAAAAGTGTAAATGCCATTAAAGAAGCAACTGAAAAAGCGCTTGCAAAGGCAGCATCAACATTGAGCGGAAGCGGTACAGAAAAAGACCCGTATGTTATTGCAAATGCAGGGCAGCTTGCAGCCTTTGCAGCAGCTGTTGACGGCGGTGAAAGCTATGATGGTAAATATGTTGCGCTTGGTGATGATATAGATTTATCAGATGTTTCAAGCTGGAACCCTATAGGCGATGAAAGCGGCATTGTTAATATTTTCAACGGCACATTTGACGGCAAAGGTCATACAATAAGTAAACTTAAGATAGATGCAAATGTTACTGAGGGAGAAAGCAATTATGGTCTTTTTTCCACACTGGGAAACAAAGCTGTTGTTAAAAGCCTGAATATAACAGATGCAGCTATTGCTGTTGAAAATACAGGAACTTATGGAACCTCCACAGAAAAAGTGCGCGCGGGAATTATTGCAGGCGAAACGGTTAAAGCAGCAACTTCGGCGCATAACAGTATAGGTACGCGTATTGACTCGTGCTCAGCAACAGGCAGTGTGTCAGCTGTTTCAACTAAGGATAAAATGACTTTTGCAGGCGGTATTGTCGGTATGGGGGATATAGGAACTGCGATAACAAACTGCTGGACTGATGCAAGTGTAAGGGCTGTTGCAAATCCTGTAAGCAATAAAAACAGCATGGCAGGAGGAATAATAGGAAGCAGCGGCAATTATGTAGTTATAGCCAACTGCGCTACATTCGGCGATGTATATGCTGCTTCACCTTCATCTACTAATTTTGGAGGTATGGCAGGCGGTATTGTCGGTATGATGGCAGGCAAGCAGTACAATGTATATGCCGCAGGAGATATGACTATAGGAAACGGTGGTATAACGAAGCATTCATGGGTTGGCGTTCTTGACGGACAGGTTACTTCAAGCGGAATGACTAAAGATTCATCGGGAGATTTTACAATTTATCCTGAGCAGGGAGTATTCCGCCTTGGCGGATACTATGCAGGCGATGCAGTGCTTAAGGTTGAAATGTATAAAAACAGCGGAGCTGACCTTGACACAGAAACAACTCTGGAGACAGTGGCAGACAGAGGATCTTCATCAACTCTCGGTTCGCTTGACAAGGCAATGATTTCAACAGCAAAGACAAAAGCCGAAATGGCAGAAGCGGCATTTGCTGAAACTCTCAACGGCAATATTAAAGACATAAATAAGATACTTGCAGCATATGAGATAGCGGGAATATCACTGAGAGAATGGAAACTTTCAGGAAACAGAGTACTTCCGACAGGCAATGTATGGGTAAGCGGTGAAATAGATGCTTCCATATTCGAATCAGGTGAAGGTACAGAAAGTTCACCGTACATTATAAAGACAGAGGATCAGCTTCGTGCGTTTGCAGGCTCGCTGAATGACAAAATCGACTATACAGATAAGTTTGTTGCACTCGGAGATGATATTAAGCTTTCAGATGAAGAATGGAAACCTGTAGGCAGAAGCGACTATCTGTTTAACGGTACATTTGACGGACAGGGACATACAGTTTCAGGAATGACTCTGGGAAGTGCGGAAAAGCCATTTGCGCTTGATAAAGAGAACCTGTATATAGGTTTCTTCGGAGTGCTGGGACCTCAGTCTGTTGTAAAGAACCTGAACCTTACAGATGTTGCTTTCTATACTACCTTTGGTGCTACAGCATATGTAGGCGGTATAGCAGGAGTAATGCAGGGCTCAACAGGCAGGAATGACTTTACCGGCGCTGTTATTGACGGCTGCTCCGTTTCGGGCAACCTTTCACTTAAAGGCGATAAGGGCAACCAGTTCGTAGGCGGTCTTGTAGGTATGCAGTACAAAGGCGCCATTATAAATTCCGTAGCTAAGGTAAATGCTTCGGGCGTTGTACTGGCAGGAGACCTGGCTGAAGTAGGCGGCCTTGTAGGTCTTAACAACAGAGGCCTTGTTGCAAACTGCCGGTCAGACAGTACAATCTACGGCAGCGGCAGCCGTGAAAACGGAAATGAAGGTATGGCGGTTGCAAGTAATCTGGTTGCGTGCAATGCAGGTATGCTTGTTAACTGCTACGGCTCAGGAAATGTTACAACTAAAGAACATTCAGTTTATGCCGGAATGGTATCAGGCTGGGTAACAGGCATAGGCAAGAGCTACAACTGCTGGTATAATCTTGACAGCACAATGATTGTAGGTGCGGAGACAGATAACCCGCTTACAGTAAATCCTGTAGAGTCAATAGGAACAAAGGTTGCCTCAGGCGTCAACGACGAGGGTGATGCATACACAGGCGGTCTTGTAGACAGGATGACAGGATACAATTCAGAAAGCTATAGTGCGCTTGCAGGTGAACTGAATAATACATTTGCAGCGTTCCCTGCTGATATCACAGTTTATGGATTAAAAGCTAATGCTTTAAAGAACTGGGCATATACTGACGGCACTGTTACTTTTGGAGATACCAACGCTGCAGTAAACTATGTACAGCCTGATTGTGAAAAGGTAGAAAAACCGGAGCTCAAGCTTAACGACGGTACATGGTACGGCCGCGACAATGACAAAAAATCAGTTGTAAAAATCACAGTCAAGGACGGTGAGGTTGCAACAGAGGCTATATCAGGTGCAGAGAGTGGTGAAAGCTTTGATGCTGCAGTAGAAAAAGCGAAATACAAAGCTACATACGGAGATTTCTCACATTATGAAAAAGCTGATCCAGGCAAATTTGCAGGCGGAAGCGGTACGGCTGAAGACCCGTACAGAATTTCAAATGAAGCGCAGCTTCGCTATCTATCATACTCCATCAATGCAGATGTTAACTGGAGCGACACATATTTCGTACAGACTGCGGATATTACTCTGACAGGTGGCGACTGGCAGCCGATAGGCTGGGCGCTTAACGGCGAAGTAAACGGCAAAAAAACTCAAGTTTGCGCTTATCCGTTCAAAGGAAACTTCGACGGGGGAAACTATACTATCAGAGGCCTTGCAATCGGCACAGAAACAAATCCGGCAGACCAGATGACCTCAGGACTGTTCGGACTGACTGCAGGCACACTGAATACTAATGAGAAAATTACCGAAAGCGACAAGGTTGTTCGCCTTTCAAACATTCATCTTGAAAATATATACATTAATGCGGCGACAAGATACGAAACCTATACAGGCGGTCTTGTGGGAAGCGGACAGACAGGTATCTTTATTGACAACTGCTCTGTAACAGGAAAAATTAATGCAACTACATCAGAAAGCTTTGCGCGTGCCGGCGGACTTGGAGCAAGCGTGCTGCGCGGCGCGGTTACAAACAGCTGGGCAGATGTTGATATTAACGCGGTGACAGATACAAACCATGTATATGCCGGCGGACTGTACGGCATGGATAACCGTGTGACTACAATCAACTGCTATGCCCTCGGAAACGTTAAAGGAAACTCAACCAATAACAACAAGGTGCATATCGGCGGACTTGCAGGTCAGGCAGGCGGTATTCATATCAACTGCTATGCGACAGGTGACGTTGTATCACTTAAAACAACTACAGATGTAGGCATATTAAACGGCCGTTCAGGCGGTATCACAATCGACTATAACTGCTACTATAACAGTGAAGCGGTTCTCAAGCAGGGAGATACTGTTGTATCACCTGTAAAGGGGATTGGAGTAATAACAACAAACGCTACAGCAGTCAATGTTGAGGGCAAAGCCAAGGCAGAAATGTCCGGAAGTGAATTTGCCGCGCTTCTTAACAGCAGCATTACAGACAGCAGTATGAAGAAAATCTTTGCGGCTGTAGATGAGGCTCTTACAGCGCAGGCAGGTCGTGATTTTGTTCAGCAGAACTATTACGAAGGAAACAAGCTGTCAGGATGGACTGTGAAAAACGGAACAGTAACCTTTGGTGAAAACCAGTCACAGCCATCACAGCCGTCAGTACCGGCTGTACCACCTGCTTCAGAAGTGCAGAAACCTGAAATAGCGCCGGTAACGGGCGGAGATGTTAAACTTTCAGAAGACGGTACATCAATAGAAATAACTCCTGCGGCAGGCATGGTATTAGAAAAAGTAACCGTAAACGGTAAAGAAGTTGCGGTAAAAGACAACAAGGTTACAGGCCTTAAGACAGGAGACAAGGTTGTTGTAACATTTGTCAAGAAGTCACAGACAGGAGAAGAAGAATTCAATAACATCAAGGATGGTATAAAGAATCTTAAACTGGCTGTCAGCACTGCAAAGAATTCAAAGAAGAACGTTAAGGTCAATGTGAAGATTAAGAACGGCAAGAGCCTGATTAAGGATCTCGAATCTAAGGGATATACTGTTAAGTACAAGTTCTATAAGTCAACTAAGAAAGATTCAAAGTACAAGGCTGTTAAAACAAAGAATGCAGGCTCATATATCAACACTTCAGGCAAAAAGGGCACTAAGTACTACTACAAGGCTAAGGTGCTTGTATATGACGGCAAAACCCTTGCAGCACAGACAGAGCTCAAGCAGTGCAGCTATGGTGTGAGGACATGGAGTAAATAGCGTTGAGGAATACAAGAGGATTGAGCCTGCGTTATAGCATGGTGAAATTATCAGAGAATACTTGACATAGAATTTGTATATAATATATAATGTCTATAGGCAAAAGGATATTAGTAACCATACGGATACTAAAAGCAAAACCCGACAGATGCTACCTGTCGGGTTTTATTTTATGCTGATTGTTGCCACAGTATCATCTTCTATCCAGCCATTTGCAGATATAATGGCTGGATAGAAGAAAATAAGGATATTAGCCAATCCATACAGACACCTCCCTCCTGTTGACAGTATAGGGGGTGACAACAACTATATTGTAGCATAAAACACAGAGTAAATAAACATAAGTTTGCGAAAATAAGTTTGAAAAATAAAATCTAGATTATCAGCACAGTGGCGAAAGATGGAACTTGCACCGATTGTAGATACATAGCAAAAGAGCCGGCATAATGCCGGACTCTTTGCAAATAAGAAAGTCTAATGAAATGTGAGAGTGACTAATTTATATCATCAAGCTGCTTCTTCACGCTTTCAAATGAAGTAGAGCCTGCTGACAGCTTAGCTTTGATACATGCGGCAGGATCTATGTTTTCATAGATATCCGCTTCAAATTTATCCGAGAATGTTTTCAGAGTTTCAAGTGACAGGTCCTCTATTGCGGTGTTTTCGTTTATGCAGTAGAGTACCAGTCTGCCTATTATCTCGTGGCAGTCTCTGAAAGGTATTCCCTTTGAAACCAGATAGTCAGCCGCATCTGTAGCATTCATAAATCCGTTCTTCACAGCGGCTTTCATTCTGTCCTTATTAAATGTGACAGTCGAAATCATTTCTGTAAATATGGATAACGATGCTTTTAATGTATCCGATGCATCAAATACCGGAGGCTTGTCCTCCTGCATATCCTTGTTATATGCAAGCGGCAGGCTCTTCATAAGGGTGAAAAGCGTAATCATATCGCCGTATACTCTTCCGGTTTTACCCCTGATAAGCTCCGCCATATCAGGATTTTTCTTCTGCGGCATAATGCTGCTGCCTGTAGCAAAGGCATCGTCCATTTCAACAAAACCGAATTCCGTTGAATTCCACAGAATAAGCTCCTCGCAGAACCTTGAAAGATGCATCATTGAAATTGAGCATGCCGAAAGAAATTCCAGAGCAAAATCCCTGTCGCTGACAGCATCAAGGCTGTTGGGGCAGATACCCGCAAAACCCAGCTCCTGCGCAAGAAAATCCCTGTCTGTATTGTAGGTTGTTCCTGCCAGCGCGCCGCAGCCGAGAGGAAGCATGTCGGTTCTGCCTAGGCAGTCCTCAAAACGCTGCTCGTCTCTGTTAAACATATTGTAGTATGCCAGCATATAGTGCGCCAGAGTTACAGGCTGCGCCCTCTGCAGATGAGTGTAGCCGGGCATTATTGTTTCCTGGTTTTTATCTGCAATCTCATACAGCGCCGATTTCAGATTTTTAAGGAGTGATTGTATTTCATTGATTTCTTCTTTGAGATACATTCTGAAATCGACAGCCACCTGGTCGTTCCTGCTTCTTGCGGTATGCAGTTTTTTACCGACATCGCCTATTCTTTCAGTGAGGATACTCTCGATATTCATATGAATATCCTCCTGCTCGATAGTAAACTCTATTTTACCGGCCTCTATATCCGCCTTGATATTCTTGAGAGCGCTGATTATCTGATCAGCCTCATCCTTTTCGATTATGCCCTGCTTTGCAAGCATAGCTGCGTGAGCGCAGCTGCCTGCAATATCCTGAGCGTACATTCTCTGATCAAAAGGGATAGAAGCGTTGAATTCATTAGCAGATGAAGTCGCTGTTTTTGTAAACCTTCCTTTCCAGAGCTTCATTAGGCTTGTTACCTCCTTCTTTAATCTGTTTCTGTATTGCACGAATCTTCAGAGGCAGTGAGAACAGGTTGATGAAACCTTCTGCATCGCTCTGGTTGTATACTTCGTCCTTGCTGAATGTAGCAAACTCTTCACTGTATAATGAGTTAGGTGACTGAGTTGCGGCAGGGATTGCGGAGCCTTTGTAGAGCTTCATCTTTACAATACCGTCAACATCAGCTTCGATTGAATCAACGAAAGCTGAGATTGCAGCTCTTAATGGTGTGAACCATAAACCGTCATATACAAGCTGTGCAAATTTCTGTGAAACAATATTCTTGTACTGGATTGAATCTCTGTCAAGTATCAGCTTTTCAAGTGCGGCGTGAGCCTTGTAGAGGATTGTTCCGCCCGGAGTTTCATATACACCACGGGATTTCATACCTACAAGTCTGTTCTCGATTATATCTATAGTTCCTACGCCGTTTACGGAACCGAGTTCGTTTAATTTTGTAAGAAGTTCAACAGGTCCCATTTCCACTCCGTCAAGAGCTACAGGAACACCTGCTTTGAAAGTGATGTCAACATAGGTTGCCTTGTCGGGAGCCTTTTCGATAGGAACTGACTTAACGTGGATGTCGTCAAGGTGCTCGTTCCAAGGATTTTCAAGGTTTCCGCCCTCGTGGCTGATGTGCCATATGTTTTCATCTCTGCTGTATATCTTTTTAACTGTCTGCTCGATAGGAATATTGTGAGCCTTAGCATATTCTATACATTCTTCCCTTGAGCTTAAATCCCACTCTCTCCAAGGAGCGATGATTTTGATTGACGGGTCTAATGCTTTGATAGTTGTTTCAAATCTTACCTGGTCGTTACCCTTGCCTGTGCAGCCGTGTACGATGTAGTATGCGCCTTCCTGGTTTGCGATTTCAACCAGCTTCTTTGCCATAAGCGGTCTAGCCATTGATGTTCCCAGCAGGTAATCGTTTTCGTAGATTGCGCCGGCTTTCAGTGTAGGCCATATGTAGTCTGTTATGAACTCTTCCTGAATGTCAAGAACGTATGATTTGGAAGCGCCTGTTGCCAGAGCTTTCTGATTGATTTTGTCGAAGTCATCGCTCTGTCCTGCATTACAGCATACGCAGATTACGTCGAAATCGTAATTCTCTTTTAACCATGTAACTATAATTGATGTGTCAAGTCCGCCTGAATAAGCGAGTACAACTTTTTCCTTTGCCATTTTTCTCTCTACCTTTCTTATTTATATCGTAAATTTATTTAACTTTGTTAACTTGATTATGATTATACACTATTATAAATAATTATGCAAGAGAAAATGAATAAATATTTATAAAAAAGTTAAAAAACTTGGTTTTTATGCATAAAACCTGTGTTTATACAGCAAATTGCGAATAAAAGCTATTGTGAAAGCTGCCCTGCGGGGCGAAGATACGGCAAAGCGATCGCAGACAGTATCAGTATGCAGCCGATTATCCCTGTCAGGCTTACAGGTTCGCTCAGGAATATTACGCCCAGGCTTCCCGCCACCAGAGGATTCAGGGCGCACATCAGGCCTGCCGTTTCTGCGGTGGTGCCTCTCTGGGCAACAGGCTGGAGCGTGAAGCCGAAGCCTGTGCATACTACTGCAAGAATAACTATCATAATCCATTCACTGCTGCCCTGAGGCATATGAGGTGTTTCAAATATGAAAGAGGCGGCAAGGCAGAGAAAACCCATTGTTCCCACCTGAACTATTCCTATGAGCAGAGCATCTCCTTTTTTTGAAAGCCTGTCGGTTGCAATTATCGCTATGGCATAAAGCACTGCGGCAAGTAGGCACAGAAGCTCTCCAAAGGTCAGAGCAAATGAGCCGGATTTAAGTGTCAGAAGTCCGACTCCGACAAGGGCTGCTGTTGCGGAAATCATAGCAGGCGGCTTTGGCAGCTTCCTGCACAAGACCGCCTCAAACAGCGGCACGAATACTATCGCTGTGTTTTCGAGAAACGAGGTTGTGGACGAGTCTGTGAATTTCAGACCGAACAGCTCAGCGCACATAACAGCAAAGAATATGCTGCCGAGTATGACTCCGTTTAAAAGTGATGTTTTATCTATATTGATAACCCTTTTGAAAAGCAGTAGAAACAGGAAAACAAAGGCGAGAAGAAATCTGACCGTCATAAGATTGAGAGGGCCTAAATCCTCCATTACTATTTTTGAAAAAAGATAGGATGTACTTCTTGCGATTATTACCGCCGCAAGCAGCAGCTCCGCTGCTTTTCTGTTCATATATATCAGCTCCTTTGTTTTGTTGACAAAATTATACTGCCGTCATATAATTTGAGTAAAGCGAGAATAAATCAAATGAATGTTGAGGAAATGTCAAAATGGATACAGAAAAATGCAAGGCCCTCATAACTACAATTGAAGAGGGAAGTCTGTCTGCGGCGGCGGACAGACTGGGCTATACACCCTCCGGGATAAGCAGAATGATGGCGGCTCTTGAGGATGAAACAGGCTTCAGACTTCTTGCAAGAAGCAGAAACGGCGTTGTACCTACGGCCGAATGTGAAAAAATGATGCCGGTATTTCGTGAGCTGATATACTGGGGAGAGCAGTATTATCAGTATGCGGCGGAGCTTCGCGGGCTTGAGAGAGGTACTGTTACTGTAGGAACTTCATACAGCTCCTACTACAAATGGCTCTCGGAGATGGTGGCGAAATTCTGCAGCAGATATCCGGGAATAGAGGTAAAGACTCTGCAGGCAAACAGCACCAATCTTTATCTTGCGATGGAGGAGCACCGCGCGGATCTTTGCATAGTAAGCAGGAGAGAGCGGGAATTTGAATGGATTCCGATTAAAGAGGACCCTATGGTGGTATGGGTGCCGGAGGGACACCCTGCGGCAGAGGCAGGCTTTTACAGAGATAAGGACCTTGAAAGCGAAGACTATATAGAATCTTTTCCAGAGGAGGAAACCGACAATGCAAGATTTCTTGCGGACAGGAATATAAAGCCTGTTGTCAAATTCAGCACCACCGACAATTACGCTACATACTGTATGGTTGAAAGCGGACTCGGCGTTGCTCTTATGAACGATATGTCTATGGGAAGCTGGCAGGGCAGGGTAAAGGCAGTTCCGGTGGAGCCTCCCGAGCTTGTGAGCATAGGCTTTATCTACCAGAGCGATGAGCATCTTTCGCCTGCGGCAAGGCGCTTTATAGATTTTGCTCTGGAATATTCATCAGAAATGAAATAACGGTATTGAATTATATGCCGATTAACAAGTATAATATATATTAAGCAGAGGCAGGAGGTAGCAAAAATGAAAAAACAGGTAGTTACAATAAGCAGAGAATACGGAAGCGGCGGCAGAGAAATAGGCAGACTGCTGGCTGAGAGTATGGGAGTTCCGTTTTACGACAGAGAGAAAATAGATGAGCTGACTTCGGGCAAGGGTTATTCTAAAGAAGTGCTTGACAAGGCGGAGATGAAAGCCAAAAACAGCTTCCTGTATAACCTTACGACTGCGCTTGGCGGAAGCGGTATAGAGGGCAGCGGCATAGACGGCCTTTCATTAAACGAAAAGGTTTTTCTTGCCCAGTTTGAAACAATCAAAAAACTGGCGTCAGAGGGTCCCTGCGTAATCGTGGGCAGATGCGCGGACTATGTGTTAAGAGATATTCCGGAGGCTACCAATATATTCATATATGCAGAGCCTGAGGACCGTATAGAAAGAGCGATTAAAGAATACGGTATTGCGCCTGACGAGGCTAAGGGCTGGGTTGCAATCTGCGACAAGGCCAGAGCCAACTACTATAATCATCATACAGGCAGAAGATGGGGCGAGGCCGTAAACTATCATATGTCAATTGATTCAGGCTACATCTCAAAGGAAAATATAGTAAGATTAATTGAAGAATATATGGAATTAAGAAAGTAATTGTGATAACATATAAATTAGTCCGGCCGCCATCAGGCCGGCAATATATTTGCCGCTTCTCATTCGAGGCGGAGATGAAAGGAAAGATAAAACTATGACAGACAAAAAAGGTACCTATTATATAACGACACCTATTTATTATCCAAGCTCAAACCTGCACATAGGACATACCTACTGCACGGTAATGGCAGATGCAATGGCCAGATTTAAGAGAATGACAGGCTATGATGTAATGTTCCTGACAGGTACGGACGAGCACGGTCAGAAGATAATGAATATAGCACAGGAAAAGGGAGTAACCCCGCAGGAATATGTTGACGGAGTTGTTGCCGGCATCAAGGACCTGTGGAAGACCATGGAGATTTCCAACGATGATTTCATAAGAACAACTGAGCCAAGACATATCAAGAGAGTTCAGGATATGTTTATGAGATTATATGAAAAGGGAGATATATACAAGAGCGAATACGAAGGTCTGTACTGTACACCTTGCGAGTCATTCTGGACAGAGAGCCAGCTTGTTGACGGCAAATGTCCAGACTGCGGCAGACCTGTACAGCCTGCCAAGGAAGAAGCGTACTTCTTCAAGCTTTCAAAATATGCGGACAGGCTTCTTGCGCTTTACGAGGAACACCCTGAGTTCCTGCAGCCTGAGTCCAGAAAAAACGAAATGGTAGCCTTTATAAATCAGGGGCTTGAGGACCTGTGCATCTCCAGATCGACTTTTGACTGGGGCATTCCGGTACCTATTGATACAAAGCATGTAATATATGTATGGCTTGACGCTCTTACAAACTACATCACAGCTTTAGGCTGGCCTGATGAACCTGAGAAATACGACAAATACTGGCCTGCGGACGTACATCTTGTAGGTAAGGAAATCGTAAGATTTCACTCGATTATATGGCCTGCAATGCTGATGAGCGCAGACCTGCCGCTTCCAAAGCAGGTAAGAGGCCACGGCTGGCTGCTTCTGGGCGGAGAAAAAGTAAGCAAATCCAAGGCTTCCAAGGGCGCCGATGTGGTTGACCCTGTAGTCCTTATAGACAGATACGGTATTGACGCTCTCAAATACTTCCTGCTTCGTGAATATACTTTCGGACAGGACGGCATATTTACAAATGAAGTAATGCTCAAGAGAATGAACTACGACCTTGCAAACGATTTAGGCAATCTGGTTTCAAGAACGGTTTCAATGATTGAAAAATACAACGGTGGTTTTGTTCCTGAGGCTAAAGGCGAGGAAGCTGTTGATGCAGACCTTAAGGCTATTGCGACAGGCGCTGCTGCAAAGGTTGAGGAGCAGATGGACAAATTCGCGTTCAATATGGCTCTTGAGGAAATTTGGGTTGTAGTAAGAAGAGCCAACAAATATATAGATGAAACCACACCTTGGATACTGGCCAAGGATGAGGCATTAAAGGACAGACTGGATACAGTTATGCACAATCTTGCAGAAACCATCAGAATTATATCGATTCTCATCTATCCGTTTATGCACACTACAGCAGACAAGATCAGAAAGCAGATGGGTCTTTGGTATGCAGAGCCTGTATGGGATGACGCTCTTGTATTCGATATGATGAACGGAGAGCAGGTTAAGAAGGGCGATGCTATATTCCCTAGACTTGACATCGAAAAAGAACTTGAGGAGCTGGCGGCACTCAGCGCGCCAAAGGAAGAAAACATACCTTTAGAGCTGAAAGATGAAATCGTATACGATGATTTTGACAAGCTTGATTTAAGAGTAGGTACAATTCTTGAGGCTGAGAAGCACCCTAAGGCAGACAAGCTGCTGGTATTCCAGGTACAGCTGGGAACAGAAAAAAGACAGATTATATCCGGCGTTGCAAACTACTTCAAACCTGAGGAATGTGTCGGCAGGAAAGTTGTAGTTGTTGCAAATCTTGCGCCTCGTAAGTTAAGAGGACTTGAGTCAAAGGGTATGATTTTATTCGCAGACGATATAGCAGATGGCAAGGAAACCCTGCAGTTTGTTACAACCATTGCAAATGACGGTAACCCGGTAACATAGAAATTACAGACATTTAAAGGTGCGGCTTTTCCGCACCTTGATTTTTACGGAGGAATAAATGCTATTTGATGCACACACACATATAAATGAAAGAAGTCTCAGCGACAAGGAGAGAGCGGACTTCATAAAATCAGTTGAAGATGCAGGTATGGACGGGGCTGTTGATGTGGGCTACGACCTCGAAAGCTCAGCTCTTGCGGCAAAGCACGCAGAGATGTATGACTGGTGCTATGCGGCCGTAGGCTGCCACCCTCACGATGCGGACAGCTTCGATGAGATACAGCTTGAGATGATAAGGGGGCTTGCCCTCAAAAAAAAGGTGGTGGCCATAGGAGAAATCGGACTGGACTTTTACAGAAACCTTTCGGACCCGGAAGTGCAGGAGTACTGGTTCAGAAGACAGATACAGCTTGCCAATGAGCTCAAAATGCCTATAGTTATCCACGAAAGAGATGCGGTGCAGGCGGTTATGGATGTTCTCAAGGAGGAGGGAGCTTTCAGAGATGAGAGAAAAAGCTGGTTCCCGATGAGAAAGGGACCCGGCGGAGAGATGACTTCTGATGCCAGAGTTATGATACACTGCTTTTCTGCCAGCAAAGAGGTGGCAATGCAGTATGCAGCGCTGGGGGCTACAATATCGGTGGCAGGACCTGTAACCTACAAAAACAATCGTAAAACTGTTGAGGCGGTGGAGACTGTTCCTATTGAGTATCTGACAGTTGAAACAGATGCGCCTTATCTTACACCGGAGCCGCGCAGAGGCAGAAGAAACGTGCCTGCCAATGTAAGATACACAGCCCAGAAAGTAGCGGATATCAAGGGTATGAGCCTTGAAGAAGTGGCGAAGATTACAAGCCGCAATGCGAGGACGTTCTTTGGGATTGAGTGAGGATAAATTAATCTGCCGCACCTAAGTTCGTATTGATAAAATGTATATAAGCGGTATATAATATATTAACGACAATAAACAGAGAGGAATATGTTAAATGAAAGAAGTATACATAGCCCATCTTAAAACCGATCAGGAATTTATAGATTTTTTTATGGTTAAATCCATAGAGCTCAAAATAGGCTCAAACAAAAAACAGTACCTTGATATTCTGCTGGGAGACAAAACCGGCGACATCAACGCCAAGAAATGGGACGTTTCAGACGAGGAGGCCGAGAACATCAGAAGCATCTCTCCGGGAGATGTTGTTAAAGTCAAGGCATCGGTAAACGAATGGAACGGCACCAAGCAGCTCAGAGTTACAAGAATACGCAAGGCAGTCAAAGAGGATCAGATTGAAATAAAGGAATTCATCAAAGCCGCTCCTGAGGACTCGGAGTCTATGTGGACATATATCCATGATGTGGCAAACGGCATAGGCGATTCTGACCTGAGAACCATATGCCTCAGACTTATGAAAGAAAACAAAGAAAAGCTTATGTATTACCCTGCGGCTCAGAAGAACCACCACGCTGAATACGGCGGACTTCTCTACCATATGAAGAGGATGCTTATGAACGGCGAGAGAATGTGTCAGGTATACAGAAACCTTAACCCTGACTGGGTCAAGGCAGGCGTAATAGTACACGATATAGAGAAGATAAACGAAATCCAGTCAGATGAAATGGGTGTTTCGCCGGGATATTCCTTTGAGGGCAATATGCTGGGACATATAGTTCAGGGCATCAAGCTCATAGAGAAAATGGCGGAAGAAATCGGTATGAGCCACGAAAAAACAGTAATGCTGGAGCATATGATACTGTCCCACCATTACGAACCGGAGTACGGAAGTCCCAAAAGACCTATGTTTCCGGAGGCGGAGATACTCCACTACCTTGACATGATAGATGCCAGAATGTTTGATATGGAAGACGCCCTCGTGGGAGTGGAGCCGGGAGAGTTTTCGGAGCGTATCTGGATACTCGACAACAGAAGACTTTACAAACCGAGCGGACAGTAGATGAAACAGGATTGATACAATGCAGGAAAAAAAGGGAATAATCGCAGATATAATATTTCATAACGAAAAAAACGGCTATACCATAGCCGTTTTTGAAACAGAGGAGGAACAGTTTACGGCAGTGGGAAGCATAGCGGCCTGCCGCAAGGGACTGAGCCTTATTCTGCGCGGCAAATTTACGGTGCACCCTACATACGGGGAGCAGTTTGCCTTTTCTGAATATGAAGAGGTTATTCCCGAAAGCGTACAGGGCATAGAGGAATTTCTTGCAACAGGAGCGCTCAAAGGCATAGGCAAAAAAACAGCGGCGGCCATAGTACATAAATTCGGCAAGGACACCTTGAGAATAATGGAAGAGGAGCCCGAAAGACTTGCAGAGGTTTCGGGCATAGGCGAAAAAAAGGCTGCTGCAATAGGTGAAGCCTTTGCACTGCACAGAGAATTTGCAAGAGTCACAATGTATTTTCAGAAATACGGTATTTCACCCGACTATTCACTCAAACTGTACAAGGCCTACGGCTCTCAGACAATTACAATAATCGAAGAAAATCCGTATGTTATGATTGATGATATCTTTGGCATAGGCTTTCGCAAGGCAGATGCCATAGCTGCCAAAATCGGTATTTCGCCGGAAGACCCTGCCAGAGTCAAAAGCGGCATCAAGTATGCGATGTGGTACTATATCGGCGAGGGCAACACCTACTGCCCGCAAAAGGAGCTTTGCGAAAAAACAGCTCAGCTTCTGGATATTTCAAGCAGTGTGATTTATGATTACCTGACGGAAATGGCCTTTGCAGGCGATATCGTAATGGAAAGCTCCGAGGGCAGAGTCAACGTATATATCACATCATACTATATGGCGGAGCAGAATGTTACCAAGAGCCTTATGGCAATCAATACAGCCTCGCTCAAGCCTGTAGACTCGGATATCAGAAGCCTGATTGAATTTACCGAAAATGAAACAGGCATCAGGCTTTCGGACAATCAGAAATATGCCGTTGAAACCTCGCTTCAAAACGGAGTGTCGGTTATAACGGGGGGACCGGGAACAGGTAAAACCACCATCATAAACACTATAATAAATGTGCTTAACCAAAGCGGGCTGAGCACAGCCATAGCAGCGCCTACAGGCAGGGCAGCCAAGCGTATTACAGAAACCTCGGGAAGCGATGCCGTTACGATACACAGGCTTCTTGAATACTACTATTCTGAAGCCGAGGATACGATGCGCTTTGGCAAGGACGCGGGCAACCCTCTTGATTATGATGCGGTAATCATAGACGAGGCATCTATGATAGACCTGATGCTTATGAACGGACTTGTGAGCGCCATTAAACCCGGCACCAGACTCATAATTGTGGGAGATGCCGACCAGCTTCCGTCTGTGGGAGCAGGTAATGTATTAAGAGATATAATTGAAAGCGAATACATATACTGCATTAAGCTGACGGAGATATTCAGACAGGCCAAGGAGAGTCTGATTGTTGTCAACGCCCACAGGATAAACAAAGGAGAATACCCCGACTATAACGAGAAAGGCAAGGAATTCTTCCTTATGAGGCAAAAAACCGAAAAGGAAATGCTTGCCCTTATTAAAGACCTGTGCGCAAGAAGGTTGCCTAATTACTATACCAGCCTTAATCCGCTCAAGGACATACAGGTGCTTACCCCTGTGCGAAAGGGCACGCTGGGGACTATGAACCTTAACAGGCAGCTTCAGGAGATATTAAACCCTCCTGCCGCAGACCTTGAAGAAAAAACTTTCGGAGAGAGAACCTTCAGAGAGGGCGACAAGGTTATGCAGATTAAAAACAACTATCAGCTCAAATGGAAAAACACAGATGATTTCACGGAAGGAGAGGGAGTTTTCAACGGAGATGTAGGCTTTGTACAGTCTATAGACAAGGAATACGGCAAAATCACAGTTCTCTTTGATGACAGGAGAGTGGCTTCTTACGACTTTTCACAGCTTGATGAGCTGGAGCTTGCCTATGCTGTTACAGTTCACAAGAGTCAGGGAAGTGAGTTTCCTGTGATAGTGATGCCGGTATCGTGGTTTCCGCCTATGCTGGCAACAAGAAACCTCCTTTATACTGCGGTTACCAGAGGCAAGGAGGCGGTTGTGCTTGTAGGCTCGGAGGACAAGCTCAATGCCATGATAGACAACAACAGAATTGCCGCAAGATATTCGGGACTTGCAGCAAAGCTTGCAAAACTTATGAAGACGGAGATATTATGATTGAAAGAATTCTTGATATAGTATATCCTGATAATATATACTGTATCTGCTGCGGCAGTATTATTGATAAAAGCAGAGCCTACAGCCTGTGTGACACCTGTCTTGAGCGTATGCACTGGATAACAGGCAGGAGCTGCAGAATATGCGGCAAGGCTTTGCAGGATACATATGCGGGAGATACATGCTATGACTGTATGGAGGAGGAGCACAGCTTTGACAGAGCTTTTTCCTGTGTGGAATACGGTCTTTATGAACGCGCTGTTATAATGGATTTTAAATACGGTGACAAGGCATATATAGGCAGGAAGCTTGCAGAGGCCATGTATGACAGAATTTGCTGTGAGGATATATTTTATGATATAATAGTGCCGGTGCCTATACATAAGTCAAGAAAAAACAGCAGGGGATATAATCAGGCAGAGATAATAGCAAAGCATATGAGCAAACTGTCAGGCAAGCCTTGCATAGAGCTACTGTTCAGGACAAGGGCTACAGAGGCGATGAAAAACCTGTCCATTGCTCAGAGAAGAGATAATATCAGAGGGGCTTTTCAAATCCCTGAATATATGAATAAACCTGTTCAAGGTAAAAACATATTGCTTGTTGACGATATATACACAACCGGCGCAACTTTTGATGAATGTTCAAAAATAATTAAATCCGCAGGGGCAAAGGCAGTGTATTGTATGGCCTTTGCTTCGGGAGCAAACAGAAAACACGAAATAAACTGAGGGCAGAGCGGCTGCTTGGGTCTGTGGTTGCAAGGCCATGCCAGATACGGGCAAAGGGCTCCACGTAAGCTGATCCGCAAGGCGGCAGTGATCATGGCGTATCTTAGATGTAAGTCCTCCGGAAAATCCGGGTAAAGGCGAGTGTGGGGGCAAAGACCAGGTCAGCCGGGCAGCCGCTGTGCTCTCAGTATTTATGTGTATTTGATGAGTGAAAGTTAAAAATAAGAGAAAAAATAAAAAGGGACATTTTCTATTTTGTCAAGTTCTGCAAGAACATTGAAATTCCAACAGGCAAATCATTGAAAAATTATCACATAAAAGAAATTGACGGTAAAAACAGGGGTGCTAAAATGGTAGCATAGAAAATTTGTAAGGACGTACAGATAAGCCGTTTAGGCTGGATTAAGTTTCAGCTTAAGCGGTTTTTTATAACATAGGAAATATCGACTTGCAGATATTTCCGTATGTTTCAAAGAAAGTACCTTGAATGTTATCGCACCTTGCGTGCGATATGTGGAAATAGGAATTTCAATTCCGTACATTTCCACTTTTTTTATTGTGCGTTTTTTGCTTTCTAAAAATTAAAGGAGAAAAAACAATGACAGAAAAGAAACAGCAAAATGAAAACACACAAAACAACGAAGTGCTTACCCCGTTCACAAATGACCTTATGTTTGCTCTGGTAATGAGGGACCCCGATATATGCAGGGGGATTGCAGAACTGCTGCTTCCTGATGAGGAGATTGGTGAGGTTATAATAGCCACACCCGACAATCCTCTGTTTGACGAAAACAGCGACTTCGAGGTAATGGTACAGGCAAGCCTTGATTTCGGAAAAGATATGGGAGGGAGTCAGGTTTGATGCATACATTAAATCCAAGGATATATGGATAGATATAGAGATGCAGACAACCAATGAAAAAATCTTGAAAGAAGAAGCAGATATTATCAGACTATGATGGACAGTGACTGCCTTGAAAAAGGTGGTAAATTCAATGATTAAAAAAACACCTATGTGGTATTCATATGCACCTTTGACTATTTTGGACTTGATGAGCCCAAGTATGTGGTTGAAAGCTATATTCCCAAGAACAACTTGCATTTTGATGACGGGACAAGTAAAATGATATTGAACACAAAATGTTCTCCGGATAAGGTTCCGGAGAAGCTCAGGGCGTTTTATAAATACATAAATGACCCTACTAAGATAGACAGCAAACTGGTTGAGGATATAGATAAGCGTGTGAGAAAATACAACACGCCGGAATGGAGGGAAAGACAATTGACATTCGGACATATGCTTGATGAGGCAAAGAAAAAAGGCCTTGAACAAGGCAGAACTGAAGGCCTTGCAGAGGGCGAGGCTTCGGGCAGAGCAGCAGAGAAACTTGCGATTGCCAAGGCTTTAAAGGACAAGGGTATTGATATTGACATTATATCTGAAACCTCAGGACTGTCCAAAGATGAGATAGAGAAACTGTAGGTGGCACAGTATGAAACTTCAAAAGTTTTGAGAATAGTCAGAAAAAATAAAAATACAGTATCTTTTTTCACTGCAGTGTGGTATAATATAGACATCAAAGAAAGGCTAGAGGAGGTAGTTGCAATGAAGATTATAATAACTACTAAGAACTTTAATGCAAGCGATGCGCTTAAAGAAACAATCGAAAAGAAACTTGGCAAACTGGGCAAGTACTTTTCAGACGAGATTAATGCTAACGTTAAACTTTCTTCAGAGGGCTCAAGAGATAAGATTGAAGCTACCATATCAAACAAGGGAACTATATTCAGAGCAGAAGAAGCCGGCAATGATATCTACGACTCCATAGACAGAATAGTAGATAAGCTGTCAAATCAGATGTCAAGATTTAAGACAAAGCTTCAGAGAAAGCACAAGGACAACAAGGACGTGTTCTTTGCAGAGCTTCCTGAAATGGACGAAACCGAAAAAGAAATCGACATCGTAAGGACAAAAAAATTCCAGCTGGAGCCTATGAATGCCGAAGAAGCAATCATGCAGATGGAGCTTTTGGGACATAACTTCTTTGTATTCCTTGATATGGAAACAGACAGCGTAAATGTTGTCTACAGAAGAAAAAACAACAGCTATGGCTTACTGGAAACAACCTATTAATTCTTAATATGTGATGTATATGACGGCAGGGTGAAATATTCCCTGCTGTGTTTGTTTTTTATGTGTTTTCTATTGAAAAGGGGATATTTCTTAGGTAAAATAATATATAATAAACCTAAGGGGATAATTATGAGCAATTTTTTTCAGACAGTATTTTCAAATATAGGAATAGCGGATATTCTGGACATAGTGGTAGTAGCCTTTATAGTCTATAAAGTGCTTGAATTTATAAGGGAAACCAGAGCGGAACAGCTTGTCAAGGGACTTCTCCTGCTTGCTGCTGCGTTTTTTGTATCTGATTTTCTTAATATGAACACTCTCAACTGGATACTTAAGGGCATTACCACGATGGGAATACTGGCGCTGGTTGTTGTATTCCAGCCCGAACTGCGGAGAGCTTTGGAGTATGTAGGACGAAACAAATTCGTAAGAGGCAGCATGCTCAATATCGGCAAAGAAAAAGCCATCAAGATTACAGACGAATTTGTAACTGCGCTTCAGAACCTTTCCTCAGAAAAAACAGGAGCGCTTATAGTTATTGAGCGCCAGACAGCATTAAATGACAGAGTCGAAACAGGTACAATAATAGATGCTGATATTTCAGAGCAGCTGATAGGCAATATATTCTATGAGGGCGCGCCTCTTCACGACGGCGCGGTTATAGTCAGAGGCGACAGACTCTATGCGGCAGGCTGCGTGCTTCCGCTGACCGAAAACAAAAATCTCGACAAGGAACTTGGCACAAGACACAGAGCAGGCATAGGCATTACAGAGCATTCAGATGCCATAGCTATTATCGTGTCTGAGGAGACAGGCGTTATTTCTATGGCAAGGGACGGCGTTATAACCAGGTATCTTGACACCAAAACAATAGAAAAAACACTTCTTGATCTGTATATCCCTCAGGAGAATTCCAAGCCGTCATGGATTAACAAACTGCTGGGAGGTAAGAAGAATGTTTAACAACAAAATCGCAAATGTCATTCTTGCCTTCATAATATCCATAGGTCTGTGGTGCTATGTGGTGTATGCCGTAAACCCGATCCAAAAAGAAACCTTCAGAGAGATTCCTGTACAGCTTGTAAATACAGAGGCTCTCAATGAAAGAGGACTGGCTGTAGCCAACGACACAGCCATAACTGTCGATGCGACGGTTGAGGGAAGCCGCAAGGTTCTGGCGGCAATGGATATAAACAGCTTTACGGCAACTGCGGATGTTTCGCAGTGTATTGCAGGTACCAACAGTGTGGCTGTTGACATTAAAATAAACAAAAATGCAAGCCTTGCTTCCGACAGTACGGTTACGGTTCAGATAAATGTGGAGCAGCTTGTTACAGAGAGCAGAGCCGTAAAGGTTAAATATACAGGTGAAGCCGGCAGCGGCAGAGAGGTTGAAGCAGATCTGACAGGAGATAAGACTGTTAATATATCCGGTGCAGAGTCACTTGTGGCTAAGGTTTCTTATGTGGCGGCAGATGTGGATATATCCAGAATCGAAAGCACAGATCAGACTATGACTGCAAAGCTTGAGCCTGTGGACAGCAGTGACAATACTGTGGATAATATCACTCTTTCGCAGGATACTGCCGAAATCAAAGCATCGCTTTACCATACCAAAAAAGTGCCGCTTACCGTAAACATTACAGGAGATCCTCCTGCGGGCTACAGGTATGAGGGCATCAAAAACGAAGATACGGTAGTGTTGAGAGGCAGCGAGGCTGCGCTCAGAGACATAACCTCTGTCAGCGCTGAATATATAGATATAAGAGGGCTTACGGCAACAACAGAGGTTAAGCTTACCCTTGTGCTGCCTGACGGAGTGGAGCTTTCCTCCAAACAGAAACCCCCTACGGTGCAGATTTTCATAGAGGGTGAGGCCGCATCTTCCGTAAGCATCAAAAGCAGCAGCATAAATATCAGAAATCTTGACGACAGCAGCTATGATGCCAGAATAATATCAGGAAATATAAGCATATCGGTGACCGGAAGTGACAGCGCCACCGAAAACGATTTTACTTTAAGTATAAATGTAAAGGGACTTGATGCAGGAGATCACGAGGTTCCGCTGACAGTTAAATACAAGGGAAGAGGGACCGTAACCTCAGCGCCTGATACGGTGACAGTCAGAATTTCCGAAATAGAATAAAACAAGGAGTTTTTATGGGCAGATTATTTGGAACAGACGGAGTCAGAGGTGTGGCAAACAGCCAGCTTACGCCTCAGATGGCATACAAACTCGGTAAGGCGGGTGCAGAAGTGCTGGGCAGACAGCAGCACAAAAGCCCCCTTATTGTAATCGGCAGGGATACAAGGATATCAGGAGATATGCTTGAAAATGCCCTTGCTGCAGGCGTGATGTCTGCGGGAGGAAATGTAATCAAAGCCGGGGTAATACCTACACCTGCCATTGCATTTCTGGTAGGAGAGTACGGTGCTGATGCAGGGGCTGTAATATCTGCCTCACACAACCCGTTTGAATACAACGGAATTAAATTCTTTAACGGACAGGGCTTTAAATTAAGTGATGCCATTGAAGATGAAATCGAAAACCTCATATTAAATGATAATGAAGAGGCTTTTGCGGCAGCAGAGCAGATAGGTACTGTTTCCTGCAAAGAGGAGCAGGCAAGAGAGCTTTATGTCAGACACGTTGCAAAGACGGCAGACGGTGACTTTAAAGATTTAAAGGTTGTTATGGACTGCGCCAACGGCGCTTCATATGACTGCGCCTGAGGTATACAGACAGCTTGGCGCAGAGCTTACCGTTATAGCGAACCGTCCTGACGGCATTAACATAAACAGCGGGTGCGGCTCAACCCACCCCGAAAAACTGCAGCAGGCAGTAATTGATGCGGGTGCGGATATCGGGCTTGCCTATGACGGAGATGCCGACAGGCTCATTGTGGTCGATGAGAAAGGCCGTATAGTTGACGGCGACAAGGTTATCTGTATATGCGCTGCAATGCTTAAATCAAAGGGCATGCTAAGAGGCGATCTTGTTACAGGTACGGTTATGAGCAATCTGGGATTTCACAAGCACCTTGAGGCTATGGGCTGCAGGACTGTTTCAACCAAAGTCGGCGACAGATACGTGCTTGAAAGTATGCTTGAAACAGGCGGCGTTATAGGCGGAGAGCAGTCGGGACACATAATATTCCTTGACTATGCCACAACAGGTGACGGAACTCTCGCATCTGTTCAGTTTATAAATGCTGTTAAGCGTTCCGGCAGGAAAGTATCGGAGCTTGCAGATGAGATTACACTTTATCCGCAGGTGCTGGTTAACGCCGGAGTCAGAAACGAAAACAAATCAATCTATATGGAAGATAAACAGATAGCTGATGCAATCAGAAGCCTTGAAGCTAAAATGGCAGGAGACGGTCGTGTGCTTATCAGACCGTCCGGTACAGAGCCTCTGGTAAGAGTTATGATTGAAGGTACGGACAGAGATCAGATTGCGCAGGATGCAAAGGATCTTGCGCAGCTTATAGAATCAAAGTTTGCATAGGGAGGATTATACGGATTTATGTGCGGTATAGTAGGATATGTAGGCGCAGACAATGCCAAAGAAGTAATAATAGACGGACTCAAGAGGCTTGAATACAGAGGTTATGACTCTGCAGGGATAGCTCTTAATATAAATAATCATATTGAAATAAGAAAACATGTGGGTGAAATCAAAAACCTCGAAAAAATAATAGGTGACAGCAGCTTTGAAAGCAACATAGGTATAGGACATACCAGATGGGCAACTCACGGTGCGCCGTCAGATATCAATGCCCATCCTCATGCCAATATGGATAATACGGTTGCTGTGGTGCACAACGGCATTATAGAGAATTTTGTAGAGCTTAGAGAGATGCTTGAAACAGAGCATGGTATTGTATTCAGATCAGAAACCGACACAGAGGTTATAGCCCAGCTTATAGGTATATACAATGAGGGCGATCTGGTAGATGCCGTATACAAGGCTGTAGGCAAGATGAGAGGAGCCTATGCCATAGGTGTAATTTCATCAAAGGACCCTGACAAAATAGTTGCGGTAAGAAAAGATGCTCCGCTGGTTGCAGGAATAGGCAAGGGATGCAATTTTATTGCATCTGATATTCCGGCGCTTCTCAAATATGTAAGAGAGGTGTACCTTATCGAAAACGGCGAAACCGTTGTTCTTGACAAGGACTCAATTAAAATATATGACGAAAACAGAAATGAAGTCAAAAGAGATGTATTTCATGTGACATGGGATTCTGATGCTGCCGAAAAAGAAGGCTTTGAGCATTTTATGCTCAAGGAGATTTACGAGCAGCCTAAGGGCGTTTCCGAAACCCTGAACAGAAGAATTGACGAAAACGGCAGGATTAAGCTTGACGGCATCAGTCTTACAAGAGAGGATCTTGACGATATATCAAAGGTGTACATAGTTGCCTGCGGCACAGCTTATCATGCAGGCCTTATAGGCAAGGCTGTAATTGAGAAATTTGCAAGGATTTCCGTTGAGGTGGATGTTGCATCAGAGTTCAGATACAGAGATCCGCTCATAGATGAGCACACCCTCTTTATAGCCATAAGCCAGTCGGGAGAGACTCTTGATACTCTTGCGGCGCTCAGAGAGGCCAAGAGAAAGGGAGCCAGAGTTCTGTCCGTTGTAAATGTAGTCGGAAGCTCGGTTGCAAGAGAGTCTGACGATGTGTTCTATACATGGGCAGGACCTGAAATTGCAGTTGCCTCCACCAAAGCCTACACAACCCAGCTTATGTGCATGTATCTGCTGGCGCTTCATATGGGTCAGGTAAGGGGCACAATAGATGACGCTTACTTTGAAACAGTTATGAATCAGCTCAAGGCGCTTCCTGAAAAGCTTGAAAGAGTGCTTGAGCAGGAGGAGCATATAGCGCAGATTGCAGAGAAGATATACAGAAACAACAATGTATTCTTTATAGGCAGAGGCATGGATGCTTCCATAGCATACGAGGGCTCACTCAAGCTAAAGGAAATCTCATATATCAATTCTTTCGCCATGGCGGCGGGAGAACTGAAGCACGGCACTATCGCGCTGATAGAGCCGGGCACTCTGGTTATAGCTCTTGCGGCGCAGGAGAAGCTGTATGAAAAAATGCTTTCAAACATACAGGAAATCAAAGCCAGAGGCGCGCTGGTAATCGGTGTTGCAAAGGATAATTCAGACGCTATTGAAAAGCAGTCGGATATGACAATCTACATACCGGACTGCATAGACGAGGTTTCACCGGTGCTTGAAATAGTACCGCTGCAGATACTGGCATATCATATTGCAAGGCTTAGAGGCTGCAATATAGATAAACCGAAGAACCTGGCAAAATCAGTAACAGTTGAATAGTTTGAACATATAAGGGCAGAAGTGATTTTTCACTGTCTGCTCTGTTTTTTTACGCACAGGCGGAAAAAGTAAAGAGGGGAAAAAATTTTTTAAAATTGTTAGCACTCACTATTGACGAGTGCTAACAAAAGGTGTATAATAAAACCATAGAAAAGGAAAACATAAATTGATATAGTGGATATCCACAATGGGTAATGGAGGTAAATACAATGTTAATGACAAACTTTTTAGGGGAAAACTTATTCGATGGATTTTTTAATGATTTTGCAAGACCTGAGAGAAGAATTGCAAACTATTCGGCAAACGAGACAGCGGTAATGCGTACAGATGTCAAGGAAACAGACGGAGGCTATGAGCTTGATGTAGACCTGCCGGGCTACAAAAAAGAAGACATCAAGGCAGAGCTCAAAGACGGCACACTGACAATCAGCGCATCAACCAATACCGAAAAAGAGGATAAGGACAAAGACGGTAAATTCATCAGAAGAGAAAGGTTCAGCGGCAGTTGCAGCAGGAGCTTTTATGTAGGCGAAAATCTTGATCAGGAAGATATCAAAGCAAAATTTGAAAACGGTATTCTGAAACTTTTCGTACCGAAAAAAGAGGCTAAACCTGAAATCGAGGAAAGCAAATACATTGCAATAGAAGGATAAGGAGTAATCAGATATATGGAAGTTAAGGCGGGAGGAACTGTAAGGCAGATACTTCCGCCTTTTTCAAACAGGGGGTGCTGATAAATGAACAAACGAGATTATTATGAAGTCCTTGGGATTGATAAATCCGCTTCCGAAAAAGAACTGAAATCTGCATATCGAAAACTGGCAAAGAAATATCACCCTGATGCAAATCCGGGCGACAAGCAATCAGAGGAAAAGTTCAAAGAGCTTTCAGAAGCCTACGATATACTCAAGGACCCTGAAAAAAGAAAGCTGTACGACAAATTCGGTCATGCGGCATTTGATGAGAGCATGAATTACAGGCAGCCCGAAAATGAGAACTACAGGGAATATCATTTTACAGGCGGTGACTTTGAAGATATTTTTAAAGACATTTTCGGCGGACATTCGCACAGGCGAGCTTCGAAGGGCGCAGATATAGAGACGCAGCTTACCGTATCCTTTGATGAGGCGGCTTTCGGCGCAACCAAAAAACTGTACTTTGAAGGAAACACCAAGAAGCCATTTGAGGTTAAAATTCCGGCAGGCATAAACGAAGGTCAGAGCATCAGACTTAAGGGCAACGGTCATCCGGGAGAAGGAGGCATGCCGGCAGGTGATATGTATATAAAGATACACATAGCCGAAAAACCGGGATACGAGAGAAAGGGAATGGATGTTTACACTACTGAGGAAATTCCGTATACAACTGCGGTTCTTGGCGGCAGTGCGGTTTTCCCTACACTTTACGGCAAAGTCAGATGCAATATACCGCCGGGAACTCAGTCCGGCAGTAAAATACGGATAAAAAACAAGGGCATAGTATCAATGAAAAACAAGGGACAGTACGGTGACGAATATGTAATGGTGCAGGTTTCTGTTCCTAAAAATCCTACGCCGCAGGAAAAAGAAAAGCTGCGGGAGCTGGCCCAGCTTGAAAAGGCCTCGTAGGCGTGTAGCGGCGAATATTACATATAAGTAGAATAAACACCCTCCGGAAGTAATAGATTTTAATAATATTACTTTTAGGGGGTTTTTATGTATAGAGCAGTAGTAATAGGTGGAGGCTGGTCAGGAATTGCAGCAGCCCTTGGTGCAAAAAAAGCGGGCGCAGAAGTCACTCTTCTTGAAAAAACAGATATGCTGTTGGGGCTTGGCAATGTGGGCGGAATAATGAGAAACAACGGCAGATATACGGCGGCAGAGGAAAACATCGCTTTGGGAGCAAGTGAGCTTTTTGGCATAACCGACAGCTGCGCAACGCATGTCAATATAGATTTTCCGGGCCACAGTCACGCCAGCCTCTACAATGTTATAAAGGTGGAGCCTCAGGTAAGGAGGCTTCTCAGAGAAAAGGGGATAGATATAAGGCTTGTGAGCAGAGCTGTAGACGTGGAAATGGCAGGAGAGTGCATAGAAAGCATCACTCTTGCAGATGGTGAAAAAATTCAGGGAGATGTATTTATAGAATGTACCGGCTCTACTGGACCTATGGGTAACTGCCTTGCCTACGGCAACGGCTGCTGCATGTGTATTCTGAGATGCCCGGCCTTTGGTCCGAGGGTGAGCCTTACACAGAAAGCAGGCAGAAACGATATTATGGGAATGAGAAAAGACGGAGCTTTCGGAGCGTTCAGCGGTTCGGGCAAGCTGGAAAAGCAGTCGCTGTCTGAGGAAATACAGGATAAATTAAATGATACAGGAGTTGCCATAGTCCCTGTTCCAAAGCAGCTTATAAATGAAAAAAAGCTGGAGCTTAAAGTATGCCAGCAGTATGCCCTTGAGGAATTTGCAGAAAACATAGTCCTGCTTGATACAGGCTATGCCAAAATAATGACTCCGTTCTTTGAACTTGAAAAGCTTAGACAGATACCGGGATTTGAAAACGCCAGATATATTGACCCTTATGCGGGAGGCAGGGGAAACTCGATAAGATACCTGTCGGTGGCGCAGAGAAACAATGCTATGAAAGCCGAGGGCATTGAGAATATGTTCTGCGGAGGAGAAAAATCGGGATTTTTTGTTGGACATACGGAGGCAATAACTACAGGATCCCTTGCAGGGTACAATGCCGCAAGGCTTCTCAAAGGTCTGAGGCTTTTAGAACTGCCGAGGCAGGTTGCTGCAGGCGACCTTATATCCTATGCCAATGAAATGATGGAAACAGAAAACGGACTTATGACAAGATATACCTTTGCAGGCGCAGAATACTTTGCAAGAATGAAAGAAAAGAACCTGTATACTACAGATAAGCAGGAGATTGAAAAGCGCATATCAAGGTATGACCTGCAGGGAATCTATTCGCAGAGAATAATATAGAGCAGTAAAAGGACAAGACAGACAGATATCGGTGAATATGCCTTGACTTTTTTCGAGAAAGTACGCCTTTGTGTTTCGTAAAGATGGCGCATTTCACTATTTTATTTTCTCAAAAGGCGGGTTTACTCCGGCGTTGCTGGGAGCTGAAAAAAGAGGTGAAGTTACGCTGCTGGAACTGGCGGACCTTTATAAGTGAATATAAGGCATCTGTACACTACAGATGTTTGCAAAGAGAGCTTACAGTATTGGCGGAAATATCCGCCTGTGCTGCGGGCTCTTTTTATGTTGGCTACATAGTTTGATATAGGGGTCTAGCCGGTGCAGGTAGTAAATTACTTAATATAGGTATGGGGTTAATATTCGTGTGGGCTGGTATGCTGGTGAAACAGACTGTTTTGAAATAGGATAGCTTCTTAAGAACTGAATGCAAGGCAATAACTATCATTTAAATTACAGTTGTATTATGGGGATAGCGAGATGAAAATTATAAAAAATTCAGGGATTTTGAAACTATTATAAGAAAACTGCATCTAATATGTAGAAGTAAATAGCTAAATGAGATGAGTGATGTCTATGCGAGGATGAAAAAAGAGTTTTTCAAAATCAATATATCACCAGGCTAGGTAAATAAACAACTTATGAAAAACTCTAAACATAAGTTAATACTATATGAAAAACAGAAGAAAAGCAATGGAGAGGAAGAAAAAATGATTAGTATTAAAAATAAAAAGCAAGTTACTTGTCTCTTGATTATATTTTCACTTTTTGTAGCGTTAATACCTGCTACTTCTTATGCGGCAAGTAAATATGAAAATTCAAGACCTTTTGTTAATGTAGCATTACCACACGTATGTGATAATGTAACTTTAGCAACAGCAGAGAAGAGTACTGATAGAGACTATGGGAAAGCTGAAATCACAAAGATAGGAGGAGGCTCCAGTGGAGTTAACTGCTGGTTTAGATCAAAAGTTAACGGAGAATGGAAACATAAAACAGGAGACGTTGCCTTTTTTACTACAACAGGAGAAAAAAGGATTGACTATCAAACAGCATATGTAAAGGGAACAACGGTTCAATTAAGAGCTGAGAATAATACAAGCACCCAATTTGTTAAAGACAAGGTTTCAGGTGAAGTATGGTTTAATTAGAGATTAACAGGGGACTGACAATCCCCTGAACCTTTTTAAATTATGATGTTTAATACAGATGAGGGAAAAGGAAAGGCACAATGTTTATTGAAGAAGTAAAAAAGATAGTAAGGCGTAATGAGTTTTATGTTGCAGCAATAATAATATTTTTTGCAGTATTTTTAAACTTTTATATTGCCTGTGATAATCTACAGGGCAAACCGATTTCACAGATACCGTCAGCATGGGAACTTACAGTGCTTAGAAATTACTACTGTTACAATTTTACAGATGCCGTTTTTTCGACTCTGCTTCCTCTGATTGCAAGCATTATGGTTGCAGATGTTTATTATACGGAACTTAAGACTGGGATTACAAATTATATAGCAACAAGGATTTCCTACAGCAGTTATATCAAAAATAAGGTTCTGGCTTCAAGTACGGTGGTCTTTGTCACTATGGGAATTGCAGTCACAGTAAGCATCATGCTTTCGATTATCGCATTTCCTTTGCAGGGTCATTACAGCACAGATGTGTCTTTCAGAAGTCTTATGATGCACGACAGATACAGAATATTATGCGGCTTTGAAGGTGCTTATCCGTACCTTAATATTATATTTTTTGGATTTATACGCTGTTTGTTTGCAGTGTCATCGTCACTTTCCAGCTGTCCTTGTTACATCGCTGTTTTACAGAGAATCCATTAATCTCATCGGTCTGCCCGATTATCTGATAGATGTTGCGGGACCGTACATGAGCGCCGCATGGCTTCCGGCAATTGCATTTATACTGATTGGTCTTGTATGCTTTGCAACAGGCAACATCTGGAGTATACCTGCGGTATGCACTCCTATTATACTGCCGCTGGCTGTTTCAAGCGGGGCAAGTATTCCGCTTACATTGGGCGCAATCATTTCGGCTGCCTGCTTTGGTGCCCAGGCATGTTTCTATTCGGATGTTACTCTGCTGTCAGCTTCGGCATGCAGAATTAACAATGTTGATTACGCAGTAGCACAGCTGCCGTACATAGGAATTGTTACAGCCATAACATTTGTCGGATATGTGGTTGCCGGTTTTGCAATGGCTTAGGCGGAGGGGCGCTTTTCGGGAATTGCTTTACGTCAGGGCTTTGCTGCGGCTGTTTCATGCTGCGGGCAAGGACTGTTAAATCAACTTTAAAAAACAACCTTTGAACTTTGGAAGCAGAGGTTGTTTTTTTATTATGTAGGAAATATCGATTTTTCGATATTTCCGGAATATCAACAAAAGCACCTTGCGAAGAGCCGCCCTTTACGGGCGACATGCAGAAATAGGAATCTTTGATTCCGTATATTTCCACTTCTGTTATTATAAAGGTAGCCCTTATCTTTTACGGCACGATATCTTTTACGGCACGATTTTATGCAAGCAGTGCGAAATTTAATCGGATAGACATAGTTTTACAGGGAATTCTTTATGAAAAACTCCTTTGACCGTGATGTGCATGCTATGCATTATGTTTCGGTGGGCTTATCTCTGCCGGATTACATAGTTTTTCATAGCGTAAAGCTTGAATTTCTCCATATAATTCTATAATTTGAATAAATTTTCTTTTGGATTATGTTTTGCAAAAGATTTTTCTATAATACACATAATCAGATCCTTGTAAAGGATAATGGCAGCGGAGCCGGAAGCAGGCATTCAGAAGCAGGAATAAGACGCCTGACGTCGGGTCTTTTATCAGCGCTATTGACAAAAGTTAATAAAAAGTGTAAAAGTACACTAAGAAACAGAACTGAAAGGAGAAGAGCGTGAAGCAAAAGGAATTTTTGGATTTGATGGATTCAAAGTTAAAATTAATCAGAACAGAATATTGTTTAACTCAGGATAAAATGGCGGCTGTTATCGGTTTGTCGAAAAAAACCCTTGTTGAAATAGAAAAGGGCAGGAGGAGTCTCAGCTGGTCCGCTGCAGTTGCGGTTACAACGATTTTTTCAGACAGCGAAGTGCTACAGGATTCTTTCAGAGGTGAACTGTCGGATCTTATTAAGGCAATAGCTTTTGACGATATGCATGTGAGCTATCCGAAGACCATGGGCGGAAAAGTCTGGTGGAGGACAACAAGGGCGCAAGGTGAATATAAGATACAGCAGAATATTATTTCGAAGCATTACAGAATTATTGACGATGAAAACAGAAGGTATTTTTCCTCATTCGATATAAAAGAGACAGTAAGATATCTTGAGGAATTAAAGTAACAGAAACGAAGGGGGTACAATATTATGTTTATAATTTTCGTAGCCGGAGTCATTGTTGTATTTGTGCCGATAGGGTCGGTGCTGTGGTTTATAGCTGCGAAGGACAAATATAAGAAAGCGAAAGAAAATACTTGCGGGGATTTGAGTAAAAGGAAAAGGGTCATGTATGCGGCGGCAACGCTGATGACAGTTGCCGTAGGAGGGCTGCTATTCTTGATAGCATCTTTCACATTGTCTATCAACAATATGTAGAAAGGAGCAGCAGATGGATAATCATTTAATAAAAATAATAACAGCAACAGCGGTAATCGGCTGTCTGACAACTGCCGCATTGATTTTATGGACGGTATATTTGTATTCTGACTGTTCTATAATATCGTTCATAGCAAATGGGAGGTAAATATGAAAAATGCAGGGAAATTTGTATTGCCTCTGTGCATGATACTGTGCTTTCTTCTTTTTGACACGGCGATTTTTTTGATATTCACAAAACCCTGTCTGTCTGACAGAAGCCGGGGCATGCAGGCAAAATCAATAGAGCTTGATAAATATCTGCCCTTTGAGGAGAATTCCGAGATAGTAAAAGTTGATTCGGAATATAAATTAAACGGAAATTTGCCGGTAATAGACGGAGCAGCGGCATTGTATCCTGTTTTTTCCGCATTTGCAAATGCTCTGTATCCGGAAAATCAGGTGATTTTTGACGGAAAAAACTTTATGCCGGGGAGCAAGCTTCAGATGAACAATACACGTGAAGCCTATAAGGAGGTAGTTGACGGAACAGCTGATATAGTATTCTGTGCAGCGCCGTCAGAAGAACAGCTTGCCTATGCCAAGAAAAAAGGCGTGAAGCTTGAACTGGTTCCTATAGGCTCGGAAGCTTTTTTTTTATCGTGAATTCGTCAAATCCGGTTAAAGGGCTTACCGTTGAACAGATAAAGGGGGTTTACAACGGAACATATAAATTCTGGTCGCAGGTCGGAGGAGACAGAAGTCCGATAAATCCTTTACGGCGAAATGAAGGCAGGCAATGCTTTCTTTTATGAACGGTGAGGAAATGAAGGCAAATCCCTTTGGCATTTTCGGCAGATCCATAGGATTTTCCTTCAGATATTATGTCAAGGACGTGGTAAAAAAGGGAAATGTCAGGATGCTGTCGATAGACGGGGTATATCCTAATATAAAAAATATTGCCAATGGAAGCTATCCTGTCGTAGCAAATTTTTACGCTGTATACGATAAAGCAAACAGCAATCTGAATGTTGGGAAATTCGTTGATTGGGTTCTGTCGGAGGAAGGGCAGGAAATTGTGAAAAAGACGAGATATGTGCCGCTATAGCAAAATAGAACAAATTATATAGAAGGGCCGGGTAGTAAATTGTATGCTATCCGGCGATTTTATTATGCAGGATATCTCAACGGAAGCACATTGAGAAGAGGCGTTCTTTAAGGTCGGCATAGGAGAACAGGAACCTTTCGTTCTGTCCGGTATACTTCTTTATTTCGTATGCGTGGCTGCAATCAATTTATGCAGGGCAACATAAAAGCAGCAGAAAAAATAGCTTCGGAATTTTTAGAATTGTTGTAAAATGAACGTATTTTTGCAATAATGACATGTAAACGTCTATTGGCATATATGTTGCATTAACACATAGATACAGTATGATTTTCGAAAAAGGACGGAGGTAGAAGAAAATGAAATCATTGACACAAGGAAAGTACGAATATGTATTGCCTGCAACTTTTAGTGATGAGGAGGCTCTTGAGCTTAAAATGAACAAAATTCACCCCAAAATATTTGGGATATTCTGCCCTGTCAAATATGAGTTGAAGCATTCGGAAAAAGTACAGGTTCCATACTTGTTTTTGGTTTTTGATTATCGTTTGATACGTAGCCGGGAAAGCATATCAAAAAACACTTTGGGCAGATTTGACCGCGAGGGGCAAATAGGAATTATATATGATTTGAATGAAGCGCACCCTTTTCATTATGATCTGCTCGATGACCTGGGTCTGATACGCAAAAAGCAGGAAAGGCTTGAAGGAAGAATATTAAAACCTGCATGCTCCATAGATGAAGCCGTGGAGGCGAGCAAAGAGTGTGCAAAATGGGAGTACCTGAAAAGAGCTTTTCATGCCGTCCCGCAAATTACGGTTGCCAGAAAACAGATGTTTTACAGAGAGGCAATTAAATTAGAGCTTGAAAGTAATGGTAAGCAATATATCAAATACGCCTACAAAGATAACTTTGGAACTGAAAACGAACACGTTAGCGGACTTAAAGTAAGACTTCAGGTTTGAAGGAGGGATTGTATCTATGGTTGATTTTAAAGAATTATGGGGTGTCTTTGACTGGGCGGTTCTGGCACTTTATTTCATCGGTGTCATGAGCGTGGGCTTCGTCATGCACCGTAAGGCAAGCAAGAATTTCAAAAGCTTTTTTGTTGCTTCAAGAAGACTGACAATACCTGTACTTATTGGTGTGGCAGGGGCGGCATGGTATGACTCCTGGACGATTGTAGGTCTCGGAGAATTGGGAAGTACCCTGGGAATTTCGATAATACTTTTCTATGTGGTTCCGGGAGCTGTTCTAAGACTTCCGCTGGCATTGTGGATAGGACCGATTACAAGAGAAAAACTGCCCGACTGGGTTATCACTCTGCCGGATATGATAAAGTTTTTCTACAATAAAACCTCGGGAGTATTGTCAAGTATTGTTCCTATGGCGTCAATTCTCTACTGCTGTGCGTTATTGTTTGCGGCAGGTGATGTTCTTCATATGGTATCCGGAATGCCGATATGGCTGGCAATGGTAATAGGCGGATTTGCAATAATTCTCTATACTACAATGGCCGGAATGTGGGCGCTGGCAGTTACAGACCTGATTCAGTTTGCGGTTATGACAGTTTCCGCAGGAGCTGTGCTCTTTGGAATTATTTCATACTACGGAAGCGGCGGAGTCCTTTGCGATGCGGTGATGGCAAGCGATCCTCTCAAGCTGAGTATCGTGGGGCATCAGACCTTCGGCACAGCAATAGGCTACATACTGTCGGCAGCGGCAATGTACGTAAATGCACAGTCGTATCAGCGCTTCGGAGCAGCAAAGGGCGGCGGAGAAGTCAAGGTGGCATATACATTAATGCTGATGATAGGAACAATTTTCAGCGCTGTAATGGTAATCGTGGGAATGACATCATCTGTTCTTTTCCCGGATGCGGCGACAGCTTCGGAAGGATTCTGGGGAACCGTATTCACGGTACTTCCTCCGGGAGCAAGAGGATTGTTTGTAGCGGCACTGATTGCGGCAGTAATGTCGACGGTAAGTGCGGACATGCTCTTTACGGGAGGAATTCTTGTAAAGAATATCTATCAGGATATTTTTAAGCCTGATCTGAGCGACGAAGGTGTTCTTAAGGGCAGCAGAATAATGATTGTAATTCTGGGATTGTTCATAATAGTAGGAACTTATCTCTGGAGAAACGGTATAGGAAATGCATGGACAATCATAGGCGGTTTCCAGGTAGCGGTATTCCTGATTCCTATCCTCGGCGGATTCTTCTACAAGAAAAAGACTCCGATGGGAGGTACTATAGGAATAATCGCAGGAATCATATTCTATGCAGTATGGCAGTTTATATTAGGTGTTCCTAATGGATTCCCTTCAAGTGTTGCAACTTGGATTTTCGGAGGAATTATATACTTCATAGCATGTAAGGCAACATATGGTTCTTATGAAAAATCACAGATAGAAAAGGCAAAAGGAGGAAAATAAATGTCAGATAAACATAATAAAATGGGAAATATTTGCGCAGCACTTTGTGTAATTGTTTGTATCCTGCTTATGATTGGACTTGTTTTGGCTCCGACATCTTTGTTCATTCTGTTGGGAATAGGAAATCTTATAGCGGGACCTGCCTGTCTGGTGGGATATCTGATAGAAGTGAAACAGGGAGTATTCTCCGGCGAAGATGAGGAGTAGCCAATATAATATATCAAACGTAGTATAAAGAGCGCACCTTTTTGAGTGCGTTCTTTATATTTTCGTGATATTATATAAAAGAAAGGGTTTTGTTAGAAAAGTAAAAATACGGAGGAGCTATGGACAATAAAATTTCAAAGCAAATAAAAAATATTATATCAAGCAGCGAATTATATACAGACTTTATTTTTGACGATACCATAGGAGTTGTGCTTTACGACAGGAAGAGTGAAACTGTTGTATTTGCCAATAAAACTGCTTTGAATATGCTCAGAGTCACTACATCAAAAGAAAAAACGTCATTAAGTGAATTTCTTGATGATAATGAGCTTGAAGTCATTAGAGGAAACAAATCCGTCAACCTTGTAATGTATGGCCAAAGTATTGATGTAAGGAAATTGAAAACCTCACATGAAAAATACAGCTGGCTTATATTGCAAGACAACAGTGAACAGTACAGAGTCCGGCATTTACTGAAAGTAGCAGATGAACTTAACAGCAAATTCAGAAATTCTCTGAATTCCTACAGCGAGGATTCTTTAATGATAACCGATAAGGATGGTATTTTCAGGTTTGTGGGAAAAGACATATATGAAACCTGCGGTGTCAGCAGGGAATATATATTAAACAAAAGTGTATATGAACTGGAGGCTGAGAAGCTTTTTTATCCGTCGGTTTCCGCAAGGGTTCTGAGAGAAAAGAAATCTCAGGTGGTTATACAGAATACAGCAAAGGGCAAGGAGGTTATTTCTCTTGGTATTCCTACATTTGATGATGTCGGAGAGCTTAAAGAAGTAATCTCGGTTACAACGGACTGCAGCCCTCTGCTGGATTTGGGGAAAGCTCTCGCGAAGGACGGACACCTTATGCATGACAAAATAGAAGCTCCCGATGAAATTGAAGATATTATCACATGTGATGACAAAATGTATCAGGTGGAGTCGCTAATCAGACTGATTGCTCCGACAGATTCGCTTGTTATGATATCAGGAGAGACAGGAACAGGGAAGGAACTGATTGCAAGAAGCATATATAATTTAAGTGACAGAAGAAAAATGCCTTTTGTTGCCGTCAACTGCGGAGCAGTTTCCGAAAGCATTATAGAGTCAGAGCTTTTTGGATACGAGCCGGGTTCATTTACGGGGGCGAGCAGCGTGGGCAAAATCGGTTTGATAGAGGCGGCAAACGGAGGAACATTATTTCTTGATGAAGTCGGTGATTTGCCTGTCAGCCAGCAGGTAAAGCTGCTTCGAATGTTACAGGAAAAAACCATAATGAGGGTAGGGAGTACGGAAGAGGTTCCGGTAGATGTGCGCGTCATTGCCGCAACAAATATTAAGCTTGAAGAAGCGGTTGCGGAAGGGAGATTCAGAGAGGATCTTTATTACAGGCTGAATGTGGTTCCCATAAATATTCCTCCGCTCAGAGAGCGCCGCGAAGATATCGTGTTGCTCGTTAAGGCATTTCTTAAGGAATACAATTTAAAACACGGCAAAAATAAGATAATTGCAAAGGACGTAATGCAGCTGCTGAAGGATTACTCATGGCCGGGTAATGTCAGAGAGCTCAGGAATACTGTCGAACGTCTTGTACTAACAACAAGGGAAGAGAAAATCACGTCGGATATGCTGCCGGCAAAATTTACGAAAAGCAGCAAGGAGGGAAAAAGCTGTATTACGGTAAATGAAATAATTACTATCAGCGAAGCCTTCGAGGAAGTCGAAAAGCAGCTTATCGGTCTGGCGATGAAGCAATATACCACTATGACGGAGATAGCACAGGCTCTTGATGTAAATCAATCGACGATTTCACGGAAAATAGCAAAATACGGTCTCAAAGTATAAAAAGCTATGATAAAAAACAAATTGAAAGGTGCAATATTTGGAAAATCTATTACCCAATACAGCACCTCTTTTTTTATGCAGCAAAATCGGCTATTATGCACCACAGCATACAGTATCTTTATTTGCGGCCGGCATTTGCCCGGCTGATCCCGGCACAGCTTGAAAAATCAACGGATTATAAAAAAAGAAATTTGCAATGTGTATGGCATGGTAATTGCTTTATATAGATATGCAATAACAAATTAACGAAGCATTTATGAATTGAGCGGTGCGCTTTAGCAAGGAAATAATAAAGAGCAGTAGCAGGAGGTACAAATGAGAATACCTAAACATCCCATATTGGGAACCTACCAAAAAGGAGAAAAAATACGTTTTTATCTGGACGGAAAGGAAATGTACGGCTATGAAGGGGATACAATAGCAGCAGCACTGATGGCTGCAGGTGTTACAACCCATCGTCATACGAGAAAAAAAGGAACTCCCCGGGGAATATTTTGTGCCATAGGCAGATGCACAGATTGCGTCATGGTTGTTGACGGACAGATAAATGTACGTACATGTATCACTCCTCTGAAGGAAGGAATGCAGGTTCAGACACAGTATGGACTTTCGGCAAAGGAGGAAACAAAATGAAGCGATATGATTTAATTGTAATCGGTGCGGGGCCGGCAGGGTTATCAGCTGCTATCGAAGGCGCCAAGGCAGGAATGAGAACGGCAGTCTTTGATGAAAACGAAAAGCCGGGAGGTCAGCTGTTCAAGCAGATTCACAAGTTTTTCGGTTCAAAGGAGCATCATGCCAAGATAAGAGGCATTAATATCGGGACAGAGCTTCTTGAAGAAGCGGAAAATGTCGGAGTAGAGGTACATTTGTCTTCCACGGTAATGGGTATATTTCCGGAAAAATGCATTTCCGTTGATAACGGCAGCTATATAGAAACCTTCAGAGCTAATTCAATAGTAGTGGCTACAGGGGCAGCAGAGAAAATGATTCCGTTCAGGGGATGGACGCTGCCGGGTGTAATGGGGGCAGGAGCAGCTCAGACAATGATGAATCTTCACGGAGTTCAGCCGGGGCAGAAAATCGTTATGGTTGGAACAGGAAATGTCGGCCTTGTTGTCAGTTTCCAGCTTATTCAGGCAGGCTGCAAGGTTGAAGCACTGATTGATGCTGCCCCTAAAATCGGCGGTTACGGCGTCCACGCTGCTAAAGTTGCGCGTACGGGAGTTCCGTTTTATCTTTCTCATACCATTGTTGAAGCAAAAGGAAAAGATCATGTGGAAAAGGTTGTAATAGCTGAAGTGGATGAACATTTTGTGCCTGTTTCGGGGACGGAAAAAGAAATCGAGGCAGATACGGTTTGCGTTGCCGTCGGATTGAATCCTATGAGTCAGGTTGTGAGAACCGCAGGAGTAAAAACTTCGCCTGTAGGCGGTATTGTTCCTGTCTGTGACGAGTTCGGGGAGACCTCAACGCCGGGAATTTTCGCTGCGGGAGATGTGTCCGGAATCGAGGAGGCAAGCTCGGCAATGATTGAAGGGCATATAGCGGGAGCCGCGGCGGCAAAATTTACGGGATACATGGAAGAAGAAGAGTATGAAAAGAAAACAAAGGAATTTCTTGCTGCGCTTGATACACTCAGACAGGGCATGTTTGCCCCACAGAACAAAGGCAAGGATATAAAAGAAACCGACGAAGGGCTTCCTGTATCCTGTTCATTGCTTCAAAAGGGTTATATGGATGATAAGGAAATGGAAACATATCCCGGATACAGGCATGGAAAGGGGGTTCATCCTGTAATTGAATGTTCACAGAATATCCCGTGCAACCCGTGTCAGGATGCCTGCAAATTCGGATGTATCAGCGTAGGTGAAAGAATTACGGATCTTCCTGTTGTAAACCTTGAAGCAGGATGCAAAAACTGCGGCAAATGCGTTGCGGATTGTCCGGGACAGGCGATTTTCCTTGTTGATGAGGAAAACAATACAGTAACATTGCCTTATGAATTCCTTCCGCTGCCGGAAGTCGGAACGAAGGGAAAAGCCCTCGGAAGAGACGGCAGGACACTGTGTGATGCAGAGATTATAGATGTAAAGGATCTTAAGGCTCTGGACAAAACACCGCTTCTTACAATGAAGGTGGAAGACGGGTACGCCATGACTGCACGCTTTTTCAGGGAGGAGGAGTAACGAATGGAATACAAAGTAATTGATCGTACAAAGCCGTTGGGTGAATTCATTTCCGAGCCTGATGATGATTTGATTATTTGCAGATGCGAAGAGATAACAAAGGGAGAAATCCGCAGAGCCGTACATGACGGAATGTTTACATTAAACGAAATCAAACGTTATCTGAGATCGGGTATGGGTCTGTGTCAGGGTCTGACCTGCGGTCTCAATGTAAAAAATATAGTGGCAAGGGAGCTTGAAGTGAGTCCTGCTGAATTAGAGGATACTACACCGAGATCTCCGGCAAGGCCGGTGGTTGCGAAAGTTTTTGCAGATAACAGAGAGTAAGGAGAGCATCAGATGAATAGTAAAACAGTAAAAAAATCAGATGTTATCATTGTAGGCAGCGGGGCTGTCGGTAATGCAACAGCATATTTCCTGTCAAAAGCCGGATTAAAGGTAACGGTTCTTGAAAAGGATACCGTGGCAAACGGGTCCTCGGTTCGTAACGGCGGATTGAACAAAATGAATTTCAGAGGTATACCGGAGCTTTCCATAGGGATGTACGGAGTTAATGAAATCTGGCCCATGCTGCAAAAAGATCTGGGAGTGGATATCGAATATGAAACAACAGGCGGATACAGGAATGCCGTAACGGAAGCCGAATTCAAAAATATGGAGACCTTTATTCCGCATGCGGAAAAGCACGGCATGCATCTTGAATTTATCACAGGAAATGAGCTGAGAAAAAGAGTTCCCCAGTTTTCGGATCGTATTGTCGGCGCTTCATATTGCAGAGAAGAGGGAAGAGCCAATCCTTTGAAAACAACGCTGGGTCTTTACTCAAAGGCGAGAGAGCTGGGCGCGGATTTTTATGATTACGAAAAGGCCGTTGCGATTGAAACCGTAAAAGGCAGAGCAAGGCGTGTTATAACAGAAAAAGGCAATATTTATGAAGCGGATGCCATTTGCGTGGCGGCCTGTTTCGGAAGCAGACAGCTTCTTAATTCGGTAGATCTTGATGTCCCGTTTACGCATGCTTTATGTGAAATATTTGTAACAGAGCCTGTTCCGAGATTTATAAATGAGATTTTTATAGGCTCGAAGGGCGGATATTACGGGCATCAGACAGAGCACGGCTCCTTTGTTTTCGGAGGCGGCAGCCGGATAGGAATTTTCCAGCGGGAGGGAAATAATGTTGAATACAGGTTGACTCATAATAACATTTCCTCGGGCGTTGAAGGTCTTGTTGAGGTATTTCCTTGTCTGAAGGATATTAAAATAATACGTTCATGGAGCGGCTGGCACGACAGAACTCCCGATGATACGATTTGCCTTGAAAAATTCGAGGAGGTTCCGGGATTGTTTACAGCCTGCGGCTTCAGCGGACACGGATTCGGGATTTCGGCACCTGTGGGCAAGGTTATGAGTGAGATGATTCTCGGACAGCCTCTCGGTGCAGATATCAGCGGTCTCAGATATGACAGATTCATGCCAATGGATGCATTTACGGGAGATGACAGATTTAAATAATATTTTCTAAATTTTCCTTAGCAAATAAAATAGAAGAACAGACTCGGGCGCTATAACGCTTTTAGTGGTTGGACGTTAGTGGTGGTCTAACTTTACAGGTGGTTTTAGCAAAAACAACAGAGTATGTACAGAATTCGTTCTAGTTTTGCATACTCTGTTTTTTATTGCGAAAATATATAACCTGTACTTAAAAATTTAAGGGTTTTATTGAGGACTCTGTTACACAGCAGAGCCTTTTCTTTTATCATTCCATCTTTTGATATTTCTTTTGGTGTTTACAATAATTCGTATTAACGAGGCTATAACAAGCAGTCCTAAGGCTATGGCTCCTGCAATCATCAGAGTGCGGGTGCCCCATGCGGCAGCCTTATCCATATTGCCCCGTATGAAGTGAAACATAGTGTAATATATGCCGGCTCCGGGAACCAGCGGCAGAATGCCGGGTATTACAAACACGGTGGCAGCCTCTTTGATGAGTCTTGAGCATATGTCTGCAAGCAGAGCTACAAGGCAGGATGCAAGAAACGCAGAAGCGGTTATGCCAAGTCCAAGCTCCATAAGAAGCTGATATGCAAACCAGCCGATGCCGCCTATGGCAGCGGCAGGAAGCATGCAGCGGAGAGGCACATGAAACAGTATGCAGAAACCAAAGGTTGCAAACAGTGCAAATACAAATGAGGTAACCATTATATAACACCTCCCAGCATTGACCAGAGCTCAAGCATCAGACCTGCGCCCGCGGCAAGGGATACGCCGACCACCAGAGCCTCCGTAAGTCTTGCTACACCCGAAAGCATATCGCCCGAAAGAAAATCACGAATTGAATTGGTTATGGCAACTCCGGGAACAAATATCATCAGAGTCCCTATTATGATACTGCTGAAATCCTCCGTTAAGCCTAGCGTTGTCACAAGCAGGGCTAAAAACGTGGCAAGAAAACAGCAGCAGAAGCCCTTGATAAAGAAGTTAAGCTCTATTTTGCCAAGCAGTGTTGAGATTATACAGCTTATGGCTCCTATTACGGCAGCGATAAAAAAATCAACAGTATCGCCTCCGAATATTACACAGAAAAACGCAGCTACAAGCGCAGCTCCAAGCAACCTTGCCGGAAACGGATAAGGCTTCTTGCGCTCTATTTCCGACAGGATTTTCATGCCCTCATCTACTGATAAATCCGTAGTGGTAAACTCTCTGGAAAATTTATTTACCTCAGAAATCGTGCTGAGGTCGGTATTGGAACCCTTAATCCTCCTGATGTAGGTGAAAACATCGCTTTCCCTGTCGCCGTTGTCAAGAGTGACAAATATGCCTGTAGGCGTTGCAAAAACATCTACATATGAAATACGGCCCGCCTTGCATATTCTGGTGATGGTGTCCTCTACTCTGTAGATTTCGGCGCCGCTTTTCATCATAAGCTCCCCCGCCCTTACGGCAAGGATGAGTATTCTTTTCTGAAACTGGTTTATCATCTGAAAAACCCCCTCAAATATGATATATTCAGTATATCATTTTAATTGAAAATTTCAAACATAATCACGAAAAACACACAGTCTGTTGTTTTAATTGCAGAGGTTATATGTTAAAATAACTGTATTACGGAGGAAATATTATGCGACTTAATAAATATATAGCTCACGCAGGAATTGCAAGCAGAAGAAAAGCAGACGACCTTATAGCCAACGGCAATGTCAAGGTCAACGGCATCACAGTAAAAGAAATGGGATATGACGTGCTGCCCGATGATACGGTGGAGGTCAACGGCTCATATATAAGGCCGGAGGAAAAATTGGTCTATGTTGCAGTCAACAAGCCGATGGGATATATCACATCGGCGGCAGACGACAAAGAGCGTAAGACAGTTATGGAGCTGGTTGCCGATATAGATGCAAGGCTGTTTCCTGTGGGCAGACTGGACTATAACACGACGGGGCTTTTACTTATGACAAATGACGGCGACCTTGCATACAGACTGACTCACCCTAAGCACGAGGTTACCAAGAAATACAGAGCCAGAGTGGCGGGAGTTCTTTCGGCGGAGCGTATCGCAAAGCTTCGAAAGGGCGTTGACATAGGCGGCTTTGTGACATCTCCTGCAAGAGTCAATGTCATAAAACAGACGGCAAGATCTGCAATAGTTGAAATTGAAATCCATGAGGGCAAGAACCGTCAGGTAAGAAAAATGTTTGCTGCTGTAGGCAATAGTGTTCAGGAGCTTGAGAGGATAGCCATAGGCGAAATCAGACTGGGCAGGACCAAAGAGGGGCATTACAGGAAGCTTACCAGAGAAGAAATCGAATATCTCAAGAACTGTTAAAAGACGGCATTGCCGTCTTTTGTTTATGGATGAAGTATGATGCAGGATTTGTGCAAGTCGCACAGGGGCACAAGCAGCAGTTTTCCGTATTTTTTTTCGTAGTCTGCCACTGCTTGAAAAACACCCGAAAACCTCCTGCTGCCGTAATCGTGAAGCAGGATGGCGCCGCCATGTGAAAGTCTCGGATAGAAAAACTCAAGGCCTGCAAGCGTTGGCGCATACAGGTCAGCATCAAGACTTACAAAAGCAAATACTTCGTTTTCAAGACCTGCGGCAGTATCGGGGAAATACCCTTTCTTTAAGACTATATCCGATGTATCGTCAAATCTGCCGAGTACATATTCCGCTGATGTATCTGTAAAGTCCCCAGGCTTCGATTGTGAGAAGCTGCCTGCTGTTTCAATCTTTATGTCATCTGCGTTGAAGCCCTCAAAGGTGTCAAACAGATAAAGAGTTCTGCCCGGAAACTGCCTGCGCAGCTCCAGTGAAAAGTCACCCTTGTAGACTCCAAGCTCTGCGATGGCTCCGGGAACGCCGTCAAGGCGCGGTATGAATCTTCGGAATGTGCCGCTTCTCATATCATAGGTATTATATATGTCGCTCAGGAATATATATTCACCGGAGTAGCATAAGGCATCAAACTGCTCTTTCATACTGCTGGCTCTTTCATCATCTAAAACACCGATAAGAATTATATCGGGATTCACAGCAATGGCATCGGCAAAGGAAACAACGGGAATATCACCGTCTCTCCACTTATTCGGACTGTTGTCTGCAAACGCCGCAAGCCTTATATTTGTTTCGTTCAGAAGCTGGGAAACAGACATACCCATCTGACCTGCTCCTGCAATAATCATTTTTTTCATTTGAACAAATCTCCGTTTTTCAGATTTTCAATATATATTATATACTAAACCGCAGCAGTGGGACAGATATATTTGACGAAAATGAAATAGGGTGTAAAATAGATATAAGTGATTTAGGAGGATGAGCATATGGACAAGAGAGTTAAAGATATAATTGATAAGAGCGGAAGCGTCGTATTCTTTGGCGGAGCGGGAGTTTCCACCGAAAGCAATATACCTGATTTCAGATCCGAAAAGGGACTTTACAGCGCTATGAGTGAATACGGATATTCACCGGAGCAGATGTTGAGCCATACTTTTTTTACAGACAAGATGGAAGTGTTTTTTGATTACTACAAAAAGAATCTGATATATCCCGATGCCCAGCCTAACAAAGCGCATCTGGCGCTGGCAAGGCTGGAGCAGGAGGGCAAACTCAAGGGAGTTGTAACACAGAACATAGACGGGCTTCATCAGAAAGCCGGAAGTCATAAGGTTTATGAGCTGCACGGTTCGGTACTGAGAAATTACTGTATGGACTGCGGGGAGTTTTACGACCTTGACTATATTATGAATGAAGCAAACTGCGACAAAGGAATTCCTAAATGCAGCAGATGCGGTGGAGTTGTCAAACCTGATGTGGTGCTTTATGAAGAGGGGCTTGACGAAGATGTCATAAATGGTGCGGTAAACGCCATCGCTTCCTGCGATACGCTTATTGTAGGCGGAACTTCTCTTGTTGTATACCCTGCGGCAGGGCTTATCAGGTATTTCAGAGGAAGCAATATGATTCTGATTAACAAATCGGAAACAGGCTATGACTCACAGGCCGATCTTGTTATATACGATTCCATCGGCAAGGTGCTGGGTGATTAGAAACTGTACAAATCGGAGGTTTTGCACTATAGAAAAAACCTGAGAATTATGTTACAATGTAAGTTATTAAAATCAACTGACCTGATGGGAGAAGTGAGCAGACAATGAACCATATTATTATTATATGTTATCTTATAGCCATATTCCTTGGAATATCCAGCTTTACAATGAGCATACTGGCAAGACGAAAGGGCAATACGAGCCTGAACAATGCTATGCTTTTGTTTTCGACCTGCCTCCTTGTAATGTGCATATATGATATGATTATATACTATACCGATTATTTCATAGCCGGGTATGATAATATAGAGCTTCTCAGGCTGGGTGACTGTATAATAGCAATACTGTTTGTATCGTGGCTTTCCGTTGAGCAGAAGCTTACGGAAGAGGATATACTTGAGAGCTATTACAAGATGGCAAGGGTTTATGCCATAGCATATGCATCTGTATGGTGTATATCGACGATTGTGTTCAGCGTTGATTTTATGTATACCATCAAATGGATTCTGCTGGTATCGGATATCGTTCTGATATTTATGATGCTTATAGGCAGCATTGCGTACATAGTTGCGGCTTTATACAAACGCTCCGACAGAGATCTGACAGTATATATGGTTATAATTACGGCGATGCTGACATGGAACTATGCTTCATACTTCTGGGGCGAGACTTCCGTATACTGGGGAAACAGCAGGTTCATCAGAGAACCGCTGGATCTGACTATCATATTCTGGTTTGTCATAAATATTGTTATGATATATCTTGTCTACAGACGCGCCTTTGTTCCTGCATATTTCAGCAATGGCGACAAGGCTCCTGAGTTTTGCCTTGAGGACAGACTCCAGAAAGTCAAAGAGGAATATGATCTGACAGACAGGGAAAAAGAGCTTGTTGAACTGATTTACGAGGGACGCAGCAATGCGGAAATCGCAGAGGCCTTGTTTATTTCGGAGAGTACGGTTAAAACTCATATCTATAATATATTCAAAAAAATGAGGATTAAAAACAGGATGAGTGTTATGAGAATTGTCAGAGATGAAAAAGAGCCAAAGAATGAACAGCCTGAAAAAACAGAAGCGTAAAAACTGAATATTAGATACATAAAAACCCCTCTGTGACATCAGATGTCTGTCATAGAGGGGCTTTGTTTATCCTGTTTCAGATTACTGCATTTCCTGCTCCGATGCAATGCTTTCCGGAAGCAGGTTTGTCATGCTCTTGAGGCTGATGCCAAGCGTAGACATATTATGAAGCAGTGCCGAGGTTGTCGGCGGCAGTATGCCTGCAACTCCTGCTACTATCAGCAGGAAGTTGAAGCCGACAATGAAACGGTAATTGTGGTGTATCCTGTCCATAAGAGCCTCGCTTAATCTGCGGAGAGTAACAAGCTCAAAGAGATCGTCGGAAGCGATAGTTATATCGGCTATTTCTCTTGCTATGGCAGCTCCTGTGGAAATAGCGATTCCCGCATCGGCCTCCGAAAGTGCAGGCGAATCGTTTACGCCGTCGCCAATCATTATAACTGTGCGGCCTGCGGCCTTTTCTTTTCGTATAAATTCGGCCTTGTCCTCAGGCAGTACCTCTGGAAAGAACTCATCGACGCCGACTTTCTGTGCAACCGCCTGAGCAGTATCCTTGTTGTCGCCTGTCACCATAACCACCTTGCTGATACCGCATTTGTGAAGCGCGGCAACAGCGTCGGCAGCTTCTTTTCTGAGCGGGTCTGATATACAGATAACCGCTGCAAGACTGCCTGCGATGCAAAGGAACAGATGTGAATATTCCGGAGGCAGACTGTTATATTTATCTTCCTCTCCCACCGGGATAGTGCAGCCCTCGTCCTCAAATACGAAATGAGCGCTTCCTATCAGGACTTTCTTATCGTTGACCATACTGGAAATACCATGTGCCACAACGTACTGAACCTGTGAGTGATATTCGTTGTGTGAGAGTCCGCGTACCTTGGCTTCTTCAACAACAGCGTTTGCTATTGAGTGAGGATAATGCTCCTCAAGGCAGGCTGCAAGTCTGAGCATATCCGGTTCTTTGTAATCTCCAAAAGTTACAATATCGGCAACTGTAGGAGTTGCATATGTAAGCGTGCCGGTCTTGTCAAAGACAACAGTATCGGCCTTGGATACAGCTTCAAGGAACCTGCCGCCTTTTACCGAGATGTTGTGAGTACTGCTTTCACGCATTGCAGACAATACCGCAATAGGCATTGAAAGCTTAAGAGCGCATGAGAAATCCACCATCAGCACCGCAAGCATCTTGGTGACATTGCGGGTGAGAAGATATGTAAGGATTGTACCGCCGAGAGTGTAAGGCACAAGACGGTCCGCAAGACGTGAAGCCTTGTCCTCTGCCGTTGACTTGAGCTTCTCTGATTCCTCTATCATCTTGACTATACGGTCATAGCGGCCTCCGCCGGATGCTTTGTCAACGCACACTATACATTCGCCTTCTTCCACGACGGTACCGGCATATACATAGCTTCCCGAATTTTTGAGAACCGGAAGCGACTCCCCTGTGATGGACGCCTGATTTACGGTTGCCTCACCTGAGATAACCTTGCCGTCAAGAGGTATCATATTGCCTGTGCGGACAACAATGCTGTCACCCTTGCTGACTTCACTTACAGGTGTTAAAACTTCGGTGTCACCCTCAAGCTTCCATACCTGATCAACATTAAGAGCCATTGCGCCTGCAAGATCTGCGACTGATTTCTTGTGTGTCCAGTCCTCAAGTATCTCGCCGATATGCAGCATAAACATAACTGAGCCCGCTGTTGCAAAGTCACCGCGCAGCATTGAAACCGTAACTGCTGTGGCATCAAGCACCGCAACGGAAAGCTTGCCGTCGCGCAGGGCTTTGAGTCCCTCTTTTATATATCTGATTGAGCGAATTATGGCGAGCGCTGTCGTTACGGGAATCGGCAGAAACAGCCTGGAAACAATACGACGCATTACCGTCATCGCAAGCCTGTCCTCAAATTCGCGATTTAATGCTCTTGAGGTATGCTCGGGAACCAGCGCCAGCGCATTCTCATCTGCAAATGAGAATGAAGCCATAGCCTCTATAACGGAGGCTTTGTCCTCTTTGTAGAGAACTACAACATCCTGAGTTCTGTCATATACTTTAACCTGTGATATATTGCTGAAATTACGCAGATAATATTCTAAAATATCCGCTTCGGCAAGAGTCATTCTGCCGCACATCAGATGAATTCTGATACGGCCTTTTGATTCGTGCAGAATTTTACATTTCATACTTTTCCCAACCTCCAATAACTTAATAATATTAAAAAAATGCAGATGAACGGGTAGAGTCATCTGCATCTGCCTGAAATCTATTCAGCTTTTGCGGCATCATCGATAACCTTGCAGGCAGCTTTTTCTGCTCTCTGCTCGTTTATTTCCTTAGCGTCTGCGTAAATGTCCTCGGCATTTTCTCTGATTGAGGTTACAGTCTGCATGATGCAGTCCTTAGCGCGCAGAACCGCAGCCGTAGTCTGAGTATATACCTTCTTTGCGTCGTCGCTGCTGAGAATTTTGATTCCTGCTGTTCCAAACAGAACACCTGTTGTAAATAATCCTAGATGTTTCAATTTAAAAACCTCCTCTGCTTAGTGTATAGTAGTGTATAATATAGAAGTTAATTTGTTAGCGTAAGCTAACCTATAGCTATAATATAGCACTGTAAATTTAAAAATGCAATACAGGCAGACTAAAAAATATAAAAAATTTTTATGTTGACAAATACCCATAGAGGGTATATCCTGAAAATACGGGACAGGGGTATATCAAGGAGGCAATAATATGGAACAGAACAAATGCTGCTGCGGCGAAAAACAGACAATACGTTCAGAGGAACAGAAGAAGTCACTGCTCAACAGACTCAAACGCATAGAAGGACAGGTCAGAGGCATACAGGCGATGATTGAGAGGGACTCCTACTGCAATGACATACTTATTCAGTCCGCGGCGGTCAGCGCGGCGGTGAACGCATTTAACAAAGAGCTTCTGGCAAATCATATACGAAGCTGCGTTGTGAGAGACATACACGAGGGCAGAGATGAGGTTGTTGACGAACTGGTTTCCACAATACAAAAGCTGATGAAATAACATATATCAAAGGAATATGGGAAGTATAATAATACAAGTCAGAGAAAGCGGGATAGAATATGGAGCAATATAACATTACGGGAATGAGCTGTGCGGCATGCTCGGCCAGAGTTGAAAAGGCCGTATCAAAGGTTCCGGGGGTGACATCGTGTGCGGTCAGTCTTCTTACAAACTCAATGGGAGTTGAGGGAAGTGCAGACCCGCAGACTGTAATAAGCGCCGTAGAAAAGGCGGGCTACGGAGCATCGCTCAAGGGCGAGGCGGTAAAGTCGGCAGACGAGGACGCGCTTTCAGACCACGAAACACCGGCACTCAAAAAACGCCTTATAGCATCGGTTGTATTTCTTGCAGTGCTCATGTATTTTTCAATGGGGCATATGATGCTTGATTTTCCGATACCGGCATGGCTTACAGGCGACCATGTGGCAATGGGACTTGTGCAGCTTCTGCTTTGCGGAATTATTATGGTTATAAATCAGAAATTCTTCATAAGCGGATTTAAAGCGCTGGCAGGCAGAGCTCCCAATATGGATACGCTGGTTGCGCTGGGAGCCACCGCATCTTTTGGCTGGAGCGTATATGCGCTGTTTGCCATGAGCAGGGCGCAGGCTGACGGTGATATGACGGCGGTTATGACATATATGGACGAATTCTATTTTGAGTCTGCCGCCATGATCCTTACCCTTATAACCGTAGGCAAGATGCTGGAGGCAAAATCCAAGGGCAGAACCACAGATGCCCTCAAAAGCCTTATGAAGCTGGCGCCTCAGGAGGCGACTGTCGTTCGTGACGGAGCCGAGATTACAGTGCCTGCGGCTCAGGTTCAGAAAGACGAAATATTTGTTGTAAGACCGGGAGAGAGCATACCTGCTGACGGTATTATAATAGAGGGAAGCAGCGCTGTAAACGAAGCGGCGCTGACAGGAGAGAGCATACCTGTTGACAAGGCGGCAGGCAATCGGGTGTCTGCTGCAACAATCAATCAGTCGGGATTTATACGCTGCAGGGCGCTCAGAATAGGTGAGGATACAACACTTTCACAGATTATAAAGATGGTAAGCGATGCCGCAGCCACAAAGGCCCCTATAGCAAAGGCGGCAGATAAGGTTTCAGGTGTGTTTGTACCGGTGGTAATCTCAATTGCCGCAGTAACTTTAATAGTATGGCTTCTGCTGGGACAGTCTGCGGCATACGCGCTGGCAAGAAGCATATCGGTCCTCGTTATATCCTGTCCGTGCGCGCTGGGACTTGCAACACCTGTTGCCATTATGGTCGGAAACGGTATGGGAGCCAGAAACGGTATTCTGTTCAAGACGGCAGAGGTGCTGGAGAATGCAGGCAAAATCGGTGTTGTTGCGCTTGACAAGACGGGAACCATCACAGAGGGTCAGCCGAAAGTGACGGATATTGTTGCGGCAGAGGGCTTCAGCGAAGACGAGCTGCTTGACCTTGCGGCGGCTCTTGAAGCAAAGAGCGAGCATCCGCTGGCAAGAGCCGTTATGGAAAAGTATCAGGAGCTTGACAAGACTCCGCAGGAGGTTACGGACTTCGAAGCGCTTCCGGGCAACGGTCTTACTGCAAAGCTTTCAGGCAGGAGCCTTACAGGCGGAAGCCTTAAATTCATAGGAGAAAAAACAGCCATACCGGACAAGCTGCAGGAAGCAGCGGAGACTCTGGCGCAGCAGGGCAAAACACCGCTTTTGTTTATGTCAGAGGCAAAGCTTGCCGGAATTATAGCCGTAGCTGATACAATTAAGGCGGACAGTCCTGAGGCTATCAGCGAGCTTCGCAATATGGGCATACGGGTTATAATGCTGACAGGCGATAACGAGCGTACAGCAAGGGCCATAGGAGATCAGGCAGGCGTTGATGAAGTAATCGCAGGCGTACTGCCCGGCGGCAAAGAGGACGTTATACGAAGCCTCAAAAAATACGGTAAGACAGCTATGGTCGGCGACGGTATCAATGATGCTCCGGCTCTCACAAGAGCAGATGTGGGCATTGCCATAGGAGCGGGTGCGGATGTTGCAGTAGATGCGGCAGATGTGGTTCTTATGAAAAACACTCTGGCGGACGTTCCTGCGGCAATCAGATTAAGCCGCGGCGTTCTGAAGAATATACACGAAAACCTGTTCTGGGCATTCTTCTATAACGCTATAGGAATTCCGCTGGCGGCAGGCTGCTTTGCAGCGCTGGGACTTACGCTTAACCCGATGTTCGGAGCTGCGGCAATGAGTCTTTCCAGCTTCTGCGTGGTAATGAATGCGTTAAGACTCAACCTGTATAAGATATATGATGCGGGACATGACAAAAAACGCCGCCACAGCAGTGAAATTTCAGAAACAGGTACAGGCGATGTATGCACTATGAAAATAAAGGGTATGATGTGCACTCACTGTGAAGCCACTGTCAGAAATGCCCTTGAGGCTCTCGGAGAAGTAAAATCCGCGGAGGTAAGCCACGAGGATGGAGTGGCAGTTGTTGAACTTGCCGGCGCTGCGGACAGTAAAAAACTCAAAAAAGCTGTAGAAACAGCAGGATATAAAGTGATTTCGATAAAATGAAAGGAGTACTGAAATGACAAAGACAACTTTAAAAATCGACGGTATGATGTGCGGTATGTGCGAGTCACATATGAACGATGCAATACGCAAGGCTTTCAATGTTAAAAAGGTGACATCGTCACACTCAAAGGGAGAAACGGTAATCATAAGTGAAGACCCTATTGAAGAGGCAGCGGTAAAGGATGCGATAGCGCCTACAGGCTACAAGCTTGAGGGTATAAGCAGCGAACCTTATGAAAAAAAGGGACTGTTTGGAAGAAAATGATATGAGAAAGCTTAGATCCGGGCATTTTGATGTGTCCGGTTTTTTAATGTTTACAAAACTGTCTAAAAGGCATAGAATTAAAAAAGAATAAATATACAGGAGAAAGTTATGCCGCTTAAAATTGTCAGAGACGATATTGTAAAAGTAAATGCAGATGCTATTGTAAACACGTCAAGTCCAAGCCCGGTAATAGGGCGGGGAGTAGACCTGCGCATAAACAATGCGGCAGGTCCGGAGCTCGTGCAGCTTGCTTGTCGCATGGCGCATGAACGCAATGCCCGCATCCTCCGGCG
>URGK01000004.1 GCA_900547295.1 uncultured Eubacteriales bacterium
CAGTAGTGGTTGAAGCAGGAAGCTCCGACTTCTATAAGTCGGAGTAGTTCACAAGCTCTTTAACAAGGTTTATCGTTCTTTCAAGAATTATATTGCTCATAACTATTTAATCTGCGCCTTTATTCTTTCCCTTGTCAGTTCCTCGCCCATAATCTGCTGAATTTCCCAGATGTCAGGGGACTGCGCTCTGCCGGTTAAAGCAATTCGTATAACTGTTGAAACATGGCCTACGTGACCCTTGTAATCCTCAGGGTGTTTTTTGAAATCCTTAGGTTTTACGGCATAGCCTAAGTCTGCGGTTATGCCTCTGATTTTTTCAAACCATCCGCTCTGGTCATCGCTGTGATCATAGCTGTCAAGATATCTTGTCAGTATTTCGTTTGCATCTGCCGCAGCTTCTGCAGGAAATTCGTCCTGCTTAGTATATTCAAAGAAATATTTGAAATACTCGATAATCTGTGAAGCCTTGATAAGGTCTTTTCTAGGCTTTTCGCCGGTTCTGTCAAGATCCAGCACTTTCAGCCAGTAAGCTCTGTCCTCAAGTACAGGCAGCATATCTGTTCTGAATTCCTCCGCCCATTCTTTAATAAAATCATAGAGAGTGGCTGATGGTATTTTTACAAGCACGTCTTTTGATACGTCCTCAAGCTTGTTAAGGTCAAACAGCGCGCCGCCGCCGTTCATTTTCTCTACTGTGAAGTCAAATTCCGAAACAGGCGCGTCAGGGTTTGCAATTCTCCATTCTTCAAAGTTGGAGTTTAATATGGTCAGCAGATATTCTCTGACTGCGTCAGGATGATAGCCTTCATTTCTGTAGTAGTCAAGTGACAGCTCAGGGTCCTTTCTCTTTGAAAGCTTTCTCTTATTGCCCTCTTCATCTATTTTCATAAGCTGTCCTGTATGACAGAATATCGGCATTTCAAAGCCCAGCTTAGTGAAAAGCTCTACATGTATAGGAAGTGACGGTATCCACTCCGCGCCTCTTACTACATGAGTTGTTCTCATGAAATGGTCGTCTATAACGTGGGCGAAGTGATAGGTAGGTATACCGTTGGTTTTGAGGATAACTGTATCCTGAGTGTTTTCAGGCATTGAAAGCTCGCCTCTGATGCCATCCTCAACAGATATATGAGCAGGCTCGTCTGTATTGCCGTCTGATTTAAGTCTTACTACATAAGGAATTCCTGCATCTATCTTTGACTGTATTTCCTCTAAGGACATATCTCTGCATTTTGCAAACTGTCCGTATATTCCCGGGTTCAGCTTGTTTGCCTCCTGATAGGCTCTGATTTCGTTTATCTCATCTTCTGTCAGGAAGCAGGGGTACGCCTGTCCTTTTTTAACCATTTCCTTGGCAAAGCACTGGTAAATCTCGCCTCGTCTGCTCTGGTAATACGGGCCGTAGCTGCCGGTTTCTCCGTCAAGCAGCGCGCCCTCGTCAAAATTAATTCCGAAGAAATCCAGCGACTTTATAATCGTTTCGACTGCGCCCTCAACATATCTCTTGTCGTCGGTATCTTCTATTCGGAGATAAAAAACTCCGCCGCTCTGGTGCGCAAGTCTTTCATCGGCAAATGCGCCGTACAGGTTGCCTAGATGTATGAAGCCTGTAGGCGAAGGTCCAAGTCTTGTTACCTTGGCGCCTTCGGGGAGAACTCTCTTTGGAAAATGCTCCTCGTAATATTCGGGTGTCTTATCAATGTGCGGAAACAGAAGCTCCGCAAGCTTGTTATAGTCCATATCTTAAACCTCCAGTGGTATTGTGATTTGATTTACCATACCATTATACATTGTAGAAACCTTTTAATGCAATGGATATTTTACCATTGACGTACTTTGGTGAAACAAGGTACAATATATCTGTATAAACTTATTTAGAATCAGGGGAATTTCAGCAATATGACTATCAGGAACTATGGAAAAAGATTTTTAAGCGCACTTCTGTGCTTGTGTATGTTATTTACTATGTCGGGACTTGAGGCGAGAGCCGCTTCATATTCCATTACGGTCAGCAATCTGACCGCGCCGGAGACTATAACGGCAGGCGACAGCTTTGACATCAAGGGTACAATCAGAAGCACGTATACTATCAAAAGTGCAAAAATAGGGATTTGCGACAGTGACGGCAAATGGATTTCAGGGCATTACACTACGAAGAAGCCCGCAAAGAAAATCTACGGTCTTTCAAAAGCAAACGACAAACTCCATATAGATACTCTGTCAAAGGGCACCTACTATCTCAAGGTATATGTGACGGATTCCAAGAACCACAAAAAAACCGCGGTTAAGCAGGAATTCAAAATCAAAGCGGCATCAGCTTTTTCAATAAAGGATTTAAGCGTACCCGAAAAACTGACAGAGGGCGATACTTTCAGTGTAAAGGGGACAGTTAAGAGTGAATATAATATAACGAGTATTAAAATCGGTGTATGCGATACAGAGGGCAACTGGCTTTCGGGACATTATACAACCAGAAAACCGGCAAAGAAAACCTACAGTCTGGCAAATGCAGGCAGCCGTATGAAATTCAGCACGCTGACACCGGGCAAATACTGTTTTACAGTTCAGGCTACAGACAGCAACAAGACAACAGAAACTATACTTAAGAATGAATTTACGGTTGTCAAGAAACCATCAAAGATTACTGTTTCAGGATATACCTACCCTGTTTCCCTGAAAGAAAGCAGTTCGTTCACCCTCAAAGGTACCGTCAAATCCGTTTATGATATCAAAAGGGTGAGAGTAGGTATCTGGAACAACGATAAAGGCAAATGGTATTCAGGAATGATGGCGGAGTTCAAACCGGGCTCCAGGACTTTTGATATATCACAGGCGGATAAGGAAATCAGATTTTCTGATCTTACAGAAGGTACCTACTATTACAAGGTTTATGTGACAGATACAGAAGGCTACAGCAAATCGGTAATTAAAAAGAAATTTAACGTATCAAAGATTGCATCGAAGTTTACGGTTTCGTCAAATGTATCCTATCCGTCAATTATGACAAGGGGAAGCTCTTTTTCCCTTGTGGGTACTGTAAATTCCGCTGTTGAGCTTGACTCTGTTACAATCGGCATATGTGACAGTGAAGGTAAGAGAATTTCGGGTTTCAACAAAACAGTTAAAAATATAAAAGAGAAGAAGTTTTACATATATACCGTAGATGAATATATACCTTTTGGAAAGCTCGAACCGGGGCAGTACATATACAGAATTTATGCCAAGGACCTTAACGGTACAGGCAAGACTGTGCTCAATAAAAAGTTCACTGTAATGTCAAAGTTCACTATGGATACAACGACTACGGGAAGCACCCTGTCGCAGGAAATGTATGATGCAATAAATGCAGAAGATATATTCTTTGCCCAGGAGTGGGGAAAAGGCGGCTGTACAGTGGTTGCAGCAGGAATGATGGCAAGAAGAAAAGCCGTAATGAGCGGAGTTTCCAAATCCAAATGGAGCCTGCTTACAGAGGATAGCCTGAGAGCTGACAGAAGCATCTGGGTTTACGGTGCGGGCCTTTTCAGAGATTTTTCAATTCTTGATATGAATATAACCCAGGTGAATTTCGAGACCAAGGCTACGACTGCTTCAAAGAAAAAGAAGCTCATATCAATGATTGAGCAGCATCCGGAGGGCGTTGCCATATATTCCAAGTACGGCGGCAAGGCGCATGCAGTGCTTCTTACAGATTATACAGACGGCGTATTCTATGTGGTTGACCCTGTATACGGCAAAAAGGTTACAATGGCGGAGAGCACGCTTTACAGCAAGAGCGCAACCCAGACCAGCAGACTGGCGGCGCTGCACTCCTACTGGTATATAAAACATTAGGGAAGATGATAAAATGAGTGATAATTACAAATTTGTAAATCACAGTAAATGTGAGTTTTTTCCTTGTCATAAGACAGATAAGCCTGAAGAATTTAATTGTTTGTTCTGTTATTGCCCGCTTTATGCTCTGGGTGATTTATGCGGCGGTAATTTTAAATATACCGAAGGCGGTATCAAGGACTGCAGTGAATGCATGATCCCTCACAGCAAAGGCGGATATGAATATATAAGCCGTAACTTTGACAGGATAATGGAAATGGTGAAAAAGGAAAATGGAAACGAATAATAAGAGCAGAGCCCTTATGGGCACATTGTGTATGCTGGCTTCTACGATATGCTACGGATTTATATCCACCATATCAATCAAGGCGCTTAATGCCGGGGCCGCAACCGAGACGATACTGTTTGACAAGTTTCTGTATGCCGCAATACTTATATGGGCGTACATATTCATTAAGAAGATACCATTTAAAATCGAAAAAAATCAGATACTGATGCTTATTGTTGTGATTGTATCCTACAATATGCTGGCGCTGTGTCTGTATGAGGCTTTCAATTACATTCCGGGAAATCTGACTATTGTACTTAACTTTACCTACCCGGCAATGATAATTGTTTTTGAGGCGCTGACCGGCAGAGCGAGGTTTTCGATTATACGGGCAGGCTCAATTCTGTTTTCGGTAATCGGATTTGTGCTGATTGTCTGTGAGGAGTCCATAACTCTAAGTGTCATAGGGATAGCTTTTGCCATAGGTGCGGCGGTTTCACAGGCCTGCTACGTTATAGCCCTAGGCTCTGACAGAGTCAAGAGGCTTCACCCTATTGCCGCGGCAGGATATGTTACGGCGGGGGCGACTGTTTTTAATCTTGTGAGAACCGCATTTTCGGGAGAGCCTGTGTTTACTTCGGGCGGAGAGCAGTTTGCATGGACGCTGGTGCTTTCGTTCTTCTGCGCGTTTCTTGCAATTCTGCTGTTTTGCATAGGCGTTAATATGATAGGCTCGGGAAAAGCTGCGGTAATAAATACACTGGAGCCTGTGGTGGCATGTGTTGCAGGATATGTGTTCCTGAGCGAAACCATGACATTTACAATGGCTTTAGGCTGCGTGGCAATAGTGATAGCAGTATTTATAATAAATTTTGACGGAAGAAAACCAAAGCATGAATAAAACAACAAAACTGATAATTAAGTATGTCTGTCTTGCGGCAGGCATATATATAATGACGCTCGGCGGCACGCTGGCAATGACAGGAGCCATAGGGGTATGTCCTCTTGATGCAGCAATCATTACGGGCGCCAATATTACAGGCCTCAGCATAGGCAGCTTTAACATAATAGTCAATCTTGTGTTTTTCTTTGCACAGATTGCAATACTCAAAAAAGAATATCAGCCGCTGCAGCTTTTGCAGTTTCCCATATCGTTTCTGTTCGGCTGGTTTGTTGACTTTAACCTCAAATACATATGGGCGGCAGCCGGTGCGGATATATACATAGTCAGCATACTGTTTGTGGTTTTCGGTATGGCAATTGAAGCCATAGGAATAAATATTGTGCTTCAGGCAGATGTTGTTATGACGCCTGTTGACGGATTTTACTATGTGCTTTCAAAGAAGCTGGGCAAAAGCATAGGAACTATGAGGCTGGCTCTTGACGGAGCGCTGCTGATTTTAAACCTGGCGGCAATACTTGCGGTAAGCCATATATGGACGATACGTGAGGGCACGGTTATTGCGTTTTTCGTGCTGGGACCATGCATAGACCTTTTCAGAAAACCGGTTGCAAAGGTTATGAGCAGGCTGGACTGATTAGCTTTGGAGGCGGACAAATGAATGATATACAACTGAAACTGTGTGATATACAGGGCAGGCTGCTTGAGCTGTCGGGCAGAAACGGCTTTGAGAGCAGCCCTTGTTAAAAACGGCAACATCTTTACAGAAAACCAGCTTTACTGGATTGACTATCTGTACAGATACTGGCACTACTATACCGGTGAAAGCAGCAGAGAAATATACGGGCAAGCGCCTGTCTGTACAATGAAACGCAATTATACGATGTTTCATACGATGGATCCTGCGCTGGCGGTAGAGGAGCTAAAAGAGATATACAATCAGAAGATTGCAGATAAACAGGATTAAAACTTTGTAATGAAGCAGTGTTTGTGATATAATTACTGCTAATATTATTTATTTTTGGCGGGAGAAGAAGATATGATTAAATATGAAAGTACAAGAGGAAGCAAGAACACATTAAACGCTGCGGCAGCAGTAATTCAGGGGATAGCAGAGGACAAGGGTCTTTACGTTCCCGATCATATTCCTGCACTTCCTTTTGAAATAAAGGATATGCAGGGCAAGTCCTACAAGGAGATTGCAAAAGCGGTAATAGGAGCGTTCTTTACAGATTATACATCAGAAGAAATGCAGTACTGCATAGACGGAGCATATACAGGTAAGTTTGAGGCAGAGGAAATAGTACCGCTGGTAAAGGCGGGAGATGCATATTTTCTTGAGCTTTATCACGGCAGAACTGCAGCATTTAAGGATATGGCGCTGTCAATTCTGCCTTATCTGCTTACTACAGCGATGAAAAAAGAAAACGAGGACAAAAAGGTCTGCATACTTACGGCAACATCAGGAGATACAGGCAAAGCGGCTCTTGAAGCCTTTGCAGATGTTCCGGGCACAGAAATTATAGTGTTCTTCCCTGACAGCGGAGTAAGCCAGGTGCAGGAAAGACAGATGATTACCCAGGAGGGAGCAAACACTCACGTATTTGCAATCAAGGGAAACTTTGACGATGCGCAGACAGGAGTCAAGAAGATTTTCAATGACGATGCCTTTGCCGCAAAGCTGGCGGGCTACGGCTGCAAGCTTTCATCTGCAAACTCAATCAATATAGGCAGACTTATTCCTCAGGTGGCATACTATGTATACGCATACATCAAAATGGTTGAAACAGGAGCAGTCAAAGACGGCGAGAAGATTAACATCGTAGTTCCTACAGGAAACTTCGGAAATATACTTGCAGCTTACTACGCATCAAAGATGGGTATTCCTGTTAATAAATTCATATGCGCTTCGAACAAGAACAAAGTGCTTACAGACTTCATAAACACAGGCACATACAGCACTGACAGAGAGTTCTATCTGACAAACTCACCGTCAATGGATATCCTTATATCCTCAAACCTCGAAAGACTTCTTTATCACCTGTGCGGCGGCAATGGTGAGGAAGTAAAGGCGATGATGGAAAGTCTTGATAAGAACAAGCAGTATACAGTAAGCGATCAGATAAAAGAAGGCATGAAAGAATTCTACGGCGGCTCATGCAGCGTTGAGCAGACCAATGAAGCCATCGGTAAAATGTATGCGGACAACGATTACCTGATGGATACGCATACAGCAGTTGCCTACAAGGTATACGAGGACTATAAGGCGGCGACGGGAGATGATACTCCGGCTGTAATAGCATCAACTGCAAGCGCATACAAATTTGCAGAAAGCGTTGCAAATTCAATAGGCATAGATGGTGATATGAACGGCTTTGAATACATAGATGCCGTAAACGAAAAAACAGGTGTGAGAGTGCCTAAGGGACTTAAAAACCTGGACAAAAAAGAAATCAGACACAAAGGCGTCATAGAAACAGATGATATGATGAAAGTAGTTGAGCAATCAGTAAAATAGGAGAATGTTATTATGACTACCACAACCTTATTTATAATACTTGCGGTATTTACAGTTGTATATCTTGTCGGAACCGTAAAGGTGAGAAGAGCAGAGAATGCAAAGGAATACAAGCTGTATTCAACACTCAGATGGATAGGTCTTGTAGCCCTCGTTGCCATTGCAATTCTGGCTATGGTGCTGGATTAGCAGGTTCAAAAAAGGTGAATTATGCTTAGAGAGCAGATTGAAAAATATATACCCTTTAACGAGCAGGAAATGCGGGACAGGCAGATAATGCTGCATATTATAGACAGCTGTGACGATTATCTGCTGAGATCAAATGAAACTGCGCATTTTACTGCATCTGCGTGGGTTGTAAATCATGACAGAAGCAAGGTTCTGCTTATTCATCACAATATATACAATGCATGGACATGGACAGGCGGACATGCAGACGGAGAAGACAACCTGCTTCAGACGGCTTTGAGAGAAGTACGGGAAGAAACGGGTTTAAACAATATAAAGCCTGTGAGCAAGGGAATTTTTTCAATAGAGATAATACCCGTCAGCGGACATATTAAATCCGGCAGTTATGTTTCATCACATTTGCACCTTAATGTCACATACCTTGTTCAGGCTGATGAGAATGAAATACCAAGGATAAAGGAAGACGAGAACAGTGATATAGGCTGGTTTGAGCCCCAAAAGCTGGACTCGCTTTCAGACGAGAAGTGGATGAAAGAGGTTGTGTACGCCAAGCTGCAAAGCAAGCTAAAAGGAGAATAAAATGCTTAAATACATACTTACAGCAGTTATAATAATATGCCTTGTTATATATTTCTACGCTGTATCAAGAAGCAGTACAATTAAAAAGACAGGAGATTTAAGACCGAGCGATGCCGAAAAAAACAGGGCAATGCTGGATAAGCTTAACAAAATCAAACTGGTAGCATTAATCGTGCTGATTCTGACAGCTATAGTTACCATGATTTTATAAATTGTTTCAAAAACCCAATTTGAAAAAGAAATTTTGTTAAAAAAACACAAAAATATGTTGACAAACGAAAAATGATGATATAGAATTAAGAAAACCGATGAGGAAGAGGAGTAGTTTTTATTCAGCTGTTACAGAGAGCCGCAGGCGGTGAGAGGCGGTACAGATGATAGATGCGAATGGACTTCCGAGGGCAAACCCAAAGCGGCAGGCAAGTAGGGGCGACGGAGAACCCTCCGTTATCAAAGGTAACCATATGTCAGTATGGTAAGCGGGTGCAACAATGCACCAAGCCGGGTGGCACCGCAGGAGATTATTATATCCTGTCCCAGCATTAAAGTATGCAGGGACAGGATTTTTTTATGACCTAACCCAATTTGTGAAACAAATTGTTGGTAGGTCAAACGTCAGAACTTCCCAAGAGTGCGAAGCGTGATTGGCAGAAGTTTACGGCGAAAGAACCTAACCCGATTTGTGAGGTTAGGGCGAAAATTAAAACCTAAAAGGGAGAAACAGGAGGAAATTAATATGACAGACAGAACAATACCTTACAAAATATATTTAGATGAAAACGAGATGCCTAAGTACTGGTACAATGTTCGCGCAGATATGGTGAACAAACCTGCGCCGCTGCTTAATCCGGGAACAGGCAAGCCAATGACAGCAGAGGAACTGGGCGGAGTATTCTGCGATGAACTCGTTAAGCAGGAGCTTGACAACGACACCAGATACTACCCTATACCGCAGGAAATCCTTGATTTCTACAAGATGTACAGACCGTCACCTCTGACAAGAGCGTATTGCTTAGAGAAAAAGCTTGATACACCGGCAAAGATTTACTATAAATTTGAGGGTAACAACACAAGCGGAAGCCATAAGTTGAACTCAGCCATAGCTCAGGCATATTATGCAAAACAGCAGGGACTAAAAGGTGTTACAACAGAAACAGGCGCAGGACAGTGGGGTACTGCTCTGTCAATGGCATGCGCATATCTTGACCTTGACTGTGATGTATATATGGTTAAGGTTTCATATGAACAGAAGCCGTTCAGAAGAGAGGTTATGAGAACCTACGGCGCAAAGGTTACACCGTCACCGTCAATGAATACCAATATCGGAAGAAAAATAAACGAGGAATTTCCGGGAACAACAGGAAGCCTTGGCTGCGCAATCTCAGAGGCAGTAGAAGCAGCTACAAGCAGAGAGGGCTACAGATATGTTCTGGGCAGCGTTCTTAATCAGGTGCTTCTGCATCAGTCCGTAATAGGCGTTGAGGCAAAGCTGGCAATGGACAAGTTCGGTATCAAGCCTGATGTTATCATAGGCTGCGCAGGCGGCGGCTCCAATCTCGGCGGCCTTATTTCACCGTTTATGGGCGAGAAGCTCAGAGGCGAAGCAGATTATCAGTTCATAGCTGTAGAGCCTGCATCATGCCCAAGCCTTACAAGAGGAACTTTCGGATATGACTTTTGCGATACAGGTAAGGTTTGCCCACTGGCTAAGATGTATACGCTGGGAAGCGGATTTATTCCGTCGGCAAATCATGCAGGCGGTCTTAGATACCATGGCATGAGCCCTACGCTCTCACAGCTTTACCATGACGGATATATGGAAGCAAGAGCAGTTGAACAGACAAGCATATTTGAAGCAGCGGAGCTGTTTGCAAGAACCGAAGGGACACTTCCTGCACCTGAAAGCAGCCACGCAATCAAGGTTGCAATAGACGAAGCAATTAAATGCAAGGAAACAGGCGAAGAAAAAACAATACTCTTCGGACTTACAGGTACAGGCTACTTCGACATGTACGCATACGAAAAATTCCACAATGGCGAAATGTCAGACTACATACCTACAGACGAGGAGCTTGAAGCAAGCTTCGCAACAATGCCAAAGGTAGATTAATACAGAACAAGTACAAGATAGACATATAAACATAAAGCCGCTTCGGAACTGCTCCGAAGCGGTATTTCTATGAGGTTATGGCATCGTCAATGTCTCCGTCGCGGCCGTTTTCTCTGACATTGCCGTCATCTGTAACAGTAAGATCAAAGATTACGGTATATATTACGTCGTCACCGCTGCGGTATTTCATAGTAAGAAGCACATCGCCCGCAGATATGCCCTCGACGGTATAATGCTGCCATTTGACAGCATCGGGGTCAGGCTCTGTCGTGACTTTAAGCTTTATTTTTCCGCCACCTTTCATATCATACTCCCATTTGTAGTTTTCAGACCTGTCGGCGAGTCTGAAAGAAGTGAAATCGTCTTCTGATATATAGTTGGCAAAGCTCAGGCTTTTGCCGTTGTGTGAGAGTTTTATGCGGCCCGGTGTGACTGCTTCAAATTCCAGTGTGTCTTTTTCTTCAATATCCCAGCAGGCAGGAGGGTCAAAATCATCGCTTCCGCAGTTTATCTTAACAGTTCCGGTAAGTGCATCTGCCGACCCTTTCATAGTACCGGATATGCCGGGATTTCCTGCTTCTGCATCATAAAGACTGAAATGTCCGTTTTCTTCAATTCTGAGCGCCAGATAGCCGTAGCCTGCTTCACAGCCGTAGGAACTGTCCTGACATTCCCATTCTCCTGTAAGCGCCTTTGGAACCTCTGCAGCGCAGGAACACAGCGGAAATACAAAGAACAGAGTGACTGCAAGAGTCAGTAAAAGTTTTTTCATTTTTATGTTACTCCTTTTGATACATATGCTGTTTTACAGGCATGGGCTGATCAGTTGTCCAGAAGAGTCCATTCATCATCAACAGCATCATAGATATATACAATATTGTCTGAAACGGCAAACAGTTCTTCCCGTACAAAATGATCAGAGTGATCTGTCCCCATAGCAAACAGCATACAGTCAACACCGTTTATTTCCTGTTTTTCGTCAAGATAGAGCAGTTTCATGCCCTGTTCAAGCCCCTGCTTTACTTTGGCTCTTTCGCGGAGCAGTTCTGAGGCAATTTCAGTATCACTTTGTCCGGAGGTGGCAGGGAGTGTAAAATCATAATAACCGTCCTCCATGGCAACAGTGCTGTCATTTAAGGAAACTCCGGGATGGAATGTGTATTTGTCAGAGCCGTCGGTTACATATATTACAGTATTTGAATATATATCACTGAAATTGCAGCGTAGAAGAACTGCTTCTCCCGGTCTGCCTTCGAAGATTACATTATCAGGTTCATCTATGTATTCACATGTTTCCGTAAGAGTAGTGCCGCATATGAGTATTGAACAGGTATCGTCTGCCGGCACAAGAGCATAAAGCTCATCGCCCTCATATGAAACAAAGCTGCAGGCCTGCTTCTGACATAAAAACGGATATTTATCTGCATAGGCGCTGCTGTCTAAAAAGGACATAACATCTTCATCTGTTTCTTTGTCGGCGATATATCCGATAAAAGCTGCGCCGAGAATGCTGCCGCTGTCTCTGATTTCTTCCTGAAGAATATCAAGCGCTGATTCTTTTTCGGGTTCAGGGGGCCCGGCCGGAGCGTCATTGCAGGCTGCGGCAGGGATAAGACATAAAACAACCAGTATTACCAATAAAAAAGATTTTAATTTCATTTCAGAGCACCTCCGTTTACGAAGTCACAGATTTATTTGTTATTGTACCACTAAACAGAGAAGCTTACAATAAGAGGGGGATAAACAATAATATTAATATCATCATTAATGTGCTATACTATCTATGTAAAAAACACAAAGGAATAATGTATGAAAAATCTTATTAAATATCTTAAACCATATACAAAAGAAAGCATACTGGCGCCGCTGTTCAAGCTGCTTGAGGTGGCCTTTGACCTTATGGTGCCTGTTGTTGTTGCCAAAATGATAGATACAGGAGTGGCGCAGCAGGATTACACCTTTATATTCAGGTGCGCCGCAATTCTGCTTGCTATGGCGCTGCTGGGGCTTTTGTGCAGCGTTACGGCACAGTTTTTTGCAGCCAGAGCTTCTGCAGGCTTCGGAGCATCTCTCAGACAGACAATGTTTGATCATATCCAGAAATTTTCTTTTTCCATGCTTGACAGGGCAGGCAGCGACACTCTGATTACAAGGATAAACGACGACGTAAATCAGGTGCAGAGCGGTGTCAATATGTGTCTGAGGCTGATTCTTCGAAGTCCGTTTATTGTGCTTGGAGCAACTGCTGTGGCGTTTACCGTTAATGTTAAATGCGCCGTTATATTTGCAGTCACAGTACCGGTGCTGTTTGCAGTGATTTTTGCCATTATGCTTGTCAGCATACCGCTTTTCAAAAAAGTGCAGGCGGGGCTTGACAGGATAACAGAGCTTACAAGAGAAAACCTTACAGGAGTTCGTGTGATAAGGGCATTCTGCCGCGAGAAATATGCAGCGGGAGAGTTTGAGGACAGCAACAGGGAGCTTACAAGGCTCAATGAATTTGTGGGAAAAATCTCCGCAGTGCTTAATCCTCTTACTTATGCCATGATAAATATAGCGGCGGTAATTCTGATTGACAAAGCAGCGATAGAGGTCAATCTGGGGAATCTGCAGCAGGGAGAGACTGTCGCACTGTATAACTATATGATGCAGATTATTGTTGAGCTCATCAAGCTGGCAGCGCTGATTATAACGCTGAACAAATCGGTGGCATGCGCAGGGCGCATATCAGAAGTTCTTGATATGAAGCCGGATATGGAATATCCCGAAGCGGATACTGTTTCGTACGAAGCAGGAAATCCTGCTGTTGAGTTTGCTGATGTGACTTTCAGTTATGAGAATGCCGCAGCTCCGAGTCTTAAAAACATATCCTTTGCAGTTGAGAACGGTCAGACCGCAGGAATTATAGGGGGTACGGGAAGCGGCAAAACCACACTGGTAAATCTGATTGCCAGATTTTATGATGCCACAGAGGGCAAAGTCCTTATAGACGGTACTGATATTAAGAATTATTCAAAGGAAACCCTTGAAAAAAGGTGCGGAATTGTACAGCAGAAAACAGTCCTGTTTAAAGGCAGCATCAGGGATAATCTCAGATGGGGAAATGAAAAAGCCGATGATGAGAAACTATGGAAAGCACTTGAAACAGCGCAGGCAAAAGATGTTGCGGCAGGTAAACCCGGGCAGCTTGATTTCGAGCTTGAGCGAAGCGGCGGCAACCTTTCGGGAGGTCAGAGACAGCGTATTTCCATTGCAAGAACTCTCGTCAAAGAGCCGGAAATACTGATTTTTGATGACAGCTTCAGCGCACTGGATTTTGCTACAGAGGCGGCGCTCAGGAAGGCTCTGCATAATATGGAGCGTCAGGCCGCTGTGTTTATTGTTTCACAGAGGATTTCGGCCATCAGGAACTCCGACATTATAATAGTGCTGGATAACGGCGTTATGGCAGGCAAAGGCAGTCATGAGGAACTTATGAATAGCTGTGAAACTTATCGTGAAATCTATTACTCGCAGTTCCCGGAAGAAAGGTGTGCAGAATGAGCAGTAAGGATAAGAAAAAAGGCGAAAGCCGCAAAACCCTGCGCAAACTGATGAAGTTTATTGCAGGCTATAAATGGCTGCTGGTGCTGAGCCTACTTCTTGCGGCGGCTTCAGTTATATTGCAGCTTTATGTTCCGGTGCTTTTCGGTAATGCCATAGATGAAATCATATCGGAGCACAATGTGTTCTTTGATAATATGTGGGTGTACCTGCGGCAGATAATCATAGTTGCAGCGGGAGCCGCTGTGCTTCTTTGGATTATGAACCTTATCAACAACCGCATGACCTACAGGGTTGTGCAGGATATACGGTCAAAGGCGATAAATCATATACAGAAGCTGCCGCTGTCGTATCTTGACAGGCATGCTTCGGGGGATATTGTCAGCCGCATTATTGCAGATGCCGATATTCTTTCGGACGGTCTGCTGCTGGGATTTACGCAGCTTTTTGTCAGTGTCGTTACAGTTATAGCCACGCTTGTGTTTATGTTTATGCAGAATGTATGGATTACGTTGCTGGTAATACTGCTGACGCCGCTGAGCTTTCTGATTGCAAAATTCATAGCCTCCCGCTCATTTAATATGTTCAGAAAACAAAGTGAGGCAAGAGGCGTGCAGACGGCGCTGGCGGAGGAAATGATAAGCGGACAGAAAACGGTAAGGGCTTTTGGATATGAAAAAAGAGCCTCGGGACAGTTCAGGCAAATCAATGAGGAGCTAAAGGAGTACAGCCAGAAAGCTGTATTCTACAGCAGCCTTACAAACCCATGTACCAGATTTGTGAATAATATAATATACGCGGGAGTTGCGCTTGTCGGAGTGCTGATTATTCCAGGCGGGGCGCTTACCGTAGGCGGACTTACGATTATGCTGTTTTATGCAAATCAGTATATGAAGCCCTTTAATGATATAAGCTCGGTTGTTACCGAAATGCAGAATGCCCTTGCCTGCGCGGCGAGAATTTTTGAGCTGCTTGAGCAGCCGGAGGAGGAGCCGGGCAGTGAGAATGTATTGCAGGACATAAAGGGCGAGGTTGATATTGACGATGTGAATTTCAGCTATGTCAAGGACAGTCCGCTCATAGAGGATTTCAGCCTCAATGTAACTCCGGGAATGAGAGTTGCAATAGTAGGACCTACGGGCTGCGGCAAAACCACCCTTATAAATCTGCTCATGAGATTTTATGATGCAGACAGAGGCAGTATCAGAATTGACGGAACTCCGATAACTGATATTTCAAGACATTCACTAAGGGAAAGCTTCGGAATGGTACTGCAGGATACATGGATTAAACACGATACTGTCAGAGCAAACATAGCCTTTGGAAAACCTGAGGCTTCTGAGGATGAGATAATAAAGGCTGCAAAGGAGGCTCACAGCTGGGAGTTCATAGAGAAACTGCCTGACGGTCTTGACACTGTTTTAAATGAGGACAGTCTGAGTCAGGGACAGAAACAGCTGCTGTGCATCACAAGAGTAATGCTTATTTCACCGCCTATGCTGATACTTGATGAGGCAACCTCCAATATAGATACGAGGACAGAGCTTCAGATACAGGAGGCCTTTGACAGACTTATGGAGGGCAGGACCAGCTTCATTGTTGCTCACAGGCTTTCGACTATAAGAAATGCTTCCCTTATTATTGTTATGCGTGACGGAAAAATCGCAGAGCAGGGCAGACACGAGGAACTGCTTGAACAAGGTGGGCTTTACAGCGAGATTTACAACAGTCAGTTTCAGGAAACATAAGGATTAAACCTGTGATGTGTGTTCATTTGCTGAGGCGGATGGTATTGTTTTTTCAGAGGGAGGTAGAGTATGGACCAGAGAGATATAGGAAAATTCATTGCTTCATGCAGAAAAAACAAGGAAATGACTCAGAGCGAGCTTGCAGAGAAGCTGGGAGTAAGCATCAACGCCGTCAGCAAGTGGGAGCGTGGCATCAATCTGCCAGACTATTCAAACCTGCAGGAGCTGTGCAGTGTTTTGGGGATATCGCTGAATGAATTCTTTGCAGGCAGGCACCTTGAGGACAGTGAGATTGAGAGACAGTCGGAGGAGAATCTTCTTAGTGTTGTGAAGCAGTCTGAACTGGACAGACAAAGGAAAAAATGGGATAGAGCGTTCAAGCTGGTGGTTCTTGCTATAGTGATTTTTGCAGCAGGAAGATTTGTGCTTGCAATGAACGGATATGTTCCGGCGCTGGATCGTATGTATATAAAGGAATACGGAACGGGTACTGTAGGCGATGTGGACACAGATTACTTTCTTGAAAAAAGCCCTGACTTTGAAATCGGAGCCAATATATACGGGTATGCTGTATTTAAGAAACCTGCAAAGGCTATGAAGAGGCTCAAACAGGACTATGCCGAAGGCATTGCGCTGATACAGCAGGAATTTGATTTAAGGCCTCTCAACTGTCATACATATCACTTTTACAGCAATTACGGCTGGCAGATTACAGGCGGCAGCGAAGAAGCCAGAAGACAGGCAGACTTTGTAACCGGCTTTGTTGACATATATGAAAACTGCTTTAGATAAATAATTTGTGAAAAAACACAAAAAAGTTTTTAAAAAATAGTTGACAGCACAAAAAATGAGTGGTAATATATGACCATACCAAATAAATAAGAACAAACCGAAGACGAGGAAGTAAAACTGAGGTACGGTTTCCCAGAGAGTCCGGGGCGGTGTGATCCGGATAAATGCAGTTTCAGTAAATGGGCCTCCGAGGGCGAGGTGAACGGTATTTGCCAAGTAGCCAAGACGTGATGCCGGCGTGACGGGCAGGGAGTGTGACGGCACTCTGCAGAGAGAACGGATTTTCCGTTAAACAAGGTGGTACCGCAGGCATACGCTTGTCCTTGAGTGAGGACAGGCGTTTTTTATTTTACAGCCTGCGACAGTTTGCAGAGACTCCTGACATCTTAGACACACAAAAAAGAAAGGAGAGTTCTGTACGAGGAGATACAGGACAACAAAACAAATGAAAAAGAAACTGATGGCAATTACCCTTATAGCACTTATGGTGATAACAGCGATGTTTACAGGCTGCGGACAGCAGAGCAGCTTATCGGACGACGGTGAAACATTCAAAATCGGTCTTGTGCAGCTTATGGAGCACACATCTTTAGACCAGATCAGAGAGTCAATCATAGCAGAGCTTGAAGCAGAGGGCTATGTAGACGGCGAAAACATAACAATAGATTATCAGAATGCACAGGGCGAGCAGTCAAACCTTAAGACTATATGCCAGGGCTTTGTTGCGGACAAGGTTGATGTGATTGTAGCAATAACAACTCCTGCTGCACAGGTTGCCATGGGCGAAACAAAAGATATTCCAATCATATTCTCAGCAGTTACTGACCCTGTAGCGGCAGAGGTTGTTTCAGACCTTGAAAATCCGGGAGGAAACATTACAGGAACATCAGATGCAATTGACGTGGGTCAGATAATAGACCTTGCCAAAGAGCTGACACCGGGATTTAAAACTATAGGCGCGCTTTACAACTCAAGTGAAACAAATTCAGTTGCAACAGTTGAGAGCCTTAAAGAGTATGCAGATGCCAACGGTTTTGAAGTAATCGAAACAGCTATTACAAGCGCCAACGAAATTCAGACAGCGGCACAGAGCCTTGCAAAGAAATGCGACATCGTATTCTCACCTACAGACAATACTGTTGCAACATCAATAGCTACTGCAAATGAAGTGTTCACAAAGGCAAAAATACCGTTTTATGTAGGCGCGGACTCAATGGTAAAGGACGGAGCATTTGCAACATCAGGTGTTGACTATGAATACCTAGGACAGCAGACAGCAAATATGGTTGTTGAGGTTCTTAACGGAGCTGACACAGCAACTATGCCTGTAAGAACAATGGACGAAACAGGTATCTACATTAACAGCGAGACAGCGGCAGCTATCGGAGTTGAAATTCCTGAATCAATATTAAGTAAAGCAACAGATCTTGCAAAAGAGGATTTATAAAGGACAGTACAAATGCTAATCATTATCTTATTGGAATCATTGGAACTAGGGCTGATATATTCAATATTGGCCCTTGGAGTATTTTTATCATTCAGAACACTTAATACACCTGATCTTACGGTTGACGGAAGCATAGTTACGGGCGCTGCAATATCGGCGGTAATATGCACTGCCGCGGCAGATATGAGCCCGCATATGCAGGCGCTTATGTGCATACTGGCGCTGGCGGCTTCATTTGTGCTGGGTATGGGAGCGGGAGCTATTACAGCGCTGCTTAATACCAAGCTCAAGATACAGCCTTTGCTTGCGGGTATACTTGTAATGCTGGGAATTTACTCAATTAATTTAAGAATACAGGGCAAGGCCAACGTTAATCTCAACAACGTACCTACCATATACAGAAAAGCGGGAGATTTATTCGGCGGCTTTGAATACAGCTCGATAATTATAGGGGCGATTATTGCAGCCGTTATAATTGCTCTCATGTACGGATTTTTAAATACGCGCAAGGGCTTTGCACTCCGCGCTACAGGCGACAACGAGGAAATGGTCAGAGCCTACGGTATCAGCAGTGATAATATGAAGCTTCTGGGACTTGCCGTATCAAACGGCCTTGTAGGTCTTGCAGGCGGCATGCTGGCGCAGTATCAGGGATATTCAGATGTCGGTATGGGCGTCGGAATGGTTGTTATAGGGCTGGCGTCGGTAATCATCGGCGAGGTTATATTCGGAACACGCAGCCTTATCAGGAGGCTCATTGCGGTGGCTCTGGGAGCAGTGCTTTACAGAATGGTAATAGCGATTGCGCTTTACATAGGTATGCCACCGACAGATCTGAAGCTGGTATCGGCGATAATCGTTACAATCGCTCTTTCTATGGGACTTCTGGGTGAGAACTTCTCCCTGTTTAGAAAAAAGGATAAAGGGGGCAGAAAAAATGCTTAAAATAGAAAACCTTGTGAAAACTTTCGGAAAAGGTACAATAAATGAGCTTAGGGCCCTTGACGGTATCGACTTTCACGGCAGAGAGGGGGATTTCATTACAATAATAGGCAGTAACGGCGCAGGCAAATCCACGCTTATGAACTCTATTGCGGGAGTATTTCCGTCAGACAGCGGAAGCATTATGCTTGACGGTATAGAGCTTTCAAAGCTCCCTGAACACAAAAGAGCAAGATATATAGGGCGTGTTTTTCAGGACCCTCTAAAGGGTACTGCCTTTGATATGACTATCGAGGAAAACCTGTCTATTGCATATAACAAGACAAGAAGCAGAGGCCTGCAGGCAGGCATAAACAAAGCGGACAGAGAGCTTTTCAGAGAGAAGCTTTCTATGCTGGGAATGGGTCTTGAAGACAGAATGAAAGAAAAGGCAAGACTTCTTTCCGGCGGACAGAGACAGGCGCTTACACTGTTTATGGCAGTGATTTCAAAGCCTAAGCTGCTGCTTTTAGATGAGCATACTGCGGCTCTTGACCCGTCTGCTGCAAAGAAAGTCCTTGAGCTTACGGATAAGTTTGCAGGCGAGGGCGGAATGTGTACAATGATGATAACTCACAATATGAAAGCTGCCCTTGAACACGGCAACAGAACAATTCTGATGCAGGCGGGCAGGATAGTTATGGATATCTCAGGGCAGGACCGTGATGAAATGACTGTCGAAAAGCTTGTGGAAAAATTCGAAATAGATAATGACAGAATGCTGCTTTAACTGAAAAACAGAGCCTTGCAACTGATGCAGGGCTCTATTCTTCGTATGATATAATTCACGAAATGTTAAGGGAGGATGTTGACAGCTCCCGCATTGCAGTATATCAGGCGGAAGCCATCATATCTATATATATATTAGGAAACGGCGGTAGATATCCGCTTCCTAAGTATTAAAGCTGTATTTTTCGTACCTTTGTAACAGATACATAGGATTCTTTAACAGGCATAAACTCCTTCATATGAAGTGTCTGCATATGTGCTTTCTGGCAGGCTTCAGACTCCCATTCCTCAAGTAGCAGTATTGTGTCGGAATCGTCTGCATCAAGGTAATAGCTGTAGGAAATACAGCCGTCCTCCTGATGGATTTTTTTAAGAATATCTGAAGCATATATTTTATTTAAAAATTCTTCTCTGACTCCCGGTCTGGTTTTGTATGTCACCAGTATTAAAAAAGTGTTCATATGATAACCTCCTTGAAAACAAGTCTCTATTTAGCTGCTGCTCTCAGCAGCCGTTCTGCCTGCTCCGGCAGATATGCTCTGAATGTAAATCTTTTGTCCATCTGAGTACCGAATATGTCGATAATCTTTCCCATATTAAGAGCCGCAAGTACAGTGCCTATGCCAAGTCCCGATATATGGCCCGGGGCAAAGTAGGTCATTGCGGCGGTTGCCGTAATGCAGAGCGCATCAAAGCCTATCTTTATTTTTGAATAGCCAAGTGATGTAATGACTGTAAGCTCCCTCGGAAACAGATCGGTAGGAGTGATGGGAAGCCCGCAGCGGTTGCACAGCGCAATTCCTATGCATATCATTACATAACTTATTACAAAATATGCTATGCGCCATGGAAGCGAATCGGGAAGTGCGTCAACCCACAGTGAATGTAAATCCAGCAGCTTGCCGAAGATAAAGCCTATGACGAAGTTGAACATATATGAGGGAATGAATTTTCGCCTCATAATCATAAGGCTTAATACAAGTACTCCCTGAAACAGATATGTCCATGTGCCAAGCGTGAATACAGGAAAAACTCTGGAAAAAGCGTAGGGAACACTGGAAATGGCGGATATCCCCGAGCCGGAGTAAAGCATCAGTATCACGCCCAATGTGTTTATAACGAGGGCAATACCGAGAGCCGCCTCTCCGGGAATTACAGGCCGGTCGTCCAATGTTTCTTTGCGTTTCATAAATAAAGTCCTTTCCCGCTGCTTATTGCAACTGATTTAACTGTATCACAAAAAACACATTAAAACAAATTGATAGTTTTGATTAAACTATAGTTTGTATCTATGGATTATAGTATAATGAAAAAAGGAGGGAGACCTATATGAATTTAGACTATATCAGATATTTTGTTAAGCTTGCGGAGGTGCAGCATTATACAAAGGCGGCGGAAATTCTGTGTATTTCACAGCCCAGCTTAAGCCACGCCATGCGTCAGATGGAAAAAGAACTGGGCGTACAGCTCTTTGAGAAGAAAGGCAGGAATACAGTTCTGACGAGATTTGGCGAGGAATTTCTCGATACGGCTAAAAGAACTCTTGCTACACTTGATGAGGGAGTTGCTTCCATGAAGAAAAGCGCCAGAGGAGAGGGACTCATAAGACTTGGATTTCTGCGGGTTCTCGGAATTGATTTTATACCGCAGCTTGCGGCGGAATTTATCAGAGAAAACCCCGGAAAAAACATTCAGTTTACTTTCCATACAGAGAGGACGGAGCCTCTGATTAAGGGACTTTCGGACAGAGCTTTTGACCTTGTGTTCAGCTCTGCGCCAAAGCCGGAGCTGAATATGACAGCAATCCCTGTACACGAACAGAAGCTTGTTGTTATAGTGCCAAAAGGACACCCTCTTGCAGAGCGCAAGGCTGTGAGCCTTGAGGAAACCCTGCCTTATCCTCAGATATATTTTGCAAAAGGCTCAGGAATACGAAACGTGGTAGACAGACTGTTTGAAGATATAGAGGCAAAGCCGCAGATTTCGTGCGAAAACGAGGAGGATCAGGTTATTGCGGGTCTGGTGGCAGGAGGATTTGGAATTGCCGTGGTTCCTTACATGGATATGCTTATGAAGCTTGATATATCAATTCTAGAGATTGAATATCCGCCGTACAGGCGGGAATTTTTTATGGTACAGAACAACGATGCCTATTTATCTCCCGCAGCGGCAGCCTTTAGAGATTTCGTGGCAGACAGAAAATAGGAGACGCAGCTTGCATTTGCAGACTGCGCCTTTATTATTTCTATTTTAAAATTAGATCTCTGAAATCTTCCGGAAGTGTTTCCTTTGAATAGGACATAGAATAATAGTATGTCGTTGAAGATCCCTTTCGCTTCAGATCGAGGGACAGTTCATAGTATGCGCCTGCCTCCTCGGCTACGCAGGGGTAAAGCTTCCGAATTTCTTTAAGCGTTTTTCCTTTTAACCTCTTTGAAATATCAAGGGTACTGTCATTGGAATTATTAAACAGCGATGCGCTTTTTACAATATATTCTGAGGGGTCAATCTCTGAATAATAGCTGTGCTTTTTAAGCCAGCGTATTGTGTTTGTATCACTGTCAAGCACAGGAATTCTGTTACAGCTGCCATAATCTCCGTCTTTGTCAGGACCGGACAGAGAAATCTCTATAGCTCCGAGAGCTTTGTTTGCATCAAGTTCCTCTTCAAAGGTTCTGCCCTTAAAATCTTTTTCAATAGCGGCAATCAGTCCGTCAATTTCTGCAGTTTTTATCTCTGCTGAGTAATATTCATCGGATGTATATGACACCAGCGATACTGAAACATTGCTCAAATCATTGAGGAAATCATTGTTATACAGCGAGTATATATCCTTGTATTCGTCAGACTCGTAGATTGCTTTGATTGCCCTGCTGTTTTTTATGAAGTCAAAAGATGCATCATAGCTTCTCTTTAAAGTATGGCTGTTTTTGAGCGTGTAGCTGCAGCTTCTCTCCGAATCCCCAAGGAAAGAATCCAGACTTCCGGAGATTACTGCGCCGGATTTCCGCAGGAGAAACTCCCTGTGGAGATTTCTGATATTCTCTATGTTCTCCTTTGAAGTGAATTCAGCACGGTTTGCTTTCCGGTCAGTCTGTATATACCGGGAAAGTATATCGGTTGATACTGATTTGATGTCCGCTTGTTTTGGTATTCTGTTCTCATAACCTGTGACATCAAAGGCAAATATACTTATGAATAACGCTATTATTACCGCATATACACCAAAGGCTTTGAACGTGTTTCTGTTAAAAACTCTTGTTGTCTTGAGCGCCAGCATACGGCTCAGTATATAAAACACAGCGGTGCCTGCGATAAACCATATGAAAAATCTGCTTTCTTCGCCTGCGAACAGACCGATAAGCGTTGCCGCAAAGAAAGTTATGAGACCGCATACTACAGGTACCATGATTTTGAAAGCAAGCGGTTCTGCCGCATTTTCAAGCTTTCTCTGTCTGTAGAGGAAGTATCCTGCAGCGACAATCACAGCCGCTATGAGAATATATACAATTACAGGCAGAATATTTATGCTGTCCGAATTCGGAAAGGCTCTGGCTCTCATAGACGATATGCTAAGTACAGGCGTGGACAGTTTGATTGTGTGGCGCATTGCCGATGATGTCGAAAACCCGTAAAGGAAAAGCTGCGCATATTCACAGACAAAGGCAAGCAGTGCGGGCGCCAGAACATTAAGACCGACAGCACCGATGATGTGCATTACGGAGGTGCCGCAGAGCATACCCGCAAATACCGATATCACATATACAAACAGCATAATCAGGAGCAGAAGAAGCATTGTGACAAGAACGGCCTTTACCGTAAACATATCTCTGCCTCTTATAGCTTCTGTGGCGGAACTGTAGTACATATTCTCGTCATAATATACAGGTTTTGACAGTATCATAAGTATTGCACTGTTTACTATAACAGGTGCAGCTGCAAGAACATATCCGGAAATCAGATGCCCTATGTACAGCTGACCTCTGGTTACAGGCAGGCTGTGACATACGGCGGCAGCATTTACAAGGTGCATATATCTGAAAACCACAATCGCTGCAATCATTGTAAATATGTAGACCGAGCCTGTCATAAACACGTTGGACATATCCATAGTTGACTGTATGTACATTGCTATGGACTGAAGATTCGAGTAATTTATAATTACTGCTGCGGTGGTGGCAAGAAAAAGCACCAGAAATTCAGCCAGTGATAAAACCCAGAATCTCCTGAAATCATTCAGTATTATTGTTCTGATTGGCTTAGAGCAGGATGCTGCTGTATTCATTCTTTTCACCTCCCAGTTCATAAATGAAAATCTCTTCAAGTGTAAGCGGAAGCATATCCAGGATCAGCGGACTGTATGGGTTGAGCGCGTCTTCTATTTCCTCTGCGCTGTTTCTGACAATCAGCATATCTACGCTGCCGCTGGTGTTTCGGCTGAGAATGTTAAGTGCGCTGTAAACGTCTGGCTGCGGCTTTGCAAAGGCAACCTGTACTTTGTGTATATTCGATTTGAGATCGTCAAGCTCTCTTTCAAGCACCAGTTCTCCTGCCGAGAGTATTCCCACCGTATCGCAGATGCCCTCTATCTCCTTGAGATTGTGTGATGATATCAGGACTGTCATTTCTCTTTCAGCAACATCATTTACTATGATATCCCATACTGTTCTTCTTACTATAGGATCAAGTCCGTCAACAGGCTCGTCGAGAATAAGGGCATCGGGCATTGCCGATATGGCAAGTGTGAAAGCCGCCTGTTTCTGCATACCCTTTGAAAACCTTATTATCTTTTTGCTGCGGTCAAGGCCGAAAGCGTTTACAAGAGCATCAAACCTCTGACCGTTCCACTTCTGATACATGCCGGCATAGAGCCTGCGCATATCGTTAAGATTGTAGTTTCCGAAGAAGAATAAATCATCTGGTACAAAGCATATGCGCTGCTTTGCGGAAGTGTTCTCGTAGATAGCTCTTCCGTCTAAAGTGATGCTGCCCGAATCAGGCCTTATAATTCCTGTAATGTGCTTTAAAATTGTGGTTTTGCCGCTGCCGTTGGTGCCGACAAGACCATATATAGAACCCCTTCTGATGCACATTGAAACACTTTTGAGCGCGTGAACATTTTCAAAATGCTTATCGACCTTTGAAACTTTAATCAAGATGCTCACCCCTTTCCTTTATAATTTCGCCTACAGCTCTGAGTATATCCTCATCTGTAAGCCCGATATAGTAAAGCTCCTCTATATAGAATCTGATATGCTCTATAATGTCCTTGTATTTCTGCATATCCAGTACATTTGTGTCGATTTCGGATACAAATGTGCCAAGTCCTGCAGACGTATAGATATACCCCTGCCGTTCAAGCTCTTTGTATGCCTTCTGCACAGTGTTCGGGTTTATCAGAAGCTGCTTTGAAAGCTCGCGCACAGAGGGAAGCTTGCTCTGAGGCGGCAGTACATTTCGCATAATAAGCTCTTTGATATTGTCTATCACCTGTTCGTAAATGGATTTACGACTCTTTGAATCTATCTGAAACATTTCAGCCTCCTTTCTTTTGTGTCTTGAGTGTACTATAACAGACAGTACACTGTCAAGGCAAAATAAAATTTTTTTGAATAAATTTTAAAAACTGTCCTTTTTCGTGCAACATTTTTGCCGTTTTTTGCACTATATATATAGAACTTCTCAGGAAAGGAACGAAGAACAATGAAAAAAAGAGAAATGCCTTTAATTCTGCCGTTTGTAATCGCGCTGGCTGCGGCAGCAGCAGTATATGAGCTTCAGAAGATAATAGGAACGGCGCTGTTTCCTGTGTTTGACGGAGGAAAAACAAGCGATTGGAGCAATACTACATATATACTGATGGATATTGCAATGATTATTCTGTTTATCCCCTCCTACATACTCCTGTTCAGACCCGAAAGAGGCAGCGAGAGAATAAGGCTCAGGGATACCGGCGGCATGGGGCTTTTGTGCACGGCGGCGGGAGCTGTTATTACCTCTGTTGCAATAGGACTTGCCATAAAGCTTGCGGCTATATGGGGAGCATTCCCTGTCTTTGACAATGTGGAAATAATATTAAAAGACGGAAACCTGCTGCTGTCGGTGCTTTCGATAGTAATATGCGCGCCTCTTATGGAGGAGCTTGTATTCAGAGGACTTGTATTTAAAAGCTTCAGGAGCATAAGCGGCTTCTGGTTTTCGGCAATCTTGTCCTCTGCGGTATGGGCCGTGATACATCTTAATCTTGTGCAGGGCATACGCGCTGTGGGAGTGGGGCTGTTTCTGGCCTTTGTGTACGAAACCTATCAGAAACTGTGGGTGCCGGTATTTGCCCACATGAGTATAAATGCGATTGCAACGGCTTCTGATTACAGCGGAGTGCTGAGAGGGCTTCACCTTGAAAGCTGCTGGTATTTAATTATGGCCGCTCTGCTGTTTGCAGCGCTTTATCCGATATGCAGGATTATAGCTAAAAGCGGGAAGCGCCTGTAAAAAAATAGGCCGTGCGGGGAATTTTAAGTGTCTATGGAATTGCCATAGACACTGTTTTGTAGTATAATCTAAAGTAATATTCAGAATTTTAGACAGACCTTAGAGTTACGATATAGACAGCAAGACGGAGGGAAATAATGTATTGTAGAAATTGCGGCAAAGAGCTTCTTGATAATGATAATTTCTGCCCTGTATGCGGGACAAAAGTTGAAAAAAAGACACAGGAACCGGAGAACAGAGAAATAGTCTTTGACCCGAATACTGTACCTGAGACTAAAGAGAACTTTGACTTTAAATGGGATCTGGGTGATTTCAACAGGCAGCAGAGAAAAACAGAAGACGCTGCAAGCTTTGACTGGGGAGATCTTCTCGGAGTCAAAAAAGAAAGAACAGTAAACGACAGAATTTCAGAGGCTTCACGTCTGCCGGGCAGAAACTATGAGCCTGTAAGCGATTTTGTATTTGACCCGTCAGGCGCTGTACAGCCTGCGGAGCGCAAGTCCGCAGATAAATTCGGCAGCAGAGAGGACGACTTCTATACTTTCAGCAAAAAGAACGCTGAGTTCCAGGAGCTTTTGAACAAGGAGCACGAAAGAGTCAGAAAAGCCAAGGAAGAAAGAGAGCTTCGTCTTGAGGCGTATAACCTTGACAACGTAAATAAAGAAATCGTACTTGACGAGGACCCTGAGGAGCAGGAGCAGCCTCAGGCAGAGGAAACAGGACTTGCGAGAAGACGCAGGAAGCGCAAAGAGGCCGAAAAGACAGAGTACATACCGGTAGCTCCGAAAACAGAAATCCCTCTCAAAGTAGACGAAGATGATATTTCGGGTCAGTGGCCTCCTGAACCTGCACAGGAAGCAGAGGCGGAGAAGCAGCCTGAGGAGCAGGCGCCCGAAAATAAGCAGGAGCAGACAATGGAATCTGCACCTGAGACAGAGCAGCCTGTAAATCAGATAGAGGAAATGGCAAGAGCAAGAGAGCTTCTGTTTAACAGTGACAATCTGGAGCAGCAGCTTGAAGAGGATGCGGCACAGTCGCAGTCACCCGAAAAGGTAAGAGTTGCCACACAGCAGATAAGCAGAGATCAGTTTGCCGAGTTCCTCAAAAAAGCAGAGGAGCAGTTTGGAATAGATGCTCTCGACAAAAAAATAGAAGAAGACTACAAAAACGTAGAGGAAATAGTGGAAGAGCTTCCTGATACAGAAGATGTTTCAGAGGAGTCTGCAGAGGTACAGGCTGCCAAAACAAACGAGCCGGAGTCTGCACCGGAGGAAGTAAAAGAAACAGCAGAGCAGGAGCTGCCAAAGGTGCAGGATATTTCCGAAGAGGAGCAGCCGGAGGAACCGCAGGAGCAGCAGGAAACTGCGGCAGCCGAAGATGCACCAAAGAAAAAACGCGGCCGCAGAGTCAAAGAGCAGACAGGGGAGTTTCATCTGGGAGATTTCAAGGACGACAACTTCTGGAGCAGCGAGCCTGAGGAAACCGATGAATACGAAGAAGATGAGCCGGTTTCTGCAGGAGGCAGAGCGGCAACCGTTGTAATAGTTATACTGGCTGTAATACTTGCATTTATGATTGCGATGATGATTATAAGGTTCCAGTTCCCTGAGTCCGCAGCGGCGCAGTTCATAGAACCGAAACTTACAGTTATAGAAAACTGGATTAGAGGTATCTTTTCCTGAGTTTTAATCAATAATATTTTTTAGGAGGAAAGATTTTGGAAAAAAAGAAAAGAGGATCAAAAGCCAGATGGATAGTTTTGGCGGTAATTGCATTTCTGCTTCTGGTATTTGCCTTAGTGGGATTTATCACAGACTTTCTCTGGTTCAAAGAACTGGGATATGTGAGCGTATTCTTTACTAAGCTTTTAACTCAGATAAAAATCGGAGTTCCGGTCTTTATCGTAGTGGGATTTCTGGTATATATTTACCTGAAGCTGCTCAAAAAGGGATATTACAAAAAAGTTGAATCCTTAGATGCGCCTAATGAGAAAGCTATGAACATAATAAGCTGGGTGCTGGCAGGAATTTTCTCCTGTGTTGCAACCTACTTCTGCGTGTCAAACCTGTGGTACAAATGGCTGAACTTTGCAAAGAGCACTGATTTCGATATTTCAGACCCGTTGTATAATAACGATATTTCGCTTTATGTATTTAAACTGCCGTTTATCAAAGAGGTCAACGGCATAATCATAGCTCTGTCAGTAGCATTTATAATAATCACCCTTATTTATTATGCGATGCTGCTGTCAATGAGAAAACCAACCGTATTTGAAGATGCAGGAGAAGACAGTTTTGATGATGAATCGTCGCAGCAGGGTTCAGGTTTTGCAGGCTTTGACAATGCTGGCGGTCTTGGCGATATGTTTGGCAAGTTTGCAGAGTCGTTTGGCGGCAGAGGTCCTGTGCACAGACCTGCAAGAAAGAAAAAACAGTTTGACAGCGACAACTTCAACCAGCTTCTGCACATCGCATCGAAGCAGCTTATAGTTGTAGGCGTTATATTCTTCGTAATGCTGGCAGTGGACTTTTTCCTCAAGCAGTACGACCTGCTTTACAACCATACGGGTGCGGTATACGGAGCAGGCTATACAGACGTGACGGTTACTCTGTGGATGTACAGAGTCCTTGCAGGCCTTTCGCTTTTGGGAGCGGCAGGCTTCATAATCGGAATAAGCAAAAAGAAGGTCAAGACAATAGCAATCGTCCCTATAATTATGATACTTGTGGGACTTGTGGGAGCAGGCGGAGCGGTACTGGTTCAGAACTATGTTGTATCACCTGACGAATTAAACAAGGAAAGCAAATACCTTGAGAGAAATATAGAGTATACACAGTACGCATACGGTGTTGACAATGTTACAACCAAATCATTTGCTGCAAGCAAGAACCTTGACAGCACTGATATCAACAACAACCCTGAAACCATAACAAACATCAGAATAAATGACTATTCACCTGCAAACAAATTCTACAATCAGACGCAGGCTATCAGAACATACTATAACTTCAATGACGTATTTGTAGACAGATACTATGTGAACGGTGAATATACACAGACATTCCTTGCGGCAAGAGAGGTTGACATCGACGGAAGCAAGATAAGCGATACGTGGCTTAACAGACACATCAAATATACTCACGGCTACGGCGTGACATTATCAAGAGTTGACAAGGTTACATCGAGCGGACAGCCGGATGTGCTTGTCGGAGATATTCCGCCTCAGTCATCGGTTGATGAAATCCAGATTGACAACCCTGCAATATACTTCGGTCAGCTTACAAACGACTATATCCTTGTAGGCACCGATGAAGAAGAGTTTGACTATCCGGGAGATGAGGCAAACCAGTACACCAAGTACTCAGGTACAGCGGGTATCAGGATGAACTTTGCAAACAGATGTCTGTTCTCAATCAGAGAAAGATCACTCAAGCTGCTGGTTTCATCAAATATAACCAGCGACTCAAAGATTGTTATCAACAGAAACATCACATCAAGAGTCAAGAAGATAATGCCTTATCTGACATATGACAAAAATCCGTATATGGTTACTGCAAACGGCGGACTGTACTGGATATATGACGCATATACAACAACATCAAGCTATCCGTACTCGGAGCCGTACAGCCAGCAGAGCAGCACAAACTATATCAGAAACTCTGTAAAGGTAGTTATAGACGCATATAACGGCGACACCAGCTACTATGTGGTTGATGACAGCGACCCTATAGCAAAGACACTGCAGAAGATATATCCTAAGCTGTTCAAGAACTTTGATGAAATGGACGAAGCGGTTAAGGCTCATGTCAGATATCCGAACACAATGTTTGATATACAGGCTACAATCTACGAAAGATATCATATGAATGATGTCAATGCTTTCTATCAGAACGAGGATATATGGTCAATAGCAAATGAGATATACGGCAAGGACGAAAAAGAAATGACTCCTAACTACTATATACTCAAGCTTCCGGGCGAAAAAGACGCTGAGTTTGTAAACTCTATACCATATACTCCTAAGGGCAAGAGAAATATGACCTCGCTTCTCATTGCAAGAAACGACGGCGACAACTACGGTCAGATAGTTCTCTACACATTCCCTAAGAGCAAGGCTGTTTACGGCCCTATGCAGATAGAGGCTCTGATAGACCAGAACCCTGAGATTTCCAAGGAATTTGCACTGTGGAGCTCGGCGGGAACATCATACAGCAGAGGCAACCTGTTTGTAATCCCTATAGAGGACTCGCTACTGTATGTTGAACCGGTTTATCTTGAAGCAAACAAAGAAAGTATACCGGAGGTCAAGAGAGTAATCGTTGCTTTCAATGACCAGATTGCATACAAGCCGACACTTGCCGAGGCGTTGGAATCTCTGTTTGGAGAAACCGACATAAGCAGCGGCAGTGACAATTCTTCATCACAGACCGCCGATGACGGTCAGATGTCACAGGCAGAGCTTATCAAGGCTGCAGCAGAGGCGTATGACAGCGCGCAGTCAGCTTTGAAAAACGGCGACTGGGAGGGCTACGGCAAATATCTTGATCAGCTGGAAAAATACTTGAATGAATTACAGAAATAATAAAGCGGGACATTCCGGAAAACACCGGAATGTCCATTGCAATTTAATTTGATTGGAGGAATACATGCTGGATTTTGATTTTGACAAAATGCTTTTTACTATCGGGCCGGAAGACCATTCGGCAGATAGAATTAAAACAATATTAAACGAACATCCGGAAGTTCAGTTTGTATCTTTAGTGGGTATTGATATAGGCGGACACGGAACAGACGAAAAGATACCTGTCAGAGCCTTTATAAAAGACATTGACAAGTTTCTTACAGAGGGCGTGCAGACTGACGGCTCATCAGTAGTGCTTCCTAAAATTGCAGACCTTAACAACGCTAAGGTTGATATAATACCGGATCTTGATGTGAACTGGTATGTTGACTATAATTTTGACCATGTGCCGCAGAGCATCGGACTTCCTGTGGGAAGCCTCAGAATACCGTCATATCTGCGCCACAACGATACATTTGAAGTAGGCTCAAGAGTAGTGCTTCGCGATGCTGTGGCAGACTTCAAAAAAGAACTGATGGAGCTTCTTAAGGCTAATCCGTATGTTTTTGAATATATGGATTTAGACAGCGCCGATGAGATTGAGGAGCTAATAGTAACCTCTGCGACAGAGCTGGAATTCTGGGTTAAAACACCGGATGAGCAGTCTGACAGAGAGCAGCTTACCACAGCGCAGGAGCTCAAGGAGCAGTACTGGAAGAGGACAGTGGGGCCGGTTCGTACAGCTCTCGAAAGAACACTTAACATTCTTGACCGCTACGGTCTTGAAATGGAAATGGGTCACAAGGAGGTCGGCGGCGTCAAGGCCAAGATGGGACACTCCGGACATTACGATCACATAATGGAGCAGCTTGAAGTCGACTGGAAATATTCAGATGCCCTGCAGGCTGCGGACAACGAAAAACAGGTAAAATATATAGTAAGAGATATATTCAGACTGCACGGTCTTGACGTTACATTTATGGCAAAGCCTATGGAGGGCGTTGCAGGAAGCGGTGAGCATACCCACCTTGGTCTTGCGGCAAAGCTTAAGGACGGCAGAGTCGTAAGCATGTTCTCATCAAAGGACGGCAAGGACTTCCTCAATGTAATCGGCTATGGCGCGCTTATGGGTATTCTCAACAACTATGAGGTTATAAATCCGTTTATAAGTGCAACCAACGATGCTTTTAACAGACTTAAACCGGGATTTGAGGCTCCTGTATGCACAGTAACTTCTATGGGACACAGCGTTGAGGCACCGTCAAGAAACAGAACGGTACTTGCGGGACTTATCAGAGAAGCAGGCAATCCGCTTGCCACAAGATTTGAGCTTCGTTCCCCGAACCCTAACAGCAATACATACCTTGTAATTGCGGCTTCATATATGGCAATGCTTGACGGTATCAGAGCTGCGGTAACTGCGGGCAAGACACCTGCTGAGCTTGAGAAGTCAATTTCCAAGAAGAAAGGTGAAGAGGATTTCTATCTTGAAACCGGCAGAGAGTACAGAAGTGAAAAAGACGTATTTGCACACTATACTCCGGAGGAAAGAGATGATATATTCGGCAGACCGCCTGAAACAGTATGGGAGAATATAAGTGCGTTTGATAAATACCCCGACAAGCTCGAAATATTCAAGAGCGGCGGCGTAATGACCGACATAGTTCTTGAGTCCTACAGGGAAGCCATAGTAAACCAGTGGGCTACAGAGCTTTACAACAGAATAATTCCTAATGCAATGGATACGGTCAGAAGCTGCAGAAAGCTTCACAACGAAAGCGCTACAGACTATGATATAGGTATGTGGGCAAAGATTTCCGCACAGAGAGATAAGATTGCCAAGAATACCATGAATAAATTCTGCATACTCAAGAAGATAAGCGATGCGCTGGATAAGGCAGATTACAATCTGGCATCACGGCTGCAGCTTGAAGCACAGCGGGAGATTCGTAAACTGATTGATATGTATAGTTCATATAAAAGAAATCTATTATAACAGGAGATGAGAAAATGTTAGACATTAAAAGACTAAGAGAAGATTTTGACAATGTAAAAGCCGCAGTGGAGAGAAGAGGCAAGGGCGACTTCGGCATTGACAATGTTATGGTTTTCGATGAAAAAAGAAGAAGCATACTTGCAGAAGTTGAGCAGATGAAAAACCTGCAGAAAATCGAATCAAAAAAAATACCTCAGATGAAGAAAAACGGTGAGGATACAACAGCTCTTATGGAAGAAATGAAAGAGCTTTCGGATAAAATAAAGGCCCTTGATGAACAGGTATCAGAAGCTGAAGCAAATCTCAAAGATGCTCTCCTTAATGTACCTAACACACCTCACCCTACAGTACCTGACGGCAAGGACGATCAGGACAATGTTGAACTGAGAAAATGGGGAGAGCCTACATCCTTTGATTTTGAGCCTAAGGCGCACTGGGATATAGGCGAGGACCTTGATATTCTCGATTTTGAAAGAGCTGCAAAGCTTTCGGGAACAAGATTTACAGTATATAAGGGTCTTGGCGCAAGACTTGAAAGATCAGTTATAAACTTTATGCTTAACCTGCATACAGAGGAACACGGATTTACAGAAATTCTTCCGCCGTTTATGGTTGGCAGAGCTGCTATGACAGGCACAGGACAGCTTCCTAAATTTGAAGACGATATGTTCTACGTACCTGCGAAGGATCACTTCCTTATCCCTACAGCAGAGGTTCCTGTAACCAACTTAAGAGCAGGAGAAATCCTAAACGGCGCAGACCTTCCTATATACTATACCGCATATACTCCTTGCTTCAGAAAAGAAGCAGGCTCAGCAGGAAGAGATACAAGAGGTCTGATAAGACAGCACCAGTTCAACAAGGTTGAGCTTGTTAAATTCGCAAACCCTGACAATTCCTATGATGAACTCGAAAGCCTGACTCACGCGGCAGAAGAAGTGCTTCAGATACTCAATATTCCGTACAGAGTTGTTAAGCTTTCGGCAGGAGATTTAGGCTTCAGTTCAGCTATGACATATGATATCGAAGTATGGATGCCAAGCTACGGCAGATACGTTGAAATATCATCATGCTCAAACTTTGAGGACTATCAGGCAAGAAGAGCGAACATCAGATTTAGAAGAGAGCCTAAGGGCAAGGCTGAATTTGTTCATACTCTCAACGGCTCAGGCCTTGCAGTAGGAAGAACTGTCGCAGCTATCCTTGAAAATTATCAGCAGGCAGACGGAAGCGTTAAGGTTCCTGAAGCGCTGGTAAAATATATGGGAACAGACGTAATTAAATAGTTTGAAATAAAGATAATATTAAAAGCTCCCTGCGATGCGATATTTGCAGGGAGTATTATTTTGCCGCGGTATTTTTCCATCTGCATAAAAACATTGAAAACGCTGAAAGATACAGGTAAAATACAGTTAAGAAAAATCAAGGAGTTGTAGTATGAACGAAACAATATATCAGTTTAAAGGAACCGATGACTATATAGTAGATGACGATTTAATGCTTACGGCCAATATCGCCATAAAAATGAACAAGCCGCTGCTTGTAAAGGGAGAGCCGGGGACAGGCAAGACAGCTCTGGCAGAGTCAATCGCCAAAGCGCTGGGCAAGGAGCTTATTGTATGGAGCATCAAATCTACCACCAAAGCCTCTGACGGACTTTATCAGTATGACGTGGTGCGCAGACTCTATGACAGCGAGCTTGGAAATGAGGGAGTAGAGGATATCAAACGCTACATTAAGCTCGGTAAAATAGGCGAGGCCTTTACATCTGAGGAGCAGTGCGTGCTGCTTATAGACGAAATCGACAAGGCGGATCTGGAGTTTCCAAATGACCTGCTGTGGGAGCTTGACCGTATGGAATTCTATATACCTGAAACAGACGAAACAATTAAAGCTAAAAATCCTCCTATTGTTATCATAACATCAAATGCCGAAAAAGAGCTGCCCGATGCATTTCTGCGCAGATGCGCATTTCACTTTATTGAATTTCCCGATGAAAAACTTATGAGGGATATAATACTTGCGCATTATCCCGACATCGAAACCCACCTTATAGAGCAGGTACTGGATGCGTTTTTCTATGTGCGTGAGTATTTTGAGCTCAAGAAAAAACCGGGAACAAGTGAGCTTTTAGACTGGATAAGCGCACTTAAATTGAGCGGTATGGATACAGAAAGACTAAGACAGGATCTGCCGCTGCTCAGTTTCCTGATTAAAAAGGATGAGGATATGGATACCGTAAAGAAAAGCACAGGAGGCCTCAGGTAATGTTTCTGGGATTTCTCGTTTTTCTTCGCAGAGGCGGAATTAAAGTATCGCTGCACGACTGGCTTTCCCTTATGGAGGGCCTAAGTATGGGTCTGCACGGACAGTCATTCAGAGGCTTCTATGTATTGAGCAGAGCGCTTCTTGTTAAGACAGAAAGTGATCTGGATAAATATGAAGAGCTGTTTTGCCGGTATTTCAGAAATGTAGATTCAGATGCGTTTAAAGAGGAAATATCCGTAATTAAGGAGCAGCCGGAGCTTGTAAAGAATGCACTGGCAGGCTATATACAGAAAAACAAGCCGGATGCGGCTTTTGTTTCAGACCGGATTGATGAACTGCTTGCATTATATGATGAGGAAAACAGTGAAATTCAAGCTTTTGGTGCAGGAGAGATTATGAGTAAAGCCAATTCGGCAGGACAGGGTGCAGGCCCGGGAAGCGGAAGCGGTCCGATGATGCAGGGCGCAGGCGGCAAAAGTATAGTGCATGCGCGGGGCGACAGGAGATTTCGGGACTGGCGTACAGACTGCACAATCGAGTCAAGACAGTTTCAGATAGCATTCAGGCTGCTCAGGGAATTGTCACGAAAGCTTGACAGCAGCGATGAGGAGCTGGATATACGGGGAACTGTTGACGGCACATGCAGACAGGCGGGTATCTTGGATATTAAGATGCAGCCGCCGAGAAAAAACAGGCTCAAGCTAATGGTGCTTATTGACTCCGGAGGTTCAATGAAGCCTTACGAGGAGCTGTGCAGCCTGCTGTTTCAATCGCTTAATAAGGCTAATACCTTTTCGGATCTGAAAATATACTATTTTCATAACTGTCTGGAGGATAAGCTTTACAGGGATCCGTCTATAAATCCTGCGGATACCATAAAAACCGACTGGGTTATAAGGAATATTTCAAAGGAATACAAGGTTATTTTTGTAGGTGATGCAGATATGGCAATGCACGAGCTTATGGACGGATCACAAAGCAGCTGGTCTGTGTCGGAGAGCAATGACGGGATAACGTGGTTTAAAAAGTTTCGGGAAAGATACAGGCACTCCATATGGCTTCACCCTCAGGAGAGAGAGGAAAATATAGCGTGGATGCCGGAGTCTTTTGCTGAAATCGAAAAGGTATTTCCCATGTTCAGACTGTCTATAGACGGGCTTAAAGACGGTATGTACAGACTGCTTCGGGGCTGATGAAATGGACAAAATATTTCATAACCGTCCTCCTTGAGATGTTTTTTCAGTTCCTGTTTTGCTCTGTGGCTCAGCACTCTGGCATTGTCGTAGGACATTCCCAGAAATTTTGCTGCCGATTTGAGTGTGAAACTGCTGAAATACTGCAATTGCAGTATTTCGCGTCTGCGCAGTTCAAGTCTTGACAGGGCTTTGAATACAGCCTTTGACCGTTCCTCTGAAATTAAATGCTCGGCAGCGTCAGAAACGGAGTCGCTGAGGCTGTGCAGGTTGTTGTCATAGCTTTCTCTGTTTCTTTTTTTCAGCTCGTTCAGACACAGGTTTCTTGCTACCGTGTAAAGCCATGCCCTCATATTTGTATGTTCGGAGCTTAAAGCCAGTATTGCCTTGCAGAAGCTCTCCTGCATCAGATCCTCTGCCAGCTGTGCGTCTTTGCAGAGGGAATAAAGATACAGGTAGAGTTCCCTTGCATACGCATTGTAAAGCTCGGATAGTATTCTGTTGTCCAAGGTATCTCCTTCCCTTTCGCAGACTATAGCCTGTTATTTTGTATACATAAGTATAACAAAATTACGGCCTAAAGGTTACACATATTTTTCTGAAAATTATTTGCTAGTGCAAACCGGCTTCAGATGGTATACTTTCTTTGTAGCGAAATTTGTCGAAATTCTGTCACCTTATTTGAAGGACAGGTGTCATATATAAAGGGAGATAAAGCAGGAGGATAATTTATGCGAAATAAAGATAAACGAAACGGACTCAAAATTGCAGCAGTAATATTCTATATAATCTATATACTTGCGGCGATGTTTGCAGCGGTATCAGTTACAATGGTTGATGCATTGCCCGGTAAATACATATGCGCAGGCTGCGGCGATATAGTTGTGCTCAGCGTGATTACGGGAATACTTTCTCTGGGCAGAAAAAGAAAAAAGGGCGTGAGGATAACCGGTCTTGTGCTGAGCATCCTGTTTGCGGCCGCATATGTGACAGGCGGCATATATATGCTTCAGGCAGGCAGCTTTTTTAATCAGATAAGCGATAACGGCAAGGATCTGTCGGAATACTGTGTTGTAGTTAACGCGGACAGCGCAATGGAAAAACCGGAGGATTTGCAGGGCAAAGATGTATATATAACCAGCGAACTGGACAGTGAGTATCTTGATGCTCAGGAGCTGCTTACAGATGAAATGAAAGAGCCGGGAGTAAGCTTTAACTACGAGTACAGCACCGATACGGACAAGCTTATGGGCGGACTTGCCGACAAGTCCTATGAGGCGATATTCTTATCAAAGGGAATAATGGATGTTTACAGTGAAAGTCACACAGGCTTTGAGGACAGCACCAGAATAATATACAGCGTGTATGTGGAAAAAGAAACGGCTTCACAGGCGAAGGCTGTGGATGTTACAAAGGAGACTTTTAATATTTACATAACAGGACTTGATACTACGGGTACCATTGATGTGCTGTCAAGATCAGATGTGAATATGCTGGTGACAGTTAATCCTAAGACAAAGAAAATACTGCTGACCTCGATTCCGAGAGACTATTATGTGAAGCTTCATACATATCAACAGATGGACAAGCTGACACATACAGGTATATACAGCGCTGATGAAACTGTGGCTACGGCAGAGGATCTTCTGGGCTGTGATATCAATTACTACTATAAATGCAATTTCACCACCGTTACAAATCTGGTCGATGCCATAGGCGGAGTTGATGTGAACTCCGATTTTACCTTTGTGACTCACGGCAGACAGAATGAGGGCTTTTATTTCACAGCGGGACAAAATCATCTTAACGGCGCTTCGGCTCTTGCATTTGCACGAGAGAGAAAATCATTTTCCGACGGTGACAGGCAGCGTATCAAAAATCAACAGATAGTGCTTGCGGCGGTGCTTGACAAGGTTACCTCAAGCTCAACGCTGCTTACCAGGTACAGCTCCATACTGAGCAGCCTTTCCAGCTATATTGAAACAAATATGAGTGATACAGATATTAAAGCGATTGTGAAGATGCAGCTTGATGATATGGCTAAGTGGGATATCAAAAAGATAAGCCTTGACGGAGAGGGCAGTTCACAGCCATGCTATTCTGCGGGCAATGCCTACGCTTCTGTAATTCTGCCGGACGAAAGCAGTATCGAAAAGGCTAAGGAGGAAATTGCGAGAATATTTGCGGGGATAGAATAGGGAAGGAATATCTGTGCAGGGATATAATAATTTTTGCAGCGCTTTTAAAGAGAGCGCTGCAGGCTCTCCTAAGACCATATTAAAGACCGCATATCAGGCAGGGACGATCCATAATGAACAGGTATGGTTAAAGGCTCTTTCTGCAAGGAATAATGTGGCGCACGCATATAACCATAAGATTGCAATTGAAATTGTAAATCAGTGCAAGAATGAGTTTTACGATATGTTCAGAGAACTCAAATAAGAAATTGAAAAATGAAGATAATATTAAAGGCATATACATTTACTTTGTGGTATATGCCTTTTTACTGAAAATTATATATACTGTTAACCTTCTGCCTGCTCTGCTCTGTCATAGAATACGCTCTTGCTTGCAGTTGCAAGAGGAATACCATAGCATACTCTTACGGTTTCAGACATAAATCCAGATCTGACAGCAGCCTTTCCGGCCGAGAATAAAACGCGGTTGTCTATTCTGTTGTCTGCGGCAACCGATACGGCTGAACCTACAGCTATGCCAAGGTCTGTAATATTAAATGCGCAGTTTGCGCCAGCCTTGACCATTTCAGCGCAGTTTTCAAAACCGCAGTAGCTGCAGCCCTCAAGACCGATAGGTGAATTTTTAGCCCCTATCAGAAGTATGCAGTGTGATGCATCTATATTGGCTGCGTCCCTTATGAAAAACTCCTGTTCAGGCTCTTTGCCTATTTCTCTCATCGCCTCTGTCAGCCTGTCCTTGTCGGCTCCGTCAAGAATTAAAACCTCGACATTATCCTCGCCGCAGCCCTTAGGCGCAGTTTTTGCCGCCGCAGCCATAAGCTTTGCTACTGTAATGGCAGCTTCTTTTTCCACATCTGTACCAAGATATATCATAACCTCGTCTCCTTTACATATAAATTCTTCAGACAAATTATATCTCAATCCTTTGATAATGACAAATAATATTATATAATTATAACAAAGCGAGCGGAGGTATATATGGACAGCAGCAGAATTTATGTAACCGGCTTTATAGGAAGCCGCAGGAAACAGCTGGCGCAGGAGCTGGCAAAACAGTACGGCTATGAATATATTGATATTGATAAGCTGATAGAAGCATCTGACGGCAGAAGCATCAGAAAAATATGTATGATGGACGGAGAGCACGGCTACAGAAACAAAGAATATGAAGTGCTTAAGAGTCTTGAGGACAGGTCGGAATTTGTTGCCGTCTGCAGTGACGGCATTGCGCTTGATGATATGTGCGCCGATATTCTGAAGCATGGCAGAGTATACATAGCAGATGAGGACCTCAGCACAGAAAAGCTCTGGGAGCAGGCTCTTTCAGACAGAGAAATACCGTATGCTTTTCTTATGGACAGGGATTATGACAGGTTTTGCAGCCTGTACGATATACGAAAGCATATATATCAGGACATCAGGGAGGGAAATCAAATGAAAGAACCGGTATTGATAATAATGGCGGCCGGAATGGGTTCAAGATACGGCGGCCTCAAACAGATGGACAAAATAACGGAGCAGGGAGAGATTATTCTTGATTTTTCCCTGTATGACGCATATATGGCAGGCTTCAAAAAAGCCGTTATAGTTATCAAAGAGGAAATGCAGGAGGACTTCGAACAGCTGATTAAAGGCAGAGCCGATAAGTATATGGAGATTGAATATGCTTATCAGAGCCTTGAAGATATCCCGGAGGAATTTGAAATTCCTGAGGGCAGAGTAAAGCCATGGGGAACAGGTCACGCTGTGCTTGCGGCAAGAAACATAGTTGACGGACCGTTTGCAGTAATCAATGCAGATGACTTTTACGGTGCAGGGGCATTCCTTGCCATCTATGAATTTCTGGAGCAGGCGGAAGATGATTATTGTATGGTGGCATACAAGGTCGAAAACACCCTTTCTGAAAGCGGCTATGTTTCAAGAGGTGTCTGTGATGTTGACAGCGGAGGATATCTTGCGGATATCAATGAGAGAACAAAGATAATGTGGCACGGAGAGGATATAGTGTATGAGGAGGGAGAGCGCCTTGTTTATGTTGACAAGGGAACGCCTGTGTCTATGAACTTCTGGGGATTTACCGCAGACTTTATGAAGCAGCTCGAAAGCAGATTTCCGGCATTTATGAAGCAGACTCTTGAGGATAACCCGCAAAAGGGCGAATACTTCCTGCCGGGCGTGGTGGATGAGGTTATATCAGAGGGCATTGCAAAAGTAAAAGTATTGAACTCATCTGACAAATGGTACGGTGTGACATACAAAGAGGATAAGGAGAGCGTTACAGCTGCGCTGCAGTCAATGAAGGACAAAGGGATTTATCCTGATAATCTGTGGAAATAGAGACAGGATGCATATGTTTGCTTGCATAATAAAGTATTAAACTTTTACCCGCATAACCCTTGACACCCCCATTACTTTTTTAGTAAAATGAGTAGTAATCGAATATTGGCTGTGATGGAACCAGTAAGCCTGTGTAATATCCTTACAGAGAGATGCTCGTATGCTGAGAGAGCATCGGTGAAGCAGGTCTGAATATCACTCCGGAGCCTGTTGTACTAATGAGCGACATATTTATTAATATGTAACTAGGGTGGTACCGCGGTTTTGTAAAATCGTCCCTAATTCACTTTTGTGAGTTGGGGATTTTTTATATCCCCAAACAACTAAAACAGAAAGGGTAATGAAACAAATGTTTAAAAACTTATCAGAAAAACCTATAGCCGAGGTTCAGAAAGAACAGGTAGCTAAATGGAAAGAAGAAGATCTTCTTGGCAAATGTATATCAACAAGAGAGGGTATGCCGACATTTAACTTCTATGAAGGTCCGCCTACGGCCAACGGCAAACCGGGCATACATCACGTAATGGCAAGAACCCTCAAGGACTCCGTAAACCGTTACAAGACAATGCAGGGCTATCAGGTGCACCGTAAGGCAGGCTGGGATACTCACGGACTGCCGGTTGAAATCGAAGTCGAAAAGCAGCTCAAAATGTCCGGCAAGCAGGACATCGAAAAATACGGCATCAAAGAATTCAACGAAAAGTGCAGGGAGTCCGTATTCACATACACAGACATGTGGGAGCAGATGAGTGACCGTATGGCATATATGGCCGATATGGAGAACCCGTATATCACACTGGACAACAACTACATCGAGACAGGCTGGTGGATTATCAAGGAATTCTTCAAGGCAGGCCTCGTATATGAAGGTCACAAGATACTTCCGTTCTGCCCAAGATGCGGAACAGGACTTGCATCACACGAGGTAGCGCAGGGATACAAGGAAGTCAAGACAACAACTATCACAGCAAAATTCAAGAGAAAAGACGCAGACGAATACTTCCTTGCATGGACAACCACTCCTTGGACACTGGCTGCAAACGTGGCGCTTACAGTAGGACCTGACTACGATTACCTCAAGGTTAAGATGACCGCAGGCGATGAAGAGGGCAGCGTATTTTATGTAGGCAAGAGCCTTGCAGATAAGGTTCTCGGCGAGGGCAACTATGAAGTCATCGAAGAAATGAAAGGCAGCGACCTTGAATATATAGAATACGAACAGCTTATGCCGTTTGTAAAGGCTGACAAAAAAGCATTCTTCGTTACATGTATGGACTATGTAACAACAGAAGACGGTACAGGTATCGTTCATACCGCTCCGGCGTTCGGTGAAGACGACTATCAGTGCGGCAGAAAATATAATCTTCCTGTAATAAACCCTGTAAATGAGCAGGGACTCTATACTGCAACTCCATGGGAGGGCAGATTTGTAATGGAAGACGGCCTTGATGTTGAAATCATCAAATGGCTGGCAGCCGAAAACAAAATCTTCGCAAAAGCAAAGGTTGAGCACAACTATCCTCACTGCTGGAGATGCGGTACACCGCTTATCTACTATGCGAAGCCAAGCTGGTATATCGAAATGAGCAAGCTCAAGGATCAGCTGGTTGAGGCTAACAACAAAGTCAACTGGTATCCTGATTATGTCGGAGAGAAGAGATTCGGCAACTGGATTGCAGACGTAAAAGACTGGGCAATCTCAAGAAACAGATACTGGGGAACTCCTATTCCTATCTGGAGATGTGAATGCGGACACCTTGAGTGCATAGGCTCAAGGGCAGAGCTGGTTGAAAAATCAATAGAAGACATAGATGAGAGCATAGAGCTTCACAGACCGTATGTTGATGACGTTCATATCAAATGCCCTCACTGCGGCAAGAAAATGACAAGAATACCTGAGGTTATGGACTGCTGGTTTGACTCAGGCGCTATGCCGTTTGCACAGCAGCACTATCCGTTTGAGAACTCCGAGAACTTTGATACAGAGCTGTTCCCGGCAGACTTCATCTGCGAGGGTATAGACCAGACAAGAGGCTGGTTCTACTCGCTGCTTGCAATTTCAGTATTCATCAAGGGACAGGCTCCGTACAGAAACGTACTGGTAAACGACCTTATCCTCGACAAGAACGGCAAGAAGATGAGCAAGCACGTGGGCAACACTGTAAATCCGTTTGAAATGCTTGATAAATACGGTGCAGATGCTACCAGATGGTATCTGCTTCACACTTCACCTGCATGGTCACCGACCAAGTTTGACGAGGACGGCCTTATAGAAATCACAAGCAAATTCTTCGGAACACTGCGAAACGTATACAACTTCTTCGTACTTTACTCAAATCAGGACAATATAGATATCGGCAAGGTATTTGTTGACTACAGAAAACGTCCTGAGCTTGACAGATGGATACTCTCCAAGTACAACAGACTCATTGATGATGTTACAGAGGAAATGAACAGATATGACCATATGAAGACCGTAAGAAAGATACAGAACTTCGTGGTTGAAGACCTGTCCAACTGGTACATCAGAAGAGCAAGAAGAAGATTCTGGGCAGAAGAACTGACAGAGGACAAGAAGAGCGTATACGCTACAACCTATGAAATTCTCGTAGGCGTTGCACAGCTTATGGCTCCGTTCGCACCGTTTATCTCAGACGAGATTTATACAGACCTTACAGGCGCCGAATCGGTTCACCTGAGCTTCTTCCCTAAATCAGATGCAGATCTTATCGACGAAAAGGTAGAGGAAAGAATGGACCTTGTAAGAGATATGGTTGCGCTGGGCAGAGGTATCCGTGAAAAAGAAAGAATTAAAGTAAGACAGCCGCTTAACGAAATCCTTGTGGACGGCAAGTATGAAGCCCTCATAGAGGACCTTGTACCTCTTATTATGGAGGAACTCAATGTCAAGGACGTTAAGTTTGAAAAACAGCTGGATAAATATATGAATTACTCACTGAAACCTAACTTCAAGGTTGCAGGACCTGTTCTGGGCAAAAATATCAAGGCTTTCGGAGCAGCCCTTGCAGCGGCGGATGCGGCAGCAGTAGTGGCAGAGCTTGAAACAGGCGGTAAATATGTCCTCAAGGTCGGCGATGACGATATGAAGATCGAAAAGGACTTCGTGGATGTAAGAATTGACGCCAAGGAAGGCTTTGCGGTTGCAATGGAAAACAACCTGTTTGTAATCCTCGACACAAATCTTGATGCAGACCTTATAGACGAGGGCTTCGCAAGAGAGCTTATCTCCAAGGTTCAGCAGCTTAGAAAACAAAAGGGTCTTGAAATGATGGACAACATCAGCATCACAATAGCGGCAGATGATGAAATTTCAGCAGCTGTTAAGAAGCACAAAGACTACATTATGAAAGAAACCCTTGCGCTTAAATTAGAAGAAAACGATGCGCCTGAGGAATTTGACCTTAACGGACACAAGACAGGAATAGCAGTAGAAAAAATGTAATACACAAAAAATATGCCGGAGAGAAAAAGACTTCTCTCCGGTTTTACTCTGTCTTAAACAGAAGCTTAATCCTGCTCAGTAATCGGAAGCACCAGTCTTGAGCAGTAAAGCTCTGGGTCTATTTCGCGGCCTGTATAAGGGGCTACTATACCAAGTACGCGGGGATAGCCCGCAGGTTTCAGATTTCTCTCCCTTGCCTCTCTGCCGAGAGCAAGCCATGCAGTATCCACATCTTTGTAGCTGCCAAGGTAAAGCACCGAAAGTGCCCTGCATGCAGGAAAAACCACAGCCTCAGCAGGAGCTTTCTCAGGTACTACCGGAATACACACATGGAATGTAAACGGTTCTGTAGTCAGAGTGCCCTCAAGGTAGTCAGTGCGTTCGCTTACAGCAAACAGCGGCTCTCTGCCGAGAGCATATCCCTTGTCTACACATTCGTGATAAAAACCGTACATTGCATCATATTTCTGTGAAACAGTAAGTCCCTTTTGGGTGCTTACGCAGCATACACATTCCGGTAGGTCAATAATATCGGCAGACAGATTGTCCCAATGGCCTGAGCGTATACGCATTTCCTCGACGCTTCTTTGTAGCATCGAAAGCTTTTGCTCCAGAGGCGCCAGCATACTTTCCGTTTTGCCGCCGCTTTTAAAATATTCAAGGATTTCCTCCTTGTCAAGACCCATATATTTAAGATTTTCTATTACCATAATGTGTGAAACATTATGATTGTCATAATACCTGCGGCCGCTTCCGGGATCTGTATATGCCGGAGTCAGAAGCCCGCTCTCCTCCATTCGCAGGATTGTGCTCCGCGAAAGGCTGCAGGCTTTCGCAACCTGCGCTATTCGAAAAAGTTCTTTTTTTTCGCTGCTCATGATTTTCACCCCTTCATATGAAATTAACTGTAAAAAAAGGTTGATTCGTTCATAGTTGAACGATGTAAGATATATATAGAATTATAGAATATATCGTTGAATTTTGTCAAGAAAGAGGTAGCATATGAAGGTTAGGAAGATGAAACGACTAAGAATACTTATATTGGCCCTGTGTGTATGTCTGATTGCAGGGGTAGCAGAGACCCTGAATATGGTAGATGCGTATGGGGAAGGAGAAGAAGGAACGACTGTAACTGCACATACACATTGTATATGTGGGGATATAAATTGCACAGATACAGGACATAATAAACCTGCTGCGTGGCAAAAGTGGGAAGACGTGTACAATGAGTCAAAGTGGGGGATAAAGTTTGAGAATACTAACACTATGTATGTGTATCTGACACAGGACGTAGCAATGAGCCATTGTATAGATGTAGAAGCGGGGGAAACATTATATCTTTGCCTGAATGGACATAAGATAGTTCGTAATAGTAATGATAGTAGTGTTTTTGAGGCGACTATTGTAGTTTATAATGATGCAAATCTCATATTGTGTGACTGCAAGGGAACAGGAAATATCACACATGGTACGACTAATGGTGTGAAATACAACGGCAGAGGAGTAAGAGTTGGAACAAGCTCTGGTGGTAAAGCCACTTTCACTATGTATGGCGGCAAAATCAGTGACAACCATGTAGGGAGTAAAGGTGATGGACGTGATGGCGCAGGCGTAGAGCTGCAAAATGCTGACTTTAATATGTATGGTGGTGAAATCAGCAATAACGTTGTTGAAGTAGCGAGTAATTATGGTGGCGGCGGTGTAAACGCATATGGTGGCGGTACATTTAATATGTATGGAGGCACAATAAGTAGCAATGAAGTCCGAAACAATGATGGCGGTGGTGTAAGTATGGTTGCCGCTTCGTTTAATATGCATGGAGGAACAATAAGTGGAAATACAGCCAGCGAATATGGTGGCGGTATAGCTGCATATAATGATAATTTTACTTTGACCGGTGGAGAGATTAAAAATAATAGCGCCAATAAAGGTGGCGGTGTATATATGTATAGTTATAACGAGAGCCATAATCTGACAGTTTCTGGCTCGGCGAGTATTATTGAAAATACTGTAAATAACTCGGAAAACGCAACCGGCGGCGGTGTGTATTTGGATAGTGGTAAGCTTAATGTTTCAGGTGGAGCGAATATCAGTGGAAATATAATTTCAAAAGGGAACCTCTCTGGTGGTACAGCAAACAATGTCTATTTGCCAAGTGATAAGACTTTAAATATTGTAGGTGAACTCGACAGCAATGCTAAAATTGGCGTAACAACGGAGAATACACCTGATGCGAATGGTTACATTGAAATTGCGCAGGCGGATAATGCAACATGGGCTGTTCCGGGCAAATTTGCTTATGAGAATGATAGTACCGGTATATTCACAAAAACAAGCAACTACACTACTTATCTTGTAGCGTGCAAACACAACTATAATGCGTCGGTGTGGGAGTCAGATGAGAGTCTGCATTGGCATAAATGCAGTAACTGTGATGCGACAGATACAAAAACAGCCCATGAATATAATCAGCAAATTGTAAGAGAAAGCTATTTGAAAACTGCTGCGACTTGCACAAATAAGGCTCTATACTATAAGTCCTGTGCATGCGGTGAAGCAGGCACAGACACCTTTGAAGTCGGTGGAATAAATGCAGACAATCACACCGGAACATTAGGAGAATGGCAGACTGGAAATGATAAGCATTGGCAAGTATACAGCTGCTGTAGTGCTAGAGCGAATGAAGCGGCCTGCTCTGGAGGAACAGCAACATGCACTCAGAGAGCAGTTTGCAGCACCTGTGGTAAAGAGTACGGTGATTTATTAGCACATGATTTTACTCAAGAAAAAGTAGCGGATAGATATAAGGTAAGTGATGCAACTTGTACTGCCAAAGCTATATATTATAAATCCTGCAGAGTATGTGGTAAAGTGGGTACAGAAACCTTCGAAGATGGCAATGTATTAGGACATAGTTTTGGGGCTCCAACTTATGTATGGAACGGAACAAAGTGTACAGCAGAAAGAATATGCTCTCGTGATGACAGCCATAAGGAGAGCGAAACCGTTACTGCAGCAGTGGCAGTAACACAGCAGAAGTCATGTACGGAAGATGAACTTTCGACCTACACAGCAACATTTGAGAACAGTGCATTTGAGAAGCAGACAAAGACAGATGTAAAAACAGCAGATAAACTAGACCATGACTATGGAGCTCCAACTTATGTATGGAACGGAACAAAGTGTACAGCAGAAAGAATATGCTCTCGTGATGACAGCCATAAGGAGAGCGAAACCGTTACTGCAGCAGTGGCAGTAACACAGCAGAAGTCATGTACGGAAGATGAACTTTCGACCTACACAGCAACATTTGAGAACAGTGCGTTTGAGAAGCAGACAAAGACAGATGTAAAAACAGCAGATAAACTGGGACACGACTATACTGTGCAGCAGTCTGATGATAAAGACCATTGGAAGAAGTGCTCACGTTGTGATAGCATAAATGCTAAAGAAGCGCATAAATGGAATGATGGAGAAATAACTACTCCTCCTACCACAACAGAAGAAGGGATTAAGACATACACCTGCGAAGTATGCGGGACCGCAAAAACAGAATCTGTACCTAAACGGCATTCGGGTGGCGGCGTTACTCCGCCTAAGAACGATACTGTCACTGTAGATGTAACAGGAGATAAAACCTCTGTCAAGATTACTGCGGAGATTTCAGGAGATACTGCTTCTATAGCTGAAATAGGCAGGAACGATATTGACAAGGCAGGCGCAGGCGTTGATATCACAATAGACTTGACAGTACTGCCAAATGAGATCGCAGAAGTAACAGTGACTAAGAACAGTCTTGAGAATATATATGACTCCGAGACTGATAATGTAAGCATCAAACTTACTGAAACCACTGTGAATATGGACAGAGCGACTCTTAAAAATATCATAGAGCAGATGAACGGTTCAGATCTGAAACTGGTGGTTGATAAACATCAGGATGCTTTAGAATCCATGAACAAGGCGCAGAAAGATACTCTTAAGGGGATGAAGAATCCTAAGCTTATAGATGCATACTTCATATCGGGAGGCATAAGGATAACTGACTTTAAAGGAGGCAGTGTTGAAATCAAAGTGCCTTATTCTGACAAAAAAAGAGTAAGAGCATGGTATATTGACGATAACGGCAAAAAAGAAAAGGTCCCTGTAAAATATGACGGCAAAACAGCAGTGCTTACGATAAGCCACTTCAGCCATTATGTGATTGAAGAAGACAGCAGTAATAATGTCAAACCTGCACATGTTAAAAAAACCTCGGACAAGGTGATTTATGTCAGGTCGATTAAATACTCAAAGAAAACCGGAACAAAAATAACCTTTAACAAGGTATCCGGTGCAGACGGATATTATGTATACGGTAACAGATGCAACACAGATAAGGTATATAAATTCAAGAAGCTTGCAACTCTTAAGGGCAATGACAATACAGTATTTGTTCATAAGAAAACTGCAAAGAACACCTTCTATAAATACTATATCAAGGCATACAGGCTAGTTGATGGCAGGAGAGTAACTGTAAGCAGATCTGAGGAGATACATTTTGTAACTGATGTCAAAGGATACAAATATGGTAATCCGACCAAGGTTGCTTTATCATCAAAGAAATGTACCTTGAATAAAGGGAAGACCTTTAATCTTAAAAACAGGGTTAAGGTATATTCATCCAAAAAGGTGCTGCTTCATACAGACAAAGTGAGATATGTGTCCTCTGACAGCAGGGTTGCAAAAGTAAACAGCAGAGGCAGAATTACTGCTGAAAAGGCAGGACGCTGCAATATATATGCTATAGCCCAAAACGGCAGGGCAGCTAAGATTACCGTTACTGTTAAATAAAAGGGACGGGCAGTTTTCTGAGTTATATGAGGGAAATGTACGAAAATTATGAAGTGTTTTTGAACTGGAAAATGCTTGCTATGGTATAAGGGAAAGAAGTATAATAAAAGGAATAGAGGACATGATGACAGCGTAACAGTTAAAGGAAGGAAGAAAAATTATGAAGACGAGTCTGATGCAAAAGGGAAAAACGGGAGTTAAGAAATCTTTGATTGTAACTCTCATTATGGTGATGATAATTACCATGATTCCCGCAAACACATTTGCCTATACAGGTTATCCTTGTGAAACTGATAAAGCAAGTGCAGAATTATATCCGTTTCCTGTAGAAATGAAAGTTTTCTCACAGTACCTTTACGGCAGTGAGAATAATTTGGCCGGCAAGGTTAAAAGTAACTACTTTAAAAATGTACCAAGAGAATGGTATGCGCGTGAATTGCCAAAGAGATTGGATTACTATAATATAGGGATAGCTACAGTCAATAAAAGAAACAGAGGTTCCAGAAGTGCGGCTCCGGTATATTTCGAGCCTACATCATCTCCGTCTAAGAACTGGCATGATTTACGAATCCAGGAATTAAGCAAGACCAAATACTCTTATCAGGGACCAAACAATCCGTCTAACCAGAACATAGCCTTCTATGTTGCGGAGAGTACTGAGTTCAAACTTTTAGGATATAACAAAGAATGGGCTGCAGTCTGGGATGTCGGAGGAATCGATCAGGGCCGGGGTTTAAGCACAACCTGCGGAGGAATCGGAAGAGAGCAATATGGCAGCTGGAAGCCGGCCATTTACTTCATTAAGCTTAAGGATATTTATGTAAGAGATATCCGCAGTCTTGACAGAAACGTTCCTCAGGTTACTGCATCCGGTACAGCAACCTGCAACCTCTACGTAAAGACAACTCCTATAGCCGACAATTATGTGTCAGGAGGAATGATCAAGACAAATCAGCTGGTTCAGGTCACTAATCCTACGCCGATAAACGGAAATTATCAGGTTTACTATCGGGATGGTCTTTATTACGTTAACACAAAGTGGATAAATCTTAAGCGTTCAGATGAGAGCAAACCATCCATCCAGTATAACGCAGTAGTAAAAACCGGCGATTCTGTAGAAATCAAGAGTGAACCTGATTCTTCGGCCACTGCCGTTGCCTCGGCAAAGAATGGATTTAAAATTCAGGTTGTAAAGAAAAATGCAGGAAATGGTTTCTCCGAAGTATGGTTTAACTCTAAGAAATGCTATATCCAGACAAAGGACTTAAGTGAATTTTCCAACAGCTGTTCATATGCAGCTGTAAAGAAGCTGGGCAAAGCGAAGGGCACAATGGTTCTTAACGGACCATGGTCTTCATACGGTGGTATGGCATATAGCCCTGAGGGAATTAAGATTCTGAAAAAATATAAAATGGATGAAGGTGCGGCTTACAGGAAGCTTAAGGCTGTTAACGGCATGATTCCGATGACAGATGGGGACATTTCCATAGTTTACGGAGTAAGTAAGTTTGTTTACAGGCCGGAGCCTCATTATAAAGAATCAGCGATGATATATAAAGTTCTGTATGACGGCAAGGTTTGCTACATACCTATTAAGAATACTGAACATCACAAATATAACTATTACAAAACAGGCAAGGGCAAGATAAAAACGAAGTCTGAGACAAAGTGGCTCACGACATATGCTACATCCAAAGCCAGATCAGATAAAGAGCTGGAGGCATATAAGATAAACAAGCAGTACTACTTCAAAATCGATGACGTTGCAAAGCTTATGTCAGTAACGAATAAATCATTTGATGTCAAGTTTGAAGACAATGCTATAGTAGTTAACAGTATGAGCCGTTACAGCGGAACTGCGCCTCTAAAGAAAGGCGACGGCAAAACCCGCTATGCAGAGCGTTCAACTATGAGCATTATATGGGACGGACAGGTTGTAGGGCTTACATGTTATAAAATTAACGGCAAGTATTATGTGAACATGGATGAAATCGCATACATGACCGATTCAGAAATAGGGGAGGGTTCCTTAGGCGGACCTTATGTTACAACAACAATGCCAAACGAAGTGGAGGCTTATGGCTGATTTCATATAAACAGCAAACAGGAGCTCATCGGTGCAGGATGTATCGGTGAGCTGTCTGTTTCCCTGAAACACCCGGTCAGTGATGAGAGAGCCAATGATTGGAAAATGAAATATAATACTAAAATAGATCTTTAGATTCATGTAAACGGCAGAAAAAAAGATATATAATATTAAAAAAGCAGTAAATCATCATTGTACTGAGCGAAAGGAGAATTTATGAACAAAAAGCATTTTAAGAGAGTTGTTATGGTGATATTTGTACTGGTGCTTGCATTTTCATTTGCAGGCTGCGGAGATAAAATCAATCCGAATAATTATGTGACTGTAGAAAAATACGAAGAATTAAGAGCGGCAGACTGGGGAGACATGAGCTTTAAGGAAATGGAAAAATTCCTTGATGTTCAGGGTATTGTTGACGAGGAAGGCACAGCAGACTGGGGAGAAGGCTACACTGTAGTTGATTTTCCGGGACCTGATACAGATTCATATCTGCATGTACTGTTCGGAACTGATGATGACGGTAAAGAATCCGCCTCAAGCATGAGCCCTACAGGGAAATTAGCAGAAAATTAATACCTTATGACCTGCCGTACTGCTTTACCGGCAGGTCAGATGTTTTTTGGCATCAATACAATGCTATGACATTAATGCGCGCCGGGACAGCCTCTGCAGGCGTGCTTTTTCTTTGCCGGCAGCCATAGATGACAAAATAAAGGGAACGAGGGGAGTTTGTTTAAGGGATTCTTTCCCGAATAGGGAAAAGTAATAAACTTTTTTTGACAATGTGGCAAAAGTGCGGTAAAATAGTGGCATGAAATAATTAAATAAGCAGAGGTGCAGATGGAAGAAATCTTTAATTTTAAAAACGGCCCGAAGAAACCGGAGGAGTTACGGTTACGGCTCCGACGTAAGAGGGCATGCCTGATTATCTTAATTGCCGTAATAGCGGCGGGCATTGTAACTTTAGACTGTTTTGCGGCAATCCCGAAAACCGTAACAGTATATACAGATGACTCTAAGGAGATAAAGAGCAGCAGCTATAAAACCTGCGCAATGACAGCGGGACAGTTTTTTGAAGCAAATAATATTGAATATGACAGATATGACGAAGTGAGCTGTGAAGAAGATGACAGAATAACAGATAATATGACAGTAAAAATCACACTTGCGGTTGATATTAGAATTACTTCCGATGATAAGACAGTAATATGCCATACAAGCGGCAGAACCGTAGGTGATGTAATCAGGGACAGCAAAATCAATCTCGGCAAAAATGATATTACAATTCCGAAGCTGAGTGAAACGGTAAGTGAAGGCGATGAAATTGTAATCAAAAGAGTTAAAATTGCAACAGAAAAATCAAAAGAAAAACTTTCTTATGATACTCTTTCCAAACCCGGCTATGCAGTGCCTATCGGAAGAACCCGCACAGTACAGAAAGGGCGAAGCGGCATAAGAGAAACAACCTTCAAAGTGACATATGTTGATGGCAAAGAGTATTCAAGAGAGAAAATAAAGACAGAAACAACAAGAACACCAAAAGACAAAATAGTGGAATACGGACTTGCAATAGATATGTCAGTTCCCGAAAACCTGAACTACAGCAGAGTCTACAGGGGCTGCAGAGCAGTATCATACAACTACAGCGAAACAAGATATACGGCCTCAGGGCGCAAATGTGAATATGGTATAGCGGCAGTTGATACGAATATTTTTCCTTTCGGAACAAAACTTTATATCACCGGATACGGCTATGCCGTTGCGGCAGACAGAGGCGCTGCAATATCAGGGACAACGGTCGATTTGTATTTCGACCACCGTATTCAGTGTATGACATGGGGAGCGCAGAGCGTTGATATTTATGTGCTCAAATAGGAGAGACATATGAGAGAATACAGTTTGAGAGAGCACAAGCAGATTATAGATGCGTATGCAGCGCTGGGTTATGACCTCGATACAATCGCAATATCAAAAGGTTTTTATCAGCCTGATGCGGCAGAGATACTCAGAGGATACGGCTTTAAACTGGGCAGCCGGTGGGGAGATGATGCTGACGATATCGGCAGATTCAAAAAAGTGCCGCAGACGGTTGTAAACGAATATGTAGAGAAATATTATCCGGGAAATCCCGCAGTGACTATGGCAGAGTACATTGAAACACAGAGGCCCGGCTGGCAGTGTGCAAAAGAAACGCATCACAGCCTTTTTTCAAGAAAACTTACAGAAGAAGAACAGCAGGCTGCAGGAAGTACGCAGCAGACAGAGAAACCGAGGAAAAAAAGAAAATGGAAAAGCCTGTATTAAAAAATATGACAATAGATGAGATGAAAGACTTCATGGCAGGAATAGGCGAAAAACCTTTCAGAGGGCGACAGGTTTTTGAGTGGATATATAAAGGAGCAGGCAGCTTTGAAGATATGCGGAATCTGCCGAAAACTCTGAGGGAAAAACTGGCGCAGACAACAGTATTTGAAAATATACGCATTGTCGAAGTACAGGAGTCAAAAACAGACGGCACCAGAAAATATCTGTTTGAAATGCCTGACGGAGAAAAAATAGAGTCTGTATTTATGAAGTACAGATACGGCAATTCTATATGCATATCCTCTCAGGCAGGCTGCGCCATGGGATGCAGGTTCTGTGCATCGGCAATAGGAGACCTCAGGAGAAACCTTGAAAGCTGGGAAATGGCGGCGCAGCTTCTGGCAGTCGAAAAAGATACGGGAGAGCGAATAGGCCATATAGTTATAATGGGGACGGGAGAGCCGTTTCATAATTACGAAAATGCTGCAAGGTTTTTAAAACTTGTAAATTCACCTGAAGGTCTTAACATTTCAATGAGAAACATTACAGTTTCTACCTGCGGGCTTACAGACGGAATAAAAAAATTTGCAAAGGATTTTCCTCAGGCGACGCTTGCAATATCACTTCATGCTCCTTCCGATGAGATCAGAAGTGAAATGATGCCGGTAAACAACAGATATCCTGTTAAAGAAGTTATAGCGGCGGCAGGTGAATATGCGCAGGAAACAGGGCGCAGAGTCACATTTGAGTATGCGCTTGTAAAGGGCGTTAACGACAGTATGGAGCATGCCGATGTGCTGGCAGGTCTGCTTAAGGGAATATTATGCCATGTAAACCTGATACCTTTAAATGAGGTGAAGGAAACCGGACTTGCGGGAGCAGACAGAAAGCACGCTGAAAGCTTCAGAACAAGACTTGAGCAGCGGGGGATACCGGCTACCGTAAGACGCGAGCTGGGAAGCGATATAGATGCTGCCTGCGGACAGCTTAGGAACAAGAAATAGCGGGAATAAGGAAGCACAAAAGCGTGCTTCTTTTAATTTGCGCACAAAAGACAGAAAATTTATCGAATTTAGAAAAAAGGCACAAAGGGGCTATTGCGAAAAGAACCTTAAAAAGCTAGAATTACAGCAACATAAATATAATTATATTTTTTATTAGGAGGAAATGGTATGGAAAAAAGAAAACACAGATTTCTAGGCCGTATAACTTCCGTGCTGCTGGCTTTTACAGTAGTATTTGGAATGTGCGGCATGGTTTTTCCTGAAGAGGCAAGTGCAGCATCATCATTAAAGTCACCGCAGAATGTGATTGTCAAAGCAGGAAAAACAACAGCAAAAATTTCATGGGATAAGGCAGACAAAGCTAAAGGCTATGAGGTTTATGCGAAAGCTCCAGATGGTAAATATAAAAAGGTTAAAACACTTAAAAAGGGAAGCAGCGTAAGCTTTACGCATAAAGAACTTAAAAAGAATAAAACCTATACATATAAGGTGAGGAGCATAGCAGGTAAGGATAAAAGTTCTTTTTCGTCAGTTGTCTCAATGAGAACCACTAACAGTAAGCTTAAGAATGTTAAATCATTAAAGCTTAGTGATAAAACGGTAGAATTACGTACTAAAGGTACAGAAACACTGAAGGCAGAACTGACTCCTTCAAAGAACCTTGTATCCAAGAAGGTGAAATGGACAACATCAGATAAAAAAGTCGCAACTATTTCATCAGCAGGTAAAATCACTGCAGTGGGAGAAGGCAGCTGCAATATTACAGCTACAGCTCATAATGGTAAAAAAGCAGTATGCAAGGTTACTGTAAAAGCGCCTTTATCAATGACAGAAGACGTTGAAAAATATGTGGAAAAGGTTGATAAGGATTTTGCGTGGGAAGTAACAAATACTTTGTCATACGATGAAAAATACTGGGACGATTCCACAGGCTGGAGAACTGCAGGTTCAGATGCGGAGCACAGAGCAGCAGACTACCTTGCGGATACATTCAAGAAGATCGGGCTTGAAGACGTAAAAAAAGAGCCGGTTACGGTAGATAAATGGCAGTTTAACGGCGCTGAGTTCACACTTGAAAATAAAGATGCCGATGTAAATGTTAAAATTAATCCTGTATCTTACGCAAGTTCAGGTACAGACAGCAAGGGAATTACCGGTGAGGTTGTATATCTGGGACACGGATATGAAGCGGATTATGAAAAATATTACGATGAACAGGGACTTAAGGGTGATGACAGAAATATGAACGGTAAAATCGTTCTTATTGATATAAATCAGAATACTGATTACTGGATTACACCTCATTATCATGAAGCGTACTTCCAGGGGGCTGCCGGATTGATGTCATATTCCAGCCAGTATGTTGATAAAGATGGTAACCAGAGAGGCGACAAGTGGGATACAGCTTGTCAGATACAGGATTTATGCTCTCTTGACTATAAGCTTCCTTGTGTAAGCATCAGCAGAGCTGACGGTCTTGAAATCATAAATGGAATAGAAAAGATAAAAAAAGCAGGCAAAACACCGACATCAAAGCTTGTTGTGGATAATGAGGTTGGAAAACAGAACGGTACGTCATATAACATAGTAGGAAAAATTAAAGGAACAGGCAACACAGGACAGCAGATACTTGTTGCAGGTCATTATGATAAATATTTCTACGGAACAAATGATGACTGCGCTGCGATAGGTCTTGTTGCGGCAATGGCAAAGGCTATGGTTGATTCAGAATACAAGCCTTTAAATGATATAATATTTATAGCACATGGTGCAGAAGAATGGGGAAGACAGGGAACAGAAACTGATTGGGCAGAAGGCTCATGGCAGATGATAACAAAAGTTCATCCTGAATGGCAGGGAACAACTCTTGGAATACTTAACTACGAACTTCCTGCTAAAAAGGGCACACAGGGAGGCCTTAATGGGACTTTCAGAACAACGGAAGAAAACTATGAAATCCAGAATGAATTTTTAAAAGAAAGCGGACTGACTGAAATATTGGGAGCAACAGCAGATATGGCGCAGAAAAACGGCTCACAGCCAATGAGTGATGCTATTTGCTATCAGTATAAAGGAGTTCCTTGTTATGAAATTAATGCTCAGTACGGCACAGAAGGAAATGAACTGAGTACATATCATACCAAGTATGATGATAAAGAAGAGTACAGCGCAGAGGCTATGGATTATGCTCTCAAATTTTCAGGAGCAGTTGCTATGTATGTAGACAATTCTCCGGCAGTTGTTTTTGATTATACTTTAAGGTGCGAAGAACTTGAAAAAGCAATTGAAGGCAATGAATCCCTGTATAAAGAAGCAGGTATTGATGCCGAAGCGTATAAATCAGGTGTAAAGGCTCTTAGAGAAGCAGGAAAAGCATATACTGCAAAGGCAAAACAGATAAATGCATCATATGAAAAGGCAGTTGCAGCAGGCGAGGACACTGCAGCAATTATAAAAGAGGCTGTAGAACTTAATAAACAGGGCCTTGCAGCGTATCGCTACCTGCAGGATAATTTCCTCGGCATGAGTGGAGACGGCAATGTATATGTATTCCATAAGATTGCTCAGGATAACATAAATACTATAGATACTGTAGTAAACGCCCTTAAAGCCGGTGATGCCAAAACTGCTTTCGGAAATGCATGGAAAATAAACGGTGGTGTAGAATACGGTGCGTACAGCTTCAGCAACAAGGTTTCAGAAGAAGCTCTGAAGACAGTTTTCTGTGAATATCTGACTGACAATCGTTCATATGGAAAGAAGGTAGCCAGAGCAGATACATATGAGGCAACACATGCACTGCTTGCAGGAGCAAACAGCGAAGGCTTCAAAGATGAAATTGCCGTATATGAAAAGGCAAGAACAAAACTTATTCCGGAATTAAAGACTTACATGAATAATGAAATTGACGGAATGAAAAAACTTGCAGAAATGCTTTCTGTGAAATAATGCTTTAAAAAGATTTGATCAAATAAGTAATAAGCATATCAGATATAAACAACGGAGCTTTAATTCCGTTGTTTATATTTTATTGATGTTATATAATTAAAACAATAATTCATTAAAAAATTACAGGGGTGACAGATATGACTTTCCATGGGGCAATGGGACTTGTATACATAGGAGCAATTATCATAGCGGCTTTTTCTTTTACAATAATTGTAACAATGAAGAGTCGTAAGATAATTAATCTTGAGAATGAAAACTTTTATCTGCTGATTGTTGCTACTTGCCTTTTATTAATAAATATTCTCTATTTTTTAATTGATTATTACAGCATAATAATTAATTATTACAGAAGTGGAGGAGTAATAAGGGTTTTAGATATATGGCTTGCTATTTCTATGCAATTTGCATGGTTTATGCTTTTAAAAGAAATACTTTTTAAGGACATGGCAAGGCGGTTATGGTTTTTTATAAAATGCGGATATATTATACTTCTTGTGGTGACCTTTATTAATTACGGATTTATTATGGAGGAAGGGTATTTTGTTGAGGATAAAACCTTGAAAACATTATCAGTCATACTGGAACTGACGGTTTCAGGGCCTTTATTTTCAATTAATCTAATTCTTGCAGTATTAATCATAAAAAAAATTTACCGGGAAAAGGCAGAGACTGCTGTTAAAAAATTTACACTTATAGCTACGATTGTAATAGCTATAGATGGTATGCAAAACACAAAGGCAAGTATAAATCTGGTGCTTGGAAATATCGGGTTGCATGAAGATTACGGAAATGGAATAAATGTAACCGCAATAGCCAGACTAATATTTGGAATCTGTTTGTTATGGTATGTTGTTAAGCATTGTTTCCTTGAGCAGTATCAGAGATCTCCTGAAACCGCTATAGCTGGAAAAAAGCTTCTTAATGAAGAGGCACGGCTTCAGAATATGGCGGGCGAAGCGGGGCTTACAGAGCGTGAAACAGTTATAATGAAACTGCTTTATGCAGGCTCTACATATCAGGATATTGCGGATTTTCTGTATATTTCAAAGAATACAGTCAAGCATCATATCACAAGCATATACAAAAAGCTTGGTGTTGCATCCAAGATGGATCTGATAAATACTGTAAGAATGATGGATAAGCACATATTAAAAGATGTGAAGAAGATTGAATGATTTAAACCAAAGGCTGCCACATTAATGACTTATTAATGTGGCAGTCTTTTTAGCATTAATTCGATAAAACCGCTTACTCGTATCTTGAGGCGCGGCCTGTGTTGCCTCTGCCCTCCTCCATCATTCCGAAGATTTCCATAAAAAATGTCTTAATCTTTAAATTATATTTGACGGAAACACTGTCAAGAGCATCATTTACTATATCGCTCATATCCTGAGAGTCGGCGGCAGCCCGGGCATTGATTACAAGTGACAGCGCGCTGTATTTTTTATCAAGCTTTCTGGAATATTCAACGTCATAGTCTACACCGATAAGACTTGCCTTGAAGAAATCCGTCATGTTTTCGGCATCGTCAGCCGCAAACATTTTGAGGTGAGGCACATTGCTTTTTTTGGAGATAAGACCTTTTCGTATTTCCTCAAATATATCATAAATCACATCGTTGAAATCAATGTTTTTGTCCTCTCTCTGTTCCATGAAAATTCTTGTATTGAACCAGCTCAGTCTGCTTTCGGCAGCAACAAATGCATCCGAACCGTAGCCTATTTCCTTGTGAACCGCTGCAGCCTTGCTGCTGAGAATATAGTCAACGACATTATCAACTCCGGTACCTTTGAGCGCAGATATCGCCATAACAGGCACTGCAGGATAGTTTTCCTTTATGAAGCCGATGATGTTATCTGCTTCGGCATCGCTTATAGTGTCAATCTTATTTAAAACTATGATATCCGCCTCTGCCATCTGGGCATCAAGCAGGAATTTCATTTCTTCCGGCAGATTTATATCCTCGCCCTGCGGCATGATCATTTTTATTCTTTCGGGATCCACAATGCACATAAACGGCATAAGCGTAAACTGCCCCTTCTCCTTGTCATCAAGCTCCAGATACACATGATCAAGAGCGCCTATACCGCAGCCGGGAATATCCGAAAAAATAATGTCGGCGCCTGCAGCTTCAAGCTGATGCAGCTTGTCTACAAGATTTTCATGCTGATAGCATATGCAATTTCCCGAAATCGGCAGAGTTTTAATACCGGTAGTTGCCGTAAATTCCGCATCAACTATATTGCCTGCCCAAGGTCGTTGGCAAGTATGGCTGCGCTGCCAAGCCCTCTGGAATTGATGCTGCCTGCAAAGGCTATCATGGAAGTGGTCTTGCCTGAGCCCAAAAATCCGCTGGTTACCATATATTTTGCAGTCATAATATATTCCTCCTGAAAATTATTTTGAGATAATTGTATAGTTCATATTGAAAAAAATCAATATGTAAAATACGCAGACAAGTTGCAAAAGTAATTTAACAAGTATGAATATGAGCAAAGTAATCTGCATATGAAAAAATATGCAGGGCAATTATCATCAAAGTATTGAAAATTTAGAATACTTTGATATAATCAAAAGACTACTAGTTATTATGTTAAATGAAAGGAGAGAAGGAATGAATTTTAAAGCAAAGAAAAGCTGGAGAATATTCTCCATAGCACTGGCATTTGCTTTTGTTTTTACTACTTTTGCGGCGACTTCACTTACAGCTGACGCTGCAACCGTAAAACCAAAATCACTGACAATTTCAGCAACTGCCAAGACTGTTGACATCGGTGGCAAGGTGACAGTCAAGGTTAAATCAGTCAAGCCGTCAAAGGCAAGCAAGAGTGTTAAGTGGAAATCCTCAGACAAGAAGGTTGCCACTGTAACCAGCAAGGGTGTTGTAAAGGGTATTAAAAAAGGTACTGTTAAGATCACAGCAACATCAAAGGCAGACAAAAAGGTTAAAAAAACAATAACAATCAAGGTAAAGAATATCAAGCCTACAGGCATTACTCTTGATAAAAAAGAACTGATGCTTTACGAGGGAGGCAAGACTGCTGCACTTAAGGCAAAACTTGCGCCTGCGGGAGTATATAACAAGGGTATTAAATGGTCGGTTTCCGATGAGGAAATCATATCGGTAGACGAAAAAGGCATTGTAACACCTAAAAAGGCCGGAACTGCGGTTGTAACTGCTAAGACAGTTGAGGGCGGACTTGCTGCAGAGTGCGCCGTAACAGTTGCAGAGGCAACAGATTATAAGGTTCTCAAACCTTATACACTTGTCGGATATTATGCAAAAGACAAGATAAATTATGTACCTGTAGCTTCTGATGCAAGTGTACAGATGTGGGATGCGGCAACTGACAAATTTGAATATGTGCCATACACCAAGGCTAACATAGTAGGAAACTATGTACAGCTTATAGATCTTGACAATGATAAGAAAGCAGACGTACTGCAGGTTGTCAAAGTCAAGGACGGCATAAAGAAATGGGATTCAAAAATGCAGTGGCTTGACGGAGCCGGCGAGAAGGCAGATCCTGCCGTAAGCAATGAAATGGGCAGAAAACTCTTTGAAGGAGCCGAATACAGAATCCCTATGGGACAGAGACTTCTTGAAGGCTACGGTCTTGGAGACTACAGCGGTACTACAGATTTCTCAATTCCTGCAAAACAGGACACATACTATAAGGATTATGACTTCTATAATGCCAAGTCAAGCAAAAACCTTACAATACTTCCGAACTACAAGACACAGCTTCAGACTACAGGCTGGACCTGCGTATTGTCAACGGCAATATCAGTGCTTGACTGGTACGGACAGAGAGGCGATCTCAATGAAGAGGATCTTGCAGCGCTCAGAAGTGACAAGAGAAAAAGGATGGAGGGAGCAACCTCACTTAAAGAACTTGCAAATGTATTCAATAAGTTAGAGACACTTGATCTGACATGCGCATGGACTGTCGAAAGCTCATTTGACGATCCTGAAAAAATTTATGATCCTGCATGGATCAAGGCGCATCTTGAAGCAGGCCACCCGATTATGACTATATGGAATTCATATGGTGGACATGGGCAGACAATCATAGGCTATGATGATATGGGTACAACAGTTACAAGTGATGATGTGCTGATTATGATGGATCCGTATGATACTACAGACCATAACCCTGACGGATACATTATTCAGTCATATGAAAAATGGTGCTATGGACTATCCGACTATGCAGCAGATAATATTCAGAGTGTAAGATATCTCGTTGCATATCCTAAAAATGCGGCAGACTGGAACTACAAAGTAGACAGAAGCGGAGCAGGATTTGCAGACATTAAAAGCAATACATTCAAGCATAAGGCTGAAAACAAGCTTAACAGCAAACTTTTAGAGCAGACCAAGCTTGACCTTGCGAAGTATTATCCTACTAAAGAAGGTGAGGAATCAGCACTTGCAGACTGGATATATATGAACTGGGACAAAGGAGTAGGCGGACCTCTGGGAATAGAAGATACTGAATACAGCGGTAATTACAATTATTCGCCGTACTATAATTTCTATGACTACTATAATGGTGACGGACCTACAAAGACACTCAAAATATTAAAGAACTACAAGACCATACAGCAGTCAACAGAATGGACCTGCGGCTGCACATCAGCGCTTATGGCTATGGAATGGTTTGGCATGAACAACGGCGAAACTCCAAAGACTGATGTTTCACTCTCATATTCAAGACAGGATAAGGAAGCGGGAGCTACTTATCTCAAAGGTATGAAACAGCTGTTTGATAAGAAAGACTGGTATGTATTCAGCATTGATGATCTGACGGATCCTGACAGTGAAGAATCCTATATCAACGGTTACTGCCTGCAGGCGGGAGCTGACAGCAAGGGCCTTATACCTTACCTTATCAGTAACGGCATCCCTATGATGATAGGTTCAGATGACTGGGGCGGACACTGGCAGACTATTATAGGCTATGACGATATGGGAACTTCCGGAACTCAGGATGACGTGCTTATTCTTGCTGATTCATATGACACTACAGACCATGAACAGGACGGATATGTTGTAAAGAGTTTTGAAAGACTTGTATTCGGCTGGAATGTTCAGTTTGAAACGTGGAACGACAAATGGGGCAGCGGACAGGATTACAACAACTTTATCGTTGCATTCCCTAGAACAGCTAAATATGAAAACGTTGCAAAGGAATTAGGAGTTAAATAATCCATACGGTATCGACAGGGCTTCAGAGAGAGGCCCTGTTTTATTGTGCGGCGATACTTGTTGCGGCAGCAGGAAACTGATATAATGACAGGGGATAAAAATTACAGGAGAAGATATATGATAGGGTTAGGCACAGTAATCAATACAGCGGCAATAGTGGCGGCAGGCATTCTGGGCGTTGCACTCAGGAAATTTTTCCCCGAAAAGATTCAGGACACGCTGATGAAGACAGCAGGTGTTTGCGTGCTGTTTGTAGGAATAGGCGGCACAATGGAGGAGATGCTTGTTTTTGAAGACGGCCATCTGGTAACATCGGGAAGCCTGATGATGATATTAAGCTATGCCCTCGGAGCCCTTGCAGGCGAGCTTATAGATATCGAAAAGGGCATAGAAAACTTCGGTGTATGGCTTAGAAAAAAGACAGGAAGTGATGGCGACAACAGGTTTCTTGATGCGTTTCTTACAGCCTCGCTCACGGTATCAATAGGAGCAATGGCAGTTGTGGGCGCACTGCAGGACGGACTTACGGGAGATTACTCCCTGCTTGTTGCAAAGGCAATACTGGACTTCATAATTATAATGATTATGGCAGCCTCAATGGGTAAGGGCTGCGCCTTTGCGGCAATTCCCGTTGCTGTATTTCAGGGCAGCATAACTGCTGTTGCAGGGCTGCTTGAGCCCATAATGACACAGCAGGCGATTTCAAACCTGTCCTTTACAGGCTCCATGCTGATATTCTGCGTTGGAATAAATCTTGTATGGAATACCGGGATTAAGGTGGCAAATATGCTGCCGGCAATAGTGTTTGCGGTTGCATTTGCATTCATATTATAGTGAAAGGAGAGCGTTATGAGCTACGGTGAACTTGTTAAAGAACTTAAACTTGAGGACAGAATTATTGCAGTTACAAGAGTTTCCTCACAAAACGAGAAATTAAACGATGTGGGAGGCTGTATATATAAGTCGCTTGGCAGAGTGCTTGCGGGAGAAACTCTGGTGCTGGGCAAAGGCTCATGCAGCTGCGCAGGCTTTGACCACAACAGCGGACTCAAAGACGAAAGACCGATGATACCGGGAGGATTTGGAGTGTTTCTTTCAAAGGGGTCAGACCAGATGTGGACACCGCCGGGTGAAAGATTTAAATGCGATCCGCAGACTGCCGAGGCTATGTTTGAAAATCTGCCCAAAGACGTAATGGGCGGCTTTGATGCCATTAAATTTGAAGCCTACAGAGAGGGTATGAAGCCTGACATAGTTGTGATACTTGCAGATGCCGATCAGCTTTCAGCTCTTTTAGTTCTGCACGGCTACCACAGGTCAGAGTATGACAGCGCCATTGCAACTACAGTTTCAGGCTGTGCTTCAATGCTTAGAATACCTTTTGCGGAGATGAAAAAAGAAAGACCCAAGGCTGTAATTACAGCCACAGACCTTGCGCAGAGGCATTTTGTGGACGAAAATCTGCTGGCTTTATCTGTTTCCGGCAGTGATTTTGAAAAAATGCTTTCGGTTACCTCTGAGTGCTATTTCCATTCCCCTGTATTCAAAAAAATACGGAGAAGAATTCACAAGGACGAGGCTTTGGAGGAGAAGAGGTTTTCAATACTTGCATAATATACAGGCTGCATTCTGTCGTGCACAGGGTGCAGCTTTTTATATTTCCCCGGTGATTTCCTTTGCAGCCTCTACAAATTCAAGCACATCATCGGGAGCTTCCTTGCTGTACAAAAGCCCGTAAGGAATACTGTAATCCCAGTTGACCGGTATCGTCACAAGACCGGGATGCACCTCCTGCAGCACTCTATGGTAAGCAGCACATTGCCTGTTTCCGCACCCTCCTCTCTTTCAAATCGCCACCATAGCAAATTTCATCTTTGCCATCTAAAATAATTACACCATTCGACACAG